>DASQFK010000064.1:0-9425 GCA_035633175.1 Methylotenera sp.
AATCAAAGTCTTAAAAATAAAAAAGCCGACTAAAAGTCGGCTTTTTTAATACTGACCAAATGCTAATTACTTAGCTTCAGCAGCTGGAGTTTCTGGAGCAGGGGTAGCTTCAGGAGCAACTTCAGCAGCAGGAGTAGGTGCAGCTTCAGCGGGTGAAGATTCAGCAGCAGGTGCTTCCATCGGAGCTACTTCAGGAGCAGGTGCCTCTTCAGTAGTTTTTTTATCACAAGCAGTTAAAGCTAACGCTAATAATGCAGCAAGCAGAGCAAAACGTGTCATATTAATTCCTTTAGAGTAACTAGTTAAAAAACTTTTCGATAACCGCTTAAAAGTCTTACTTAATTTAGCATATACCGAGTGTGAAAATTCTACCAGTAATTTAAAAATAAAGCTAAAAACAAAAAAGCCGACTATTAGTCGGCTTTTCGTACATCTACTAGATGCTAATTACTTAGCAGCTTCAGCAGGAGCAGCTTCAGCAGCAGGTGCAGCTTCAGCAGCTGGTGCAGCTTCAGCAGCTGGTGCAGCTTCAGCAGGAGCTTCCATTGGAGCAACTTCAGCAGCAGGTGCTTCTTCAGCAGGTTTTTCGCCACAAGCGGTTAGAGCAAGAGCTAGTAATGCAGCAAGTAAAGCAGAACGTGTCATATTTATTCCTTAGAGGTTTAACTAGTTAAAAAACTTTTCGATAACCGCTTAAAAGTTTTACCTAATTAGCTATACCGAGTGGCGCAAATTTTACCAGTTATTTGGAAAAAAACCAGTCTAAAACCGTTATTTTTCGCCACTTGTTGTATGAAAGTTAAAATTTTTTGGTATTTTTCACAAAAAACTAAAAAATTAAGTCAATTACCTTATTCCACAAGGATGGAAAGCTGATTGTCCTGAGATTGGCGACTAGATTGCTTGCTTAAGATTGCCCGGCTTACCTCATCTTTTTGACCCATGATACCGCCGATATCTAACCACTCGCCGCGGTTCATTCTTACCACTGTGGTAAGTTCTTCAAAGTCAATAAACCCACGCTGATTTAATTGTGCGATTCTTGGCGTAATTTCTACTTCAATTTGATTACCAATGCTGCGTGGCCGCACTGAAAATCCCGTTGTGATATCTACAAATTCAGTGGTTTTTTGTACACTTACATATCGGCGGGACAACACGGCCCATTCTTGAGTAAATGGCACAGATTGACCCACACGAATAAATGCCTGCTCACCATCAACCACATTAATAAATTGATTACTAGTGCTACTAGAATTACTTTGATTATTTTCAATACCGATCTGCACACCTTCTCTCGCAGTCCGTTTATTGGTCGTACCAATCTCCACATTGCCAAAGCGTTTGCGGCCATTCACGGTGACGCCTTCACGCTCATTCTGCAGATTATTTTGACGACTTACGGTAATTTTCAGATTCTGGCGAGCTACATCTAAAGTGGCAATGACTTGTTCGATCTGAGCCATATTTTCTGGGCTAGCGCGAATGATCAATTGATTTTGTATGCCGCTTGCAGTGCCTTCACTACCAACAAGCGGTTGAATGCTAGGAAGTATATCTTCAGCGAAGCGATGTTGCAGGGTAATAATTTTGAATTCGGTGGCTGCGGTTGCAGGTAAAGCAATACAAATGCAATATAAAAGAAAGAAAATCTTTAAGAGTAATGATTTCATAATCCTAACCTAGTCACAGTCACTACATCGTGTGTTGCCTCAAGCAATTCTTTAAACCTGCTATCTAGCACACTTACACTTTCTGCATCATTCAGCGCATATTTAAAACGGGCATGGTCAATATGTATACGTTTAATGTAATGCAGGCCATCAGCTAATATGAAACAATCCTTGGCGTGTTTAGCTGAGTCATTAGTTTCATACACAGTCATTTTGTGCCCATAAGTGGTGAGTAAGCTCAATAGACGCGGGCATTTTTCGTTAAAAAATGTTGTACTCTGCAAGATAACTGTTAAATGACTTGTTACGCTTTTGCTTAAAAATTGTTGCAACAATTGATATTTGCGCAAGCTGGCAAAATCCCCATGGCTCAAATCCTGATCGAAAATTAACAACTCATGCTTTGCATTCGCTAGCACGATATTAATGGCTTCTGCATATAAGCTTTCACCTATGAGGATTTGATTCTCTTCGATGGTTTTCAATTCGTTATCCATGGCAATCTTTTGAATAATATTTTTAATGAGTATTAAAGCTTAAGTAACCAGCAATATACCAGTCATAAAGCTGCTGTAGCAAAAGCGGGTCATCTATTATTTTTTCGTTAAGAAAACGCTTGTCGGCTAATTCTTTGAGTAATTCTGCCGAATCTCCCGTAAATATTACACCTTCGCCATTCATAAAAAAACAATCATTAAAAAACAACATTTGGCTTTTTAAATCTAATGCTATACCGGCTTTTGCTAATTTCTCACTGAAAGCACGCATAGACATTTTTTTATTGGCTTCAAAAACTACATCTGCTTTGGGTTCGGAGAGATAGCTGCCTAAAAATTGTGCTACATCATTATCAGACCATTTAATCTTTTGAAGATTCTCACTCACTTTAATAATCATATCGTGACTGATTTCAGCTGGATGGCTTTGTAAGGTTAAATCAGCATCCTGATAGATGCCAGTTAACTGCAATTTTTCTTGGGCTAGTTTGTCCTGCATGAAACCTAAAAACTCAGTTGCGAGCTCCTGGTTTTTAGGCGCACGAAACCCAATGGAATATGTCATGCAGTCTTCAACACCGTTTGAAACAGCAATGCCCCAATGTGCTATTTGCGGTGGCAGATAAAGCATATCGCCAGCTTCTAGTAACCATTCTTGTGAAGTATCAAAATTTTTCAAAATACGTAAAGGAGCGCCATCTATCAAACTTAAGTCAGTTTGTTCACTAATCCGCCATAACCGCTTGCCTTGACCTTGTAATAAAAACACGTCATAGCTATCAAAATGCGGCCCCACGCCACCGCCATTTGGGGCATAGCTCACCATTAAATCATCGAGCCTTGCATGGGGAATAAAATCGAATCGTTGTAACAGTTCAGCCGCTTCCGGTAAATAATGATTCACGCTTTGCACTAGCAATGTCCAGTCTTTGTTGGGCAGTTTACTAAAGTCTGTGTCATCAAATGGACCGTTTTTAAGTAGCCATTTTTCACCTTTTTGTTGCACTATTCTTGATTGCACCTCATTTTCGCAAGCTAAACCAGCCAATTCCTCTGGGCTTAATAGTCCTGAAAAATTAGGAATCGCTTGCTTAATGAGTAAAGGCTTTTTCTGCCAGTATTCCGTTAGAAACTGCGTGGGTGTTAATCCGCCTAATAATGGTAGTGATTGATTTTTTGCCATGATGATTGATTGGTGCGGTACTTATAATGAGAGTGACAATTATGCCATTGCAATGCTATACAGGTTGGTATATATTAATGCTTATTAAAGATAGAAAATAAAAATTATTAGCCATAAAAAATCCGTATAAATCTTCGAGGAGAGTCGTAAATGAACAAACTAGTGGATGATGCTATTCAAAGTAAATCTTTAGAAAGTGAGTCTATTAAAACCTTTCATGGCGGTTGCCCGCATGATTGTCCTGATACTTGCTCTATGGTTTATACGGTGCAAGACAACAAGCTCATCAGCGTAACAGGCAACCCGGATCACCCCATGACGCGGGGCGGCCTTTGCGTCAAACTCAAAGATTACGAAAAACGGCACTATCACCCCGACCGCCTGCTTTACCCGATGAAAAGAACGGGTCCTAAAGGCAGCAAACAATTCAAAAGAATCAGCTGGGATGAAGCGCTGGATGAAATTGTTACACGCTGGAAAGGCATTATTGCCGACCACGGGCCTCGGGCTATCATGCCTGCAAGCTATTTGGGCAATCAAGGCTTAGTGCACGGCTTAAATGGCGGGGATGCCTTTTTTAACCGCCTGGGCGCAACTGTCACAGAGCGAACCTTCTGCGGCGAAGGCTCATGCACCGCATGGTTATTGACTGTAGGGCCAACTGCCGGTGTAGACCCTGAAAGCTTTATTCACTCCAAATATATTGTTATCTGGGCATGTAATTCTGTTTCCACCAATTTACATCACTGGCGCATCGTGCATGAAGCGCAGAAAAGCGGCGCTAAGGTTGTGGTGGTTGATTCTTATGCGTCCAGAACCGCTAAAGAAGCCGATTGGCATATTGCCCCGAAACCGGGTACAGATGGTGCATTAGCGATGGCGATGATGAACGTGATTATCGCTGAAGGCTTGGTAGACCAGGACTATGTAGATAATTACACCGTTGGTTATAAAGAGCTGGCAGAACGTGCCAAAACCCGCACACCTGAATGGGCAGAGCAAATCACTGGTATTCCTGCTGAAGATATTCGCAAATTTGCCAGGGAATATGCCACTACGCCTCCAGCTGCGATTCGTTTAGGCGTAGCGCTTGAACGTACCTACGGCGGCAGCCAGGCGATTCGCGCGGTGACTTGCCTGCCTGCATTGATTGGTGCTTGGCGCCATGTGGGCGGCGGCGCTCTGCAATTCCCCGTGTGGGAGCATCCATACAAGTTTGATGTGATATCGCGGCCTGATTTGATTCCAGAAGGCACACCAGTAGTCAATATTCTGCAACTTGGCCGTGTGCTTACAGAAGAGATTAAGTTGGATGTACCGATTAAATCCTTAATGGTCTGGAATACCAATCCCGTGACGCAATCGCCCGAGACTGACAAAATTGTCGCCGGCTTGCAGCGTGAAGATTTATTCACCATTGTTGCCGACCACTTTATTACCGATACCGCTGCCTATGCTGACATCGTGCTGCCGGCCACAATGGGTGCTGAGATGGAGGATATGATTCTTTCTTGGGGGCATTTGTACCTTACCTATAACGCTAAATGTGTAGATGCACCTGGCGAAGCGATTTCCAATAATGAGATTTTCCGCCGCTTGGCTAAGCGTTTGGGCTTTGAAGAGGAAAACTTTAAATGGTCAGATAGCGAATGTTTAGAGAATTATGTGGATTGGGATGCGCCCGCTTGCGATGGTATCGATTTAGCGTATTTGCGTGAACACGGCTTCGCACGACTCAATGTCGGTACTAAAGACGACCGCGTGCCACATAAAGAGGGCAAATTCCCAACCCCCACAGGTAAATGCATGTTCTTGGTAGAAGGCGCTAAAAACTTCGTTGCTGGGCCGTTCCGTCAAATGTACGAAGGCTTTCAACCGGGTGAGGATTTAGATTCACTGCCAGATTATGTTGCGTCACGTGAATCGGCTGAAGTTAACCCTGTTTTAGCAGCAAAATATCCGTTAAGTATTATTTCGCCAAAAAGCCATGGCTTTTTAAATTCTTGTTACGCCAATGTGACAGAAAAGATTAAAGGACAAGGTGAGCAATTTGTGATGATTAACGCTGCTGATGCAGATATGCGTGGGATTGCAGAGGGCGCGAAGGTACGTGTATATAACGACCGCGGTGCGTTTGAAGGAGATGCGCGTATTACCAAAGATGTGAATCCGGGTATTGTGGTGGCAACGCTTGGTTATTGGCGTCAGCTCAATAAAGGCACGGTGAATTGCATTAGTTCAGCGGAGTTTGGGGATATGGGGCATTCGACTACATTTAGTGATAATTTAGTGCAGGTGGAATTAGGGTAAATGTAACATAGGCGATTTTATACTTACTACAAATAATTTCTATGACTCTAAATTATTTGTAGATAAAGCTGCTAGAGTTAAACCGATTAATAAGCATGTAAATTTGAAAGGAATCAAGTTGTGAATAAGAAGTAGCTATATCGATAACACTAGCATTTCTAACTTCTTGCCAAGATAAGGAGTCTCAGGTTGGAGCAGATAAAGATACAGCTCTTAAATCTGTTTTACAGCAAAAAAACAATAAAGTTGAGACGCCCGATGAAATTTACAAAAGACTACATAGCAATAATCCAAATGACTCGAACAAACAAAAGTAGTAAGTAGGGTGTGCAAATTGGTGTTTATTTGCACACCGTTTCTCGTATCGAAATAGGCCGCTTTCGCGCGACTGGCGAGTTTCTTTCTTTTGCTTAGCCAAAAGAAAGAAACCAAAGAAAAGGCTACCCCCTACCGCTTGTTTCCTGTGCTGCTCACCATCATGGGCGTCAATCGGAAACTCGCTTCGCTCAAACAGCCGATTACCGAAAGCTCCCATGATGGTGAACAACACAGGCGCGGTAGCAGGGGATTGAAGGTCAAAACCGATTCAAGATTCACCATTGCTACTTTATTTTGTATGCCTCTCAAGTTTCGTCATTCCGTGCTTGACACGGAATCCAGTGTCTTTTTTTGTGTAAACTTAACGGTTATTTACAGACATATTTTTTTTCACTCCGTCATTCCCGCGAAACCGTAAAGGTCTCCCCGTGGAATATATCAGCTTAGCCAGTGTTTGGCTTGCCCGTGGAATAAATGAGCTGAAGCTCTTTATTCACACGTGAAAGCTGATTGTTCGCACTTGATAGGCAGGAATCCAGTCAGGCGACGTGCCCATCTTGGTAACGATTATTAGCTATGGTGCATCAAATTTGGATTAAACTAAACTGATTAAACATCATTGTATAAAGGCTAGAACATGTTGAACTTGACTGTGCCGGTTTGGGAATTAATCGTTCGTAGCATTCTTGTATATGTATTTTTGATTTTTATTTTGCGTATTTCGGGCAAGCGGCAGATTGGGCAATTAGCGCCTTTTGATTTGGTGCTGTTACTGATTTTATCGAACGCGGTGCAAAACTCGATGAATGGCGGCGATAACTCATTGATAGGTGGCTTGATTAGTGCGACTACTTTGGTGACAATCAATTATTTAGTGGGGTTTGCTACGTATAAAAGCAAAAAGCTCGAGTCGCTGATTGAAGGGCGGCCACAAATACTGATTCATAATGGCAAGCTTTATCAAGATATGATGGAGAACTCACAACTGACCCAACAGGAGCTGGATGAGGCTTTGCGTTTAGCGGGTTGTAGCAGCATTAAAGACGTTCATACTGCTATTTTAGAAACTGGTGGTGCGATTAGTGTCATTCCCATTAAAAAGTAACTGATTAAATGCTTATCTATTAAAAAATGATATTGGGTTAAATAGCGATAATGTCTAAATAGTTTTCAAGTAAAATTCAGCTATGGATATTTACTCACTTGCAAAACCTTTGCTGTTTCAGTTTGATGCTGAAGCCACTCACGACTTCACTTTAAAAAGCCTTAAGCTAGCCGAAAAAACTGGGGCTTTATCACTTTACCCAAAAACACTAGTTTGCCAGCCTAGAGAAGTCATGGGCATTACTTTTCCTAATGCTGTGGGCTTGGCTGCCGGCCTGGATAAAAACGGCGCTGTGATTGATGGCATGGCTGCATTGGGTTTTGGCTTTATTGAAGTAGGCACGGTTACACCGCGTGCACAACCAGGTAATCCTAAGCCGCGATTGTTCAGGGTAAAAGAGGCACAAGGTATTGTTAACCGCTTTGGCTTTAATAATTTAGGCGTAGATAACCTTGTTGAGAATGTAAAAGCGGCTAAATATAAAGGCGTTTTAGGCATTAACATTGGTAAGAATTTTGATACGCCGATTGAAAACGCAGTAGATGATTATTTGATTTGCATGCAAAAAGTGTATGCACATGCCAGTTATATTACGGTCAATATATCCTCACCCAACACTAAAAACCTACGCGCTTTACAGGAAAAAGACGCACTTTCACATCTGCTTGCCACGCTTAAATTGGAGCAAACCAAACTTGCGGACCAATATGGACGTTACGTGCCAATTACCTTAAAAATAGCGCCGGATCTAGAGCGTGAGCAAATCAGCGAGATTGCCGATTTACTCATGGCGCATAAGATAGACGGCGTAATTGCAACTAATACCACTTTATCGCGCGAGGCGGTTAAGGGTATGAAAAATGCTGATGAAACAGGTGGCTTATCCGGTGCGCCTGTACGTGAGAAATCAACCCTAGTAATACAACAGCTATCCCAAAGATTGCAAGGGGCGTTACCTATCATTGGTGTGGGTGGCATTTTAAGTGGCGCACAAGCGGTAGAGAAAATTGCAGCGGGCGCAAGCTTAGTGCAGGTATATAGCGGCTTGATCTATAAAGGGCCTAAGTTAGTACACGATATTTGTAAAACGCTCGGCTAGTCTTAAATCGCGATGGCACTACCGATTCTTTATTCTTATCGTCGTTGTCCTTATGCCATGCGTGCCCGTATGGTGCTGAAATATGCAGATATATCTGTTGAAATACGTGAAATTGTATTAAGAGCCAAGCCTAGCGAGATGTTAAAAGCTTCTCCTAAAGCCACTGTACCCGTATTGATATTAAATGATGGCACTGTAATTGAACAAAGCTTGGATATTATGTACTGGGCTTTACAGCAGAGCGATAAAGAGGGTTGGTTAACTGCAGATAACATAGCGACACAACAGTTAATTGCTGAAAACGATGGCAGTTTTAAGCAGGCATTAGATAAATACAAATATGCGATTCGCTTTCCGGAGCAATCGGCAGATATTTATAGAGCGCAGGGTGAAGTGTTTTTACAGCAACTTGAAGCGCTATTAAACCAATCGCAGTTTTTATTAGGCAATCAAATCAGCTTGGCAGATATTGCGATATTTCCATTCATTCGGCAGTTTGCAGGTGTTGACTGCGTTTGGTTTGAAACGGCACATTATCCTAAACTCAAGTCATGGCTGAAAGGTTTGGTTGAGTCTGAATTATTCGTGAGCATTATGGAAAAACAGCCAACTTACATTGAATAAGTTGGCTGCTTGGATACTGCATTAGAATTACTCAGCAGTTGCTAGCGAAGACTCAGACGATTGCTTATCTTGGGTAAAAGTAAGTTTTACTTCATCTTTTTCATCAATATCCACATGTACGCTACCGCCATTAGCTAGTTTGCCAAATAACAACTCGTCAGCCAAGGCTTTACGAATCGTATCTTGAATCAATCTTGCCATTGGACGTGCGCCCATCAATGGGTCAAAGCCTTTTTTACCTAAGTAGGCTTTTAACGCATCGCTAAATGTAGCTTCGACTTTTTTCTCATGCAATTGGTCTTCCAATTGAATCAAGAATTTATCAACGACACGGATGATAATGTCATGTGACAGTGAGGCAAATGATACAGTCGCATCTAAACGGTTACGGAATTCAGGTGAGAATAAGCGTTTAATATCCACTTGCTCGTCACCTGCCTGCTTGCTGTTAGTAAAGCCCATGCTAGATTTAGAGAGGTTCTCAGCGCCAGCATTGGTGGTCATAATAATGGTCACGTTTCTAAAGTCAGCCTTGCGACCGTTATTGTCAGTCAACGTACCATGATCCATCACTTGTAACAGAATATTGAAAATGTCAGGGTGTGCTTTTTCAATT
>DASQFK010000065.1:0-5440 GCA_035633175.1 Methylotenera sp.
GCAAGGGTGAACTCAAGGAGACGGAAGAGGAGCTCCAACCTGAGGCATTTGACAGTGACCTTCAGCGTCTAACCTCAGCAGGTGCTGCGCTAGAGAGATTTCGCCAGCAAGTCATCGACTGGCTTTACCCAGAAGAATGAAGTCGAACCAATGCATCAAATGAGAAGCGCTGTAGCCTCTTAATCAAACATTACCCAGCTTTGCGAAAAGTCAGGTTGATTCTATATTCGCCTAAAGCTGGCACTATGTGAGCGTCTGCTTTTAGCGGCAACACTCCGTCGCCGTGGTTAAGCGGAATTCTTATCGGTTTATCCGCACGCGCCAAACCGCCGAACTGAAATATAGCCGGCAACCCCAATGAAACCGAGACGATAGGCTGCTTAAAATCCAGCTCGTTTTTATCTTGGTGCAAGCTCATACGCGCACCAACTTTGTACTGGTTAATCAAACAAGCATCCGGTAAAAAAGCATCAAACCCGGCCTCACTTGCAGCTTGCTGAGCTAATGTTATCAATGAATCTGGCATGGTTGGCCACGGTTTACCGCTCACTGGGTCATGCGCTGTGTACCGATAACCTGTTCTATCCGTCACCCAGCCCAGCGTACCACAATTAGTCATGGTAACCGACATGACAAAGCCGCCCGGCGTCACCATGTTGCGCAATGGCGCGGCTGAGATAACTTGTAATAAATCAGCCAGTATCAATGCTCCCGTACTCAATGCAAAACCTTGCAGTAGAAAAGCATCTTTCACAATTTCTTGCTTGCTTGGTTGCTGACTCGCAAACAAATCCATTAACGATGCGCCTCCAAATCTAATAATGCACGCTTACGCTCTACGCCCCAACGATAACCTGACAGCGCGCCGTCGTTGCGCACTACGCGGTGACATGGAATCGCGACTGCAATGGTATTAGCCGCACATGCTCCCGCAACAGCACGTACCGCTTTGGGTGAGCCTATAAGCTGTGCAATGTCGCTATAACTCACGGTAGCACCTGCTGGAATCTGGCGTAGGGCTTGCCATACGCGTTGCTGGAAGGCTGTGCCACGGATATCCAGCGGCAAGTGCTTGAAAAAATCGAGCCCCAACACAGGCGCTTCAATAAAACCGACCACTTTGGCCACCAGCGCTTCATAGTCTTGATCTGCGCCTATCAGTTGCGCATTTGGAAAAGCATCTTGCAAATCTTGTACTAATTTTTCCGGATCATTGCCTAAAAATATCGCACAAACACCATGCTCGCTACTTGCCACCAATATTGCACCTAATGAACACTCGCCAATTGCAAATTTAATCGTCGTGTTTTTGCCGCCTGCTTTGTAATTTGACGGCGTCATGCCCAGCACTTGCGTTGATTTTTCATAAAAACGACTATTGGCGTTATAACCCGCTTCAAAAATCGCTGCAGTCACTGTGGTGTTTTTATTCAGTTCATTGCGCAGTCTTTTCGCACGATGCGCTGCTGAATAGGCGTTTGGAGTGAGTCCGGTCACAGCCTTGAACACACGGTGAAAATGATAAGCACTCAATCCTGCTTTATTTGCCAATGTCTCCAAGTGAATCGTCTGTTCGGAATCTTCAATCAACCGGCAAATATCAGCGACTATTTTTGCATGTGTCTCTCCTAAATCCGGTTGATCCGGTTTGCAGCGTTTACATGCACGAAAACCTGCACGCTCTGCTGCCGCACAACTATCATGAAAACTTATGTGTTCTGGTCGTGCAGGGCGCGAAGCGCAAGATGGTTTGCAATATACACCTGTAGTACTTACAGAATAATAAAATGTACCGTCTGCGCTTGCATCGCGTGCTTGCACCAATGCCCAGCGTGCATCGTATTGCGTAGCGCTTGCTGGTATTTCTTTCGTATTAGTGTTTATACCTAATTCACTCATAATATGACCTCTGGTGATACTTAACTAGAAGACCATAATGTATCTATACCTGCGATAGTACGCACTCCGAGTCTTGCTATTGAATTCTAAAATATCTTCTATGATTATTAGAACATCCTAGAATTCAATTATGCACATTAAACTTGTTGTAAACCTATCTCAAATTGCACTTAAATCTATAATCACCATTCATTGGCACTTTTACTTAGCCCAAGGTAAATTACATGTTAGTTGATTCAGAGCATTTACAGCACGCCTCCCAGTTTCTTTCGCAATTGGATAAAGATTGGGCACACTTGATTGCAACCGTGGGCCCCTGCACGTTTGAAGCAAAGCCTGAGCGCGAACCTTATGAGGCACTGATACATGCAGTTGCTTACCAGCAACTGCATGCTAAAGCAGGTGATGCCATTATCAAGCGCTTACTCAACCTTTATGGTGATATATTTCCCACACCTGCTTCATTATTAACCACGGAATTTGACGCATTACGTGCATGTGGATTTTCTGCACGTAAAATCGAGACGATTCAGGGCATCGCTGAGGGCGCCTTAAGTGGCTTGGTACCTACCCGTGACGATGCTGATGTAATGACGGATGAGGAATTGATTGAACGCTTAGTGGCACTAAAAGGTATCGGTCGCTGGACCGTGGAAATGTTACTCATATTCACACTAAAACGCATGGATATATTGCCTGCAGATGATTTTGGCGTGGTAGAAGGTTATAGGCGACTCAAAAAACTAGAATCTGCTCCTAAACGCAAACAGATTGCAGAGATTGCTTTAGCCTGGAGTCCATATCGCACGATTGCGAGTTGGTATTTATGGCGCATGCCGAAATAATATTCTTAGTAACTTTCCGAATAAAAAACTAATTTAGTTATTTTTTTGCAACTTTCTTTTTACGAGAAGGTGTATGGGGTTAGTACGCCTAATCTATATCAGCAGAGTCACACTAGGTCAATGACGACTCATCGGCAAATCCTGAATACGCAACCATAGTTGTGGATTCAGTTCCGCTTACTGCCTTATTCTCTGCACTAACCCAGCAATTTTACACATCAATTTATCAGAGTGACACAATCATTTAGGCAATCTCGTCTATAGCCATTAAAATGTGACGTTATATAGATCAAACTAAACGTCAAACCTTACTGCATTACTTTAAAAATACTAAATGAATCAAATCTTCAGTTATCACAATCACGCATTTCTTAAACTTTTAGCGTTTCGTATACAAGTCGTGTTGGCTTATCAAATTATGGCCGTTGCGGTTGGCTGGCATATTTACGAAATTACACACGACACATTAGCGCTAGGTTTAATCGGATTGGCTGAAGTCTTGCCCTATTTTTGTACTGCGCTTTTTGCAGGTCACGCTGTTGATCATCATTATTCACGCCGTATCTTTGGCATGCTGGCTGCCATCATGTTGGGCGTTAATGCCCTTACACTTACTGCCATTTCAATGAACTTAATTGGTCATAGCTTGAGTTCCAATGCAAGCTTGTGGATATACTTTTCGATTGCCTTTACAGGGGTAGCGCGTGCCTTTATTGCGCCTAGCTACACCACACTGTTCGCCCTTATTTTACCGCGCGAGCAATATGCGCGTGCATCTGGCATTAGTAGCTCCGTTTTTCAAATTGGTTTGGTGGTGGGTCCTGCAATAGGTGGTTTATTGGTTGGCTTTGGCAGTAAAACCATGGCTTATTCGCTGGCGACACTCTTATGCCTGGGCGCAGCCGCCGCGATGTGGTCGCTAAGGATTAAAGAGCCACCGCCTGTCGAAGATAGTCCGCCTGTATTTACCAGCATTGCGCAAGGCTTACGTTTTGTTTTCAGCAATCAAATTGTATTAGGTGCGCTGTCACTAGATATGTTTGCCGTGCTGTTTGGCGGAGCTGTTGCCCTGCTGCCTGCGTTCGTTCAAGACGTTTATCATTTAGGCCCGGAAGGATTAGGTATTATGCGTGCGGCACCCGCGGTGGGGGCGATTATGACTGGCCTTGTACTGACCCGTTATCCCATTAACCTGCATGCAGGCCGCTGGTTGCTGGCTGCAGTCGCCGGCTTTGGTTTTTGCATCATCGGCTTTGGCATCAGTACTTCTTTTTGGATAGCAGCAGTGCTGTTATTGCTTTCGGGTATATTTGATGGTATTTCAGTCGTAATGCGCACTACGATATTACAACTGGCCACGCCAGATGCGATGCGAGGGCGGGTATCAGCAATCAACGGCATTTTTATTGGTTCATCCAATGAGCTAGGCGCGTTTGAGTCTGGACTTGCAGCTCGCTTGATGGGTTTAGTACCTTCAGTAGTATTTGGCGGGCTAATGACGCTTACGGTGGTTGGCTTTACCGCTAAGTTAGCGCCTAAATTAAGAAAGCTAGAATTACATCAGCTGCATTAACAGTTTGCGGATAGGTGTTTAACTATTAAAGAGTCTTGTATAAAAATTCTTAGAATTGCTCACTTAACCAATATTTGCCGGCCATTTTTTTAGTATTAGCGCTACCACTGCCATTAACTCATCCTTGCTTGCGCCGCTAGAAGCCTGTACTGACAAGCCTTGATGGATGGTCGCTAAATACTTTGCCAATGCCGAGCAATTGGTGTTTTCCGGCAACTCCCCGCTTGATTTTGCCCGCTCAAAACGTTCTGCTAGTTTATCCTCATAATTTTTCCTGTAGCCCACTAACTCTTGCTGAATAAGCGCAGCTCCTGCTCCGCAAGTTAGTGCGCCTTGTACTATCATGCAGCCGCGGGGATTGTTTTCATTCGTTAAAAATTCAACAGTACCGATCAAAAATTTTTCGGTCATTCCTTTTGCGGTTGGTTCATTCAAGACTTCTGTCACAAATGCTGCTGGACCCGCTAGATACCTCGCAAGCGCCTTACGGAATAAAGCTTCTTTATTGCCAAAAGTTGCATAAATACTGGGCTTGTTGATACCCAACGCCTCCGTGAGTTCCGTCATTGAGGCGCCTTCATAGCCTCGCGTCCAAAACACATTCAGTGCTGCATCCAGCGCGGCATCCTGATCAAACGCTAACGGTCGACCACGTGGTTTCAACGGTTGTTTAATGGCTTCTTTAGTATTCATTACATCACTCATATCACTTTTTGTGAGATTTAGATAGAATTAATATTGTACCACTAGGTACAAATATATTTGACAAACAATTTTAGTTCGCCTATTATTTATTTACCAATCGGTACAAAACATATTATTTGCAATTAAATATCAACTTAAGGATTAATAAAATGACGACATCTAAAGAAAAAGTAGCCTTTATCACCGGGGCAAATCGCGGCATTGGTTTTGAAACCGCCAAAGGTTTGGGGGCGCTGGGCATTAGCGTAGTAATTGGCGCGCGCGATACAGCAAAAGGTGAAGCAGCCGCTAAACAATTACAGGCATTGGGCTATAAGGCCGAAGCGATTCATTACGATGCAAACCAAGCAAAATCCGCTGACGCTGCATTTGAAAAGACCCAGTCCGTCTCCAGCAGTTTCTTGGTATTGACGTTGCG
>DASQFK010000066.1:0-4445 GCA_035633175.1 Methylotenera sp.
CAAGATATAAACAACCACAGCATGTGCAAGGGCTGGAGGTCATGGTGATTGCAGTATTTGGACTGGTCGTTAATCTAATAGTAGCCAAGTTATTGCATCATCAGCCACACCATCATGAAGATACTTTAAATAAGCGCGCTGCATTTTTACACGTGATGGGCGATTTGTTAGGTTCGGTAGCCGCCATTGTTGCAGGCCTGGTGATTTACTTAACCGGCTGGATGCAGATTGACCCCATTTTGTCTTTATTGATTTCAATCCTGTTATTAGTGTTCACCTTTAATCTCATACGCGATATCTGGCAAACGCTACAGCTTAAGCAAGATCATATTCACCATTCAGAAACGCAGCAAGACCACACACACTAACGAACATTTGATGTAAATTACAGGCTATGCAACACGCAAAACCGCAGCTAACAGAAATGATGTTTCATGAAGTATTCGCACTGATTCAACTAGAGGTAGTCAAACATGAGCAGTCTAATATAAGGAGATCAATATGCCATACGTGAATATCAAACTTGCCGGTGAAGTGACCCATGAGCAAAAAGCGCAAATCGCAAAAGAAATCACCGAGACGCTGGAACGCGTTGCGCATAAACCAAAATCTTACACTTACATTACCTTTGAAGAAGTAGCGTATGAAGATTGGGCGATAGGCGGCAAGTTGTTGGATGAGTAGCTGACATCATTTAAAAAGCTTAAAAAGTCATGTATATTGGGCGTCGCCTGAACTTGCAGGTAATTATATTAATCACTTATAGAGGTATTTCATGACTAGAATTTTTGCAGCGATGCTGATTTCAGCGTTCGGGTTTATTGCTTCAGCTTCAGCCGCGATTGACGAAACAATCCGTTTAAAAGAATCCGTTGAAATCAATGCATCGGCGGACAAAGTGTGGGCTAAGCTGGGTAATTTTGGCGATATGAGCTGGCATCCAGCTATCGGCAAAACCGCAGTGACTAGTGGTAAAGCCGATGAAGTGGGTGCTACGCGAGTATTAACCCTTAAAGACGGTGGGAATGTGAACGAAGTGCTCACTAGTTTTGATCCTGCTAGTATGACGATGAAGTATGAGATTACAGAGAGTGTATTACCAGTACGTGAATATGGTGCCACCATTAAAGTAGAGGCTGCAGGCGATGGTAAGAGTATCGTGACATGGCGCACAATGTTCAAGCGTAAAGATCCAGCAAATCCAGGTGCAGCCGGACAAGATGATGCCGCAGGTAAAGCTGCCATCACGGGCGTACTTCAGTCAGGTTTAGCGAATCTCAAAAAGATTTCAGAATAAACTTTTAAGTTCTGAAAAATAGTCACTTTAATTCATCACTGCGATTATTCTTTGCAGTATTCGCTGTGATGGTTGAATCATTTTTTACCTGTTGAACTGATAGAATACTCTTATGTTCGACCCTAAACCCATCTTAAAAAATCTACCTAATCTGCCCGGCGTGTATCGCATGTTTAACGCCACTGATGAGGTGATTTACGTAGGCAAGGCCAAAGACCTTAAAAAGCGCGTTTCTTCGTACTTTAATAAGAATCTAGCCAGCCCCCGTACGCGCATGATGGTAAGTAACGTCATTAAGATTGAAACCACCGTTACCCGCACTGAGGCTGAGGCTTTGCTGCTGGAAAATAACATGATCAAAGGCTTGATGCCGCGCTATAACGTGCTATTTCGAGATGATAAGTCTTATCCATATATTGTGGTTACTGGAGATGCGTTTCCTCGGCTTGCATTTCACCGGGGCGCTCAACGCAAAGGCAATCAATATTTTGGACCTTTCCCAAACTCTTTAGCGGTGCGGGAGAGTATCCAGTTATTGCAAAAAGTCTTTAAGTTGCGCACTTGTGAAAATACGGTGTTTGCAAATCGCAGTCGCCCCTGTTTGCAGCATCAAATTGAACGTTGCACTGCGCCATGTGTAGGTTTTATTTCTGATGAAGATTATAGAAATGATGTACATCATGCCGCGATGTTTTTGCAGGGGAAAACCAATGAGGTGATAGACGCACTTGGTGAGCAAATGAATGCAGCTGCCATCAATCAGGAATATGAAATGGCAGCGGTGTATCGTAACCGTATGCAGGCTTTGCGTCAGGTGCAAGCCAAACAGTTCGTCAGTGACTTTAATGTTTCGGACGCAGACGTGATTGCTTGTGCTGAACTACATGGTCAGCATTGTATTAACTTAGTGATGATACGTGGCGGGCGACATCTGGGTGATAGAAGCTATATGCCCAAAAATACTGAAGGTGAAACCTTGGAAAATAGCATGGAGGCTTTTCTAGGGCAGCATTATGTTGCGCAAAATACACCACCGCTGATTGTGGTAGGCATTAAGATTGAAACTACAGTGCTTGAAGAAGCATTAAGTGAACAAGCAGGCCGCAAAGTGAAAATTAACACTAACGCGATTGGTGATAAGCGTGTGTGGCTGAAAATGGCACAAACCAATGCTGAACTTGCTTTGGCTCAGCGCGATGCGACTGCCACGAATCAAACCGCTAAATTAGTCGCGTTGCGGGAGGCGTTGCATTTATCAGACAGCACAGAGCGCATTGAATGTTTTGATATTAGCCACACCATGGGCGAAGCCACGGTGGGTAGCTGCGTGGTATTTGATCGCGGCGATATGCAAAATAGCGAATATAGGCGCTACAACATTACCGGCATTACGCCTGGTGATGATTATGCTGCGATGCGCGATGTACTCACACGTCGATATAAAAAAGTGGCTGCAGGCGAGGGTGTTCGCCCGGATTTGATATTTATCGATGGCGGCAAAGGTCAGTTGGGTGTCGCCATTGAAGTGATGCTGGAAGTAGGTTTGGAAGATATTCTGCTTATAGGCATTGCAAAAGGTGAAGAGCGCAGGCCTGGTCTGGAAACCATGATTTTTTCTGACACCGGTGAAATGCTCAATTTAGAAAAAGACAATAAAGGTTTGCATTTATTACAGCAAATACGCGATGAGGCGCACCGATTTGCCATCACAGGGCACCGGGCAAAGCGTGCCAAAGCGCGCATGCATTCTAGCCTGGAAGATATTGAGGGTATAGGTGCAAAACGCCGTAAAGCCTTGCTAACCCGCTTTGGTGGCTTAGAAGGGGTGAAAAGTGCTAGTATTGACGAAATTGCTAATGTAGAAGGCATTAGCCAAAATTTAGCTGAAAAAATATACGGAGAGCTTCATTGATAACAGATAGCGTTGAAATTTCGGGAGTGTTGATTGAAAATTAACTTTCCTACCATGCTTACATGGTTACGCATTGTGCTGATTCCCGTATTTGTTGGCGCATTTTACTGGCCGGAAAATTTACACAAATTAAGTGCAATGCCTTCTCATATGGTTAATATTTTTGCAACTGCAGTATTTGCGATTGCAGCATTTACCGATTGGCTGGATGGCTACTTGGCAAGGCGCTGGCATCAAACCTCAGCCTTTGGGGCATTTTTAGACCCTGTTGCAGATAAGCTCATGGTAGCTGCAGCCCTTATAGTACTGGTGGAATTTGGACGTATAGGCGCTATTGTTTCCTTGATTATCATTGGTCGTGAAATCGCAGTGAGTGCCCTTCGCGAATGGATGGCAGGCGAAGGTCAAAGTAGTAGCGTTGGTGTTGCAATGATCGGAAAAGTAAAAACTGCCGTGCAAATGCTAGCGATTCTATTTTTGTTATATTGGGATGATGTGGAGCTGGGCAGCATGGGAATATTTAAAACGAGTGACATTGGACACGTTTTAATTGTCCTGGCTGCATTTTTAACATTGGTATCAATGGCTTATTACCTTAAAGCCGCGTTGCCAAAATTAAAGGGCAAATAAAATTGTAATAAATAAGCATTAAGTGTGTCGTTTAGTCTTGACAGCTTTCTGAAAATCGCTAGAATGGCGTCCTGTCTTAACGACGCGGGAATAGCTCAGCTGGTAGAGCGATACCTTGCCAAGGTATAGGTCGCGAGTTCGAGTCTCGTTTCCCGCTCCAAATTTTTTGGTTAAGTTAGTAAGTTTTATAAACTAATTTAATTAATACGGCATAATACGGCATAAAACGGCGAAAGCATTCATGCTTTCGCCGTTTTAGTTTCAGAAAGTATTGTTTGGTTATTAAAGTTACTTAAAATATACTCAGTAATTGAATATTTTAATGTAAGTGCAATATCAATAACCTAATATAGATGGCGCGATAGCAAAGCGGTTATGCCGCGGCCTGCAAAGCCGTTTAGACCAGTTCGACTCTGGTTCGCGCCTCCAATAATTACTTATATAAAACAATAACTTAGCCATTTAATTTAAACATTAAGTGGTTTTTTTATTTGTAAAATAATTAACTAATCACCCAAATATACCTATAAACTGCCACTTTCATTCACTAAATTCTCGTCACAGACGCACGTTGTATAGACGTGTTGGCTGATTAGGGCAGTTATG
>DASQFK010000067.1:0-5806 GCA_035633175.1 Methylotenera sp.
AAAGTCCCATACCGATACCCTTAGTTTTGGTTGTAAAAAAAGGCTCGAAAATGTGTTTGACAGTCTCAGGGTCAAGACCTGGGCCCGAGTCTTGCACGGTCACATGTGCCATATTCATCTCGGTATTAGTGCGTACCTTGATGGTAATAGCAGTAGAGGGCATACCTGCGCCACGCATCGCTTCTACTGAGTTTGTCAGCAAGTTAACTAAGATTTTTTGCACTTGAATTCGATTGCCTAATACTTGAGGCATATGCGGTTGTAATTGCAGTACAGGATGAAATCCACCATAGCCGTTACTTCGGGCAATATCTATTGCTTCTTTTACGACACCATTGAGATCCAGTTTTTCTGAAACCAATTCACCTTTTTGCAAAAAGGCCAGTAGTTCGTGCAAGCTTTGTCCGGCACGTTGTGCCTGTGCTACGCAACCTTCAAGAGCGCGTTTTAACTTAAGGGTATCAATGGCCTTATTTTGCAAAGCATGCAACGCCACTTCGCTGTAGGCAGAAATTGCCCCTAAGGGCTGATTAAGCTCATGAGCTATTGCAGAGGCTGTGCTGGCGGCTACCTGTTGTGTAAAGAGTGTTTCAGTTTCAGCACGTTGCTCATACAGTTTTCGTTCAAGCATCTTTTGTTTTGTTACATCTCTTACCACACCTATCAAGCGGGCTGCATGCCCATCTTCAAAGTGCATGCGCCCGACAGTAGTTATCCAGCGCTCAATGCCATCTTTAGGATTGATAATGCGAAATTCTGAGTGATATTCACCATTACTGGTCGGATCAGATGCACGGTCAACAGCAGCTTGTCTTACCATGAAATCGTCTGGATGGATAGAAGCTATGAATTTCTCGTAAGTCACCGCTTTGTCAGAATCTGCACCCCATAACTCACGCATACGCTCATCGCAATGGATGATGTTATGTTTAGGGTCAAAGTCAAATACGCCTAGACCTGCAGCTTCCTTGGCTAGCCGTAGTCGTCCTTCGCTGATTCTCAATGCCTCCTCAGCCCAACGGCGGCGATCCGCCACATATAACGTTAGGAGAATATAAAGTTGTCCCTGCTCCTTCATCGGACTCAGGCTGATGTCGACTGACAATTTCTTGCCATCATGGCGTAATGCGACTAGCGCCTTGCCCTTGCTCATGGGGCGCTTTTCAGGTTTGTGATAAAAATCCTCACGGAGATAACGATGATGATTACGATATTGAAGTGGTAGCACTGTATCTATTGCAAGGCCACAAAGCTCTTTCTCAGTGTAAGCAAGTAACTGTTGAGCTGATAAATTGGCATGAGTGATATGACCACTATCGTCTAACAGCAACATAGCATCTGTTGTTGCATCGAATAGTGTCTGAAAACCTAAACCTTGAGGTGGTGAGGTCAACCAATATCCTTATTGAATAAGAGGGTGCTTAGTTAGTCAAGTCTACGATAAAGGGTATGCCCTGTCTATTGGCCTGCATGCATATAAGGGCTAGCCCTTACGTGTTAGCACGAATTTACTAATTTCAGTTCGTCTATTAAATTACACAGATTGGTGGTGCACGCCAAGCAATTGTCGTTAGCGAGCGTTTGCACCTAAGTTATTAAAATTTTGAATATTTAGGATAAATATGGCATTTTCAGAAACAACAAATAATTCATTTGCTGACAACGGGTTGGCTATAAACGACGTAGCTAGACTAACACTTTATGAAAACGGCATTATTAAAGAATGCAACAAAGCAGGCGCTGACTTATTAGGTTGTGCGCCAAATAAATTGACTCGGCAGAATATATCTACATTCTTGCCAGGATTGGGCGAAGTTCCGCTATTGGAAGGTGAAAGGGTTAATCCTTATTTGCGCTTTCTTTCACGCGTAGGTCATCAATTTGAAATGATAAGTGTAAGTGGGGCACATTACATGAGCCAGTTGTTTTTTAATGAAGCAGAAAATTTAAGCCCACATTGCTTGCGGATTATTATCCAGCCGATTGGGACGCAGTCAGTACAGTCATAATTTGGCGAATTGACGGATTTATTTTATAGGAGAACTAGGAGAAGAATTATGGACACAGATAACAAAGTCAATGTTCCTGTGACTAGTGATAAAGAAAGCAATAAAGCTCAATGGTCTGTTTTAAATCCTATCCACGATGCGGAAAGAGCTCTTGACCACTTTTTTGGACGGAGATTGCCAACATTATGGCATTGGAATGAAATTCCATTGTTAGATGGTATGTTTGAATTTGAAGGACAACGGTTACCTAGCTTGGACGTGATTGATCGCGATACGGAATTCTTGATTCGTGCTGAAATTCCTGGCCTTGATAAAAAAGATATTAACGTCTCTATTATTGATAACCTGCTCACTATTAAAGGTCAATCAAGTAACGAGAAAAAAGATGAGAGGGGTGATTACTGTAGGCATGAGATTTCTTGCTTTTCATTTGCCCGTTCGGTCACTGTACCTGGAGCCGTTGATGCATCTAAAACAGTTGCAAACTTGAAAGATGGGATTCTTGAGATTGTCTTACCTAAGATAGAGACTTCTAAACGCTACAATATCACTGTGCAATGAGCGTTGTAGTTTTAAAGGTACTAAATTTAGCGAGCTGGCTGGCGTTGACTTTAACGCCTAAACCAGCGATATTTAATCTTGATTAGGTAACGGCCACTGGTGATTCGGTGGCCGTTACCATGTGTGCTTAGTCAGAAATCAAAGGCTAAATACATTCATCGCACCGCCACCAGATGCTACGTTCAATTTTTTCAGCTCTCGGTAAGTACCTGCCCGCCGGCATCATCCGCATCTTCAGCCAGGCCTAAGTTAATGGCAATGCCAGCCCAGCCGCCTGGGAATCCATTCTAGTAATATTTCTACATTGATATTAAGTTGATGATCTAATAACTACTTTTGCTTTATGTTCATAAAATTACTTTCCACGCATCAAAAAGAAAGCTGCAAGTATAAGCGCTACCAACACCAGCAAGCCTTCCATCTTATTTCACCACTTCTTTTAATTGTTCCAGAATCGCCGGGTTATCCAGCGTGGAAATATCAGAAGTGATTTCTTCACCTTTTGCCAAGCTGCGCAACAGCCTGCGCATAATCTTGCCTGAACGGGTTTTAGGCAAATTGTCACCGAAGCGAATTTCATCTGGTTTGGCGATTGGACCGATTTCTTTACCTACCCAATCACGCAGATTCGCAACGATTTTCTTCGCTTCTTCGCCTTCCGGGCGTTTACCTTTTAGCACCACATAAGCAACCACAGACTCGCCTTTAATATCATGCGGTTTACCCACTACGGCTGCTTCTGCAACCAATGGATTGGATACTAATGCAGATTCAATTTCCATTGTGCCTAAGCGGTGACCAGATACATTGAGTACATCATCAATCCGACCCATGATGGTGAAGTTGCCTGTTTTGGCGTCACGTACTGCGCCATCACCGGCAAGATAAAACTTACCGCCTAAATCAATCGGGTAATAGCTGGAGACGAAACGTTCAGGGTCATTGTATATAGTACGTATCATCGATGGCCATGGCTTTTTGATGACCAATAAACCCCCCGTACCCCATGGGACATCTTTGCCTGTTTCGTCTACCACATCAATCGCAATGCCTGGGAATGGCATAGTGCAGGAGCCTGGTACTAAGGAATGCGCCCCTGGTAACGGTGTAATCACATGACCGCCAGTTTCTGTCTGCCAGAAAGTATCGGCAATGGGACAGCGACTGCCGCCTACTTGCTCAAAATACCACATCCAAGCTTCTGGGTTAATTGGTTCGCCTACCGTACCAAGCAAGCGCAGGCTTGATAGATCATAGTTGCTAGGGTGGGTTTTAGGGTCAGTTTCACCGGCTTTAATGAGTGAGCGAATTGCCGTTGGCGCAGTATAGAAAATAGAAACTTTATGTTTTTCTATCATCTGCCAAAAACGGCCAGCATCAGGATAGGTAGGAATACCCTCAAACACCACTTGTGTCGCGCCCATGGCAAGCGGGCCATACGTCACATAGCTGTGGCCGGTAATCCAGCCGACATCGGCGGTACACCAATATACATCATCTGGTTTCACATCAAACGTCCAGCGCATGGTGTTCATGGCATGTAGTAAATAACCGGCAGAGCTATGTTGTACACCCTTTGGTTTGCCAGTCGAGCCTGAAGTGTAGAGCAAGAATAGCGGATGTTCCGCATTCACCATCACGGGTTCGCAAGTATCTTGCTGGCCTGCGATCAAGTCGCTCCACCACATATCTTTTGCATTCCAGGCAACCTCTTGGCCTGTTTTTTTCAGCACGATTACTTTTTGAATAGAATCCCACCCAGACTCACTTTTTGCTTGGGCGATGCCTTCATCGACCGCTTGTTTCAAAGGCAATGTTTTGCCGCCGCGGAATTGACCATCTGAAGTAATGACTGCTACTGCACCAGCATCAATCATGCGTTCATGCAGACTTTTCGCTGAAAATCCGCCAAATACGACAGAGTGCGTCAGCCCCAATCGTGCACAGGCTTGCATGGCGACAATGGCTTCAATGCCCATTGGCAGGTAAATGATGACGCGCGAGCCAATCGCTAAATTAAGCGTTTTTAGACCATTGGCAAATTGGCAGACTTGGTGATAAAGCGCTTTGTAGGTGACAGTTTTGGTATCACCATTATCTGCTTCAAAAATGATGGCAACTTTATTTGGGATAGTGCTAAGGTGTTTGTCCAGACAGTTGGCCGAGACATTCAACTCGCCGTCTTCAAACCATTTGTAAAAAGGCGCGTTATCTTCATTCAATGTTTTGCTGAATGGTTTGTGCCAAACCAGAAGTTCGCGCGCTAATTTTGCCCAAAAACCTTCGTAATCGGCTTCTGCTTCAGCACAAAGTTGATGATAAGCGTCTATGCCGGAAACATTAGCAGATTTTACAAAATCTGGATGAGGCTTAAAAACGCGTGTTTCGGTTAAAACAGATTCAATCGACATGCAAACTTCCCCAATTATGCTTAACGCACTTATAATAAATTTGATTTGATTCTTAGCTTACCAACAACACCATATTACCTTAAAATTTGCTTATAAATTAATGCTTACACTCGACCATATTCTATCAGAAAACCGCGCCACGTCTAGCGATGAGGGTTTTGTAAGCCATGCCGTAACATGTAGTCCATTTGTAGCTAGATTGCTTACAAAGGATGCACTTTTACTCAATGATTTGCTAGTAAATCTGCATCAACCCTATCAGTTAAGTGATATGCAGAATTTCCTGTCGCAACAAAATATTATTGATGAAGTGACATTAAAATGTGCTTTACGTGTTTTGCGTAGACAAGTTTTGGCTCGCATCATTGTGAGAGATTTGAACGGACTGGCAGATTTGAAAGAGGTGATGTTGACCACTTCTTTACTGGCAGAAGTGACAACGCATACGGCGATTAAATTTTTATCTAACTGGCTAACACCGGAGTATGGAGTACCTACTAATGCGCAGGGTGATCCGCAATCGCTCATTGTGGTCGGTATGGGTAAGCTGGGCGGATATGAGCTGAATGTGTCATCTGACATTGATTTGATTTTTGCTTACGAGGAAGACGGGCAAACTACTGGTGCAAAAAGCATTAGCAACCAAGATTTCTTTACAAGACTTGCTAAAAAGTTGATTGCCGCAATTGACGAAATGACTGAAGACGGCTTTGTATTTCGTGTAGACATGCGCTTAAGGCCATTTGGTAGTGAAGGTGCTTTAGTCAGCAGTTTAGATGCGCTAGAGGATTATTACCAAAACAATGGCCGCGAATGGGAGCGCTA
>DASQFK010000068.1:0-1975 GCA_035633175.1 Methylotenera sp.
GCAACCAAGATTTCTTTACAAAACTTGCTAAAAAGCTGATTGCGGCGATTGATGAAATGACTGAGGACGGCTTTGTATTTCGCGTAGACATGCGCTTAAGGCCATTCGGAAGCGAGGGCGCATTAGTCAGCAGTTTAGATGCGCTAGAAGATTACTACCAAAACAATGGCCGTGAATGGGAGCGCTACGCATGGATCAAAGGGCGTGTCATTACCCAGAATGGGCACACGCTGGAAAAACTCCTTAAGCCGTTTGTGTTCAGAAAATATCTGGATTTTGGTGCATTTGCATCGATGCGGGATTTGAAAATTCAAATTCAGCGTGATGTAAATAGCAAGGGCATGCACGACAATATCAAGCTGGGGCGGGGTGGTATCCGTGAGATTGAATTTATTGCGCAGGTATTTCAGCTGATTCGCGGCGGGCAAGATAGTAGCTTGCAAATTAAGCCAACTTTGGCGGTGCTTGCGTTATTGAAAAGTAAAGGTTTATTGCCAGAAAAAACAGTGGATGAGTTAAGTGAAGCCTATGTGTTTTTGCGTAACCTGGAACATAGGCTGATGTATGTAGAAAATGCACAGACGCATGAACTGCCCAAAACCGATACTGCAAGAGTGCGCATTGCTAAAGCCATGAACTTTAGCAGCTGGGGGCAATTTTTAGCGCAGTTGAATGTATATCGACAGCAAGTTCAGCAGCATTTTGATGCTATTTTTAGCGATGCCAATCCGGATCAGGATGTTTTCGATGTTGAAAAATCTATCTGGAATGGCGGGTTAGATGAACAGGAGACAATACTGGCTTTGCAGAAAATGGGTTTCCAGGAAGCCCAGGAAACGCAACGCCGACTCAATGCTTTACATCAAACTAGCCGCTATCTGCAGCTGCCGGAATTAAGCCGTCAGCGCTTTGATGCGCTTATGCCGCATGTGCTCTCACTTGCTGTCACCATGCAAAATCCTGAAACTACGTTAATCCGAGTCATTGATCTGTTAGAAAGCATTTGTCGCCGCGCCAGTTATTTAGCCTTGCTAGCCGAGCATCCTCAAGCGATGCATTTACTGGTGAAGTTATGTAGCAGCAGCCCGTGGCTGGCTAATTATCTAGCACAGCACCCCATTCTGTTAGATGAGCTTCTAGACACACGTTCTTTATATGCCGCGCCCGATTTTTCTATTATGCGAGCTGAGCTGGTTAAGCGGTTAGCCGAGGTTGAAGGCGATATTGAACGCCAAATGGATGTGATGCGGCATTTTAAGCATGCCAGTGTTTTTCGTTTTGCTGCGCAAGATATTGCCGGACAACTACCTTTAGAAAAACTTTCAGATTATTTGAGTGCATTAGCAGAGTTGGTGTTAAGTGTAAGTTTGGAGAATATTTGGTCATACATTAAAGGTAAGCACCTAAAGACTCCTAAATTTGCTGTGATAGGTTACGGTAAATTAGGGGGTAAAGAGTTAGGTTACGCCTCTGATTTAGACATTATCTTTTTATATGATGACGATGCTCCAGAAGCAGGCGAAGTCTATGCACGCTTCGCTCAACGCATCAATAACTGGTTCAATAGTTTGACCTCTGCGGGGCTTCTCTACGAAACAGATTTGCAATTACGACCCAATGGCAATAGTGGGTTACTGGTCAGTGCTGTGAGTGCGTTTAGAGATTACCAACTTAATAAAGCATGGGTATGGGAGCATCAAGCGATTACCAGAGCAAGATTTGTAGCTGGGGATAGTGACATTGGCAAAGCTTTTGAAGAGATTCGTATTGAAGTGCTGACGCAAACGCGCGATTTGGAAAAACTGAAAGCAGAAGTGCTGAGCATGCGTGAAAAAATGCGAGCTGCACAAAGCGCTGTTAGTAAAAATGATATTGAAATGTTTGAGCTTAAAAACGGTACAGGCGGCATTATTGATGTGGAATTTTTAGTGCAGTTTTTGGTATTAGCACATGCAAAACAATATCCACAACTAAC
>DASQFK010000069.1:0-10989 GCA_035633175.1 Methylotenera sp.
TTGGCAATTGGCCGTAACGGTCAAAACGTGCGTTTAGCTTCAGAGTTAACAGGTTGGACGCTCAACATTTTAACGGTAGACCAAGCGGCACAGAAAAACCAGGCAGAGTTTGCAGGTGTAAGCCAGCTGTTCATGGAAAAATTAGACGTGGATGAGGAAGTTGCCGAGATTCTGGTGCAAGAAGGCTTCAGTACATTAGAAGAAATTGCTTATGTACCATTGGCGGAAATGAACGAAATCGAAGCGTTTGATGAAGATACGATTGAAGAGCTACGTAAACGCGCTCGTGCTGCTTTGCTGACTGAAGCGATTGCTAAAGAAGAAAAAGTAGACGAAGCGGCGGATGACTTGCTAACAATGGAAGGCATGGATGACGAAACTGCGCATCTATTAGCGTCTAAAGGCGTGCCGACCATGGATGACTTAGCGGAGTTGGCGGTTGATGAGTTGGTGGAAATGACCAATATGGACGCAGAACGTGCAAAAACATTGATTATGACTGCACGTGCACCTTGGTTTAAATAGGCTGAGTTTGGTGGTAATTGTGTTGTCGAGTGAATCAACTGCTCGGTAACACCAATATATAAAGTAACAAAAAGTAGCAATGCTAGGCAATAAAGCTTAGAAAAAGAACACTGGAGCAACAAGATGGCACAAACAACCGTAGAACAATTTGCTGGCGAATTAAAGCTGCCGACTGCATTGTTATTAGATCAGCTAAAAAGTGCTGGCGTGAATAAAGCGAACGCTGAAGATCAATTGAGCGAAGACGACAAAACTGCATTGCTTGACCATCTGCGTAAAGAGCACGGTACGCTTGCGCCTAAAAATAAAATCACTTTAACGCGCAAATCCAGCACTGAGATCAAAAAAACTGATAACACAGGCAAGGCTCGCACTATTCAAGTAGAAGTGCGTAAAAAGCGTGTGATTGAACAGCAATCTGATGCTGATTTGAATGAGCATGACGAAACTCAGGTATTAGATGGCGAATCCCAAAATATCGTCGCCGAGCATATTGAGCCAGTTGAGCCGATTGTTGAAACGCCAGAAGTGATTGCAGAAGAAGTAAGTGAACCAGTCGCCGAGATAGTTGAGGCGGCTCCTGAAGTTGTAGAACCTATCGCTGCGCCAGAGCCTAAAGCAGCTGAACCTGCAGTAACGCCAACTGTCGAACCAGTAGCTGCAGCTGAACCTGTAGTTGTAAAACAAACGATTAGCCGCAAGGATTTACTGGGGGCGGATGAAATTGCTTTACGTGAGCATGAAGCTAAGCGTCATGCAACGCTGGCGGCAATGCAAGCTGAAGATAGACGTAAAAAAATGGAACTCGCACAGCGTCGTGTCGATGAAGAAGCTAAAAAAGTAGCTGATGCTGAAGCGGCAAAATTAAAAGCAGCAAAACTTTCTGAAGGCACATTGCATAAGCCTGTGGCTAAAGAGGGCACGGCAGCAAAACCTGCAGTAAAAGAAGCGAAAAAAGCCAAAGGCAATAACAAAGAGTGGACCGACGCTGAGAACAAAAAGCGCGGTTTAAAAACACGTGGCGATACAACTGCTGGCAAAGCCGGCTGGCGTGCACCTAAAGGTAAAAATAGATCACATCATTCAGATGATGACCAGCAGCATGCATTCAATGCGCCAACTGAGGCCATTGTGTACGAAGTATTAGTGCCAGAAACCATTACTGTGGCTGAGTTAGCCCATAAAATGGCGATTAAATCCGGTGAAGTGATTAAAGTGCTCATGGGTATGGGCATGATGGTGACGATTAACCAGGTACTGGACCAAGAAACTGCCATTATCCTTGTTGAAGAGATGGGGCATAAAGCCTCTGCAGCAGCACCTAATGACCCAGATACCTTCGTGGAAGAGGCGGAGCATGCAGAAGCCATCATGGAAACGCGTCCACCTGTCGTTACAGTAATGGGTCATGTGGATCATGGTAAAACTTCGTTGCTGGATTATATTCGTCGTAGCCGTGTGGCTTCAGGCGAGGCGGGCGGTATTACACAGCACATTGGTGCGTACCATGTAGTAACCCCTCGTGGTAAGGTGACATTCCTGGATACTCCGGGTCATGAGGCATTTACTGCGATGCGTGCTCGCGGTGCAAAGGCAACTGATGTGGTGATTTTGGTGGTTTCAGCTGATGATGGCGTGATGCCACAGAC
The DNA here is from genome assembly GCA_035633175.1 of Methylotenera sp. Lineage (GTDB taxonomy): Bacteria > Pseudomonadota > Gammaproteobacteria > Burkholderiales > Methylophilaceae > Methylotenera. The sequence goes on from DASQFK010000069.1 coordinate 2,175, forward strand.
GATTGAAGCGATTCATCATGCAAAAGCAGCCGGTGTGCCACTAGTGGTAGCGATTAACAAGATTGACAAGCCTGGTGCAGAGCCTGAGCGTGTAAAAATGGAGTTAGTGTCACAAGAGGTTGTGCCAGAAGAATTCGGTGGTGACGTGATGTTTAGGGAAGTTTCAGCTAAAACAGGTAAAGGTATTGATGAACTGCTGGAAGCTGTCCTGCTACAAGCTGAATTATTAGAGCTGGAAGCGCCTAAAAACACACCAGCTAAAGGTTTGGTGATTGAAGGTCGTTTAGATAAAGGCCGTGGTCCAGTCACTACTATCTTAGTGCAGTCAGGCACGCTTAAACGTGGCGATATGATTCTTGCCGGCACCACTTTTGGTAAAGTGCGCGCCATGCTGGACGAAGCCGGTAACGACGTTAAAGAAGCCGGCCCTTCTATGCCGGTAGAAATTCAAGGGTTGTCAGATGTGCCAAGCGCTGGCGATGAAGTGATTGTGCTAAATGACGAGCGTAAAGCCCGTGAAATCGCCAACTTCCGTCAAGGTAAATTCCGCGAGGTTAAACTGGCCAAACAGCAAGCGGCTAAACTTGAAAATATGTTTGATCAAATGGGCGAAGGTCAAGCGCAAGTATTGAATTTAATTATTAAATCTGATGTTCAAGGTTCTTACGAGGCGCTAGCCACTAGTTTACAAAAATTGTCTACATCAGAAGTTAAAGTAAAGATTATTCATACTGGTGTTGGTGCAATTAGCGAGTCTGACGTGAACTTGAGTGCGGCATCTAATGCAGTATTGATTGGCTTTAGTGTTCGCGCAGATTCTGGTGCACGTAAGTTGATAGAAACATTGGGTGTAGATGTTCGTTACTACAACATTATTTACGAAGCAGTAGACGAAATTAAAGCTGCACTTGGTGGTATGTTGGCTCCAGAGCAGAAAGAAAGCATGATTGGTACGGTAGAAATTCGTGAAGTATTCCGTATCTCTAAAGTGGGTGCGATTGCTGGTTGTTACGTGCAAGACGGTATGATTAAACGTAACTCGAAAGTCCGCGTATTGCGTGCAAACGTAATTATCCATACGGGCGAATTAGATTCACTCAAACGCTTTAAAGACGATGTCAAAGAAGTGAAAAACAACTTTGAATGCGGTTTATCACTCAAAAACTTCAACGATATTGAAATTGGCGATATTTTAGAAGTTTATGAAATGGTTGAAGTAGCAAGAACGCTGTAACATAAAATGGCAAAAGAATTTTCAAGAAGTCATCGCGTTGCCGAGCAAATGCAGCGCGAATTAGCGGATTTACTGCAATTTGAAGTAAAAGATCCGCGTGTAGGCATGGTCACGATTACCGCAGTTGAGGTAACAGGCGACATGGCGCATGCCAAGATTTTTTACAGCGCCGCTAAAGCAAGTGACAGTATGCAGCAAGGTTTGGAAAAGTCTGCGGGATTTTTGCGCACGCAGTTAGCTAAGCGCATGCTGTTGCGTACAGTGCCCCAGTTGCATTTTGTCTATGATGCGTCAATCGATAATGGCATGATGATGTCAAAATTGATTGATGAAGCGCTGGCTTCAAATCCTGAAAAACCATAAACGGTTTGTCTTTAATAGTAAAAAGCTAATCAATAGAAGTTCGTCAATTGCAGTACAAAAGACCAAAGAAAAACATTAACGGCATTTTGCTGCTAGACAAGCCGCTTGGTTATTCATCTAATCAAGCCTTGCAAAAAGCAAAGTGGCTACTACAAGCAGCAAAGGCCGGCCACACTGGTACTTTAGACCCATTAGCTACTGGATTGCTACCATTATGTTTTGGCGAAGCTACCAAGTTTGCACATTATCTAACCGATGCAGATAAAACTTACGTAGCTACCTTAAAGCTAGGCATTACAACTAATACGGGTGATGCTGAAGGTGAAGTGTTAACTATATCCCCAGTAAATGTCAGTTCAACGCAGTTTGAGCAAGCTTGCCTAAAGTTTGTGGGCGAAATAAGCCAGATTCCCCCCATGTATTCTGCTTTAAAGCATGAAGGCAAAGCGCTTTACGAATATGCAAGAGCTGGCGTAGAAATTGAACGTCAACCACGTGTTATCGCTATACGCAGCATTGCCGTCAACACTTTTGCACAAGATGTAGCCAATATCACCGTTAGTTGTACCAAAGGTACATACATACGCACACTAGCAGAAGATATCGGTAATTTACTTGGCTGTGGTGCGCATTTAATCGGTTTACGCCGTACAGCTACCGCTAATTATCAGATAGCACAAACTATCACGCTCGAGCAATTCGAGGCAATGTCGGAGCAGCAGCGTTTAGACGCCTTAATGCCGCCAGATAGCGCCGTACTCGATTTTCCATCTATGATATTAGATGCCGATAGCACATTTTATCTGCAGCAGGGTCAGGCGATATGGCAAAGCGGTTTGATTCCAAAGGGGCTTATCAGGTTATATAGCGATAGCCAGGTTTTTTTAGGTTTGGGCGAGCAGCAGAATGACGGTAAAATTGCGCCTAAACGCTTGATTGTTGATCGTGATTGATCGCTAACTATAATCAGCTCGCAAACTTCAGTGCAAATAGTCATTGATAAATCATGGATTTACGGTTAGAATGCGCGGTTCATTGTAAATGAATGCTTTAGCGGGCTAAATATTTAAAATCACCTGCTTTAGTATTGACGCTAATTATTAGGAAAAAAAATGGCAATTACAGCTGTAGATACCGCAAAAATCGTTAAAGAATATCAACGTGCTCCAAATGATACTGCTAGCCCAGAAGTGCAAGTAGCGCTTTTAACTAGTCGCATTACGTACTTAACAGAGCATTTTAAATCTAACAAAAAAGATAATCACTCACGCCGTGGTTTGTTGGCATTGGTTAGTCAACGCCGTAGTTTGTTAGATTACCTAAAACGCGAAGATGTAAGTCGTTATCAAACATTGATTGAGCGTTTGAGTTTACGTAAGTAATTTTTATAAAAGTGACTTATTCACTGATATCTAGTTCTTTGATATTGGGTTCGCTTTTATAATTGTAAAAAGCCGATAGCATTGTGATATGCGTCGGCTTTTTTGTTTTAATTTTTTATCACAGTAAATTTTAGTAATTGAACCAGAAAAGTAGCTGTTATTGGGTAGTGAATAGCAGCTTATTGATAAGACAAAGGAAAAATAATGTTTAATAAAGTGAAAAAAAGTATTCAATACGGTGCGCATGAGCTCACCATTGAAACAGGTGAAATAGCACGTCAAGCTGACGGCGCAGTGTTAGTAAGTTACGGTGATACAGTTGTTTTAGTAACGGTAGTTGGTAAAACAGAAGTTAAAGCAGGTCAAGATTTTTTCCCATTGACTGTTGATTACATGGAAAAAACTTACGCGGCTGGTAAAATTCCAGGCGGTTTTTTCAAGCGTGAAGGTCGTCCTTCAGAAAAAGAAACGCTTACATCACGTTTAATTGATCGTCCATTACGTCCATTATTCCCAGAAGCATTTTTGAATGAAGTACAAATCGTAGCCACAGTGATGTCGTCTGACCCAGAAATTGATTCAGACATTCCTGCGATTATCGGTGCATCTGCTGCCATGGCGATATCAGGTATTCCATTCTACGGCCCATTAGGCGCTGCACGTGTTGGCTACATCAATGAAGAGTATGTGATTAACCCGACTAAAGCGCAATTGGAAGAAACTGAGTTGGATTTAGTGGTTGCTGCTACAGAAACCGCTGTAATGATGGTTGAATCAGAAGCCAAAGAATTGTCAGAAGAAGTGATGCTAGGCGCTGTAGTATTTGGCCATAAAGCCATGCAAGCGGTGATTAGCATGATTAACGAAATGGTCGCCGAAGTTGGTAAAGATGCTTGGGACTGGGTTGCTCCAGAGCCGGATACTGCAATCATTGAAAAAGTGGCGGCAATTGCTGCTGCAGATGTAAATGCTGCATTCCAAATCAAGGCAAAAGGTGCACGTTCAGCCAAGTTAGACGAAATTAAAAATCGTGTAATGAGCGAACTCATTACTGAGACAACTTCGACTACAGAAGCGAACAAAATTAAAACAGAGTTCTTTAATTTAGAAGCTAAAACTGTACGCAGTCAAATTTTAAACGGTGAACCACGTATTGATGGTCGTGATACACGCACAGTGCGTCCTATCACTGTGCGTACCGGTGTGTTGCCGCGTACCCATGGCTCTGCATTGTTTACGCGTGGCGAGACGCAGGCGCTTGTTATTGCAACATTAGGTACAGGTCGTGACGAACAAGTGATTGATGCGCTGCAAGGTGAGTTTAAAGACCGCTTCATGCTGCATTACAACATGCCTCCATACGCAACTGGTGAAACTGGCCGTGTAGGTACGCCAAAACGTCGTGAAATCGGTCATGGCCGTTTAGCAAAACGTGCGTTATTGGCAGCATTGCCTTCAGCTGAAGATTTTGGTTACACAGTGCGTATCGTTTCTGAAATTACTGAATCTAACGGTTCTAGCTCAATGGCATCAGTATGTGGCGGTAGCTTAGCCATGATGGACGCTGGCGTGCCATTAAAAAATCACGTGGCTGGTATCGCCATGGGCTTGATTAAAGAAGGCAACCGCGTTGCGGTATTGACCGACATTTTAGGTGACGAAGATCACTTAGGTGACATGGACTTTAAAGTAGCAGGTACAGAAGATGGTATTACTGCGCTACAAATGGACATTAAAATCACTGGTATCACTGCAGAAATTATGCAAGTGGCGCTAGCACAAGCTAAAGAAGGTCGTACGCATATCTTAGGCATCATGAAAGCGGCGATGACCACTGCAAATACTGAAATGTCAGCATTTGCACCACGTATCATCACGATGAAAATCAATCCTGAAAAAATCCGTGATGTGATTGGTAAAGGTGGCGCTGTGATTCGTGCTTTAACTGAAGAAACTGGCACAACGATTGATATTGAAGATGATGGTACAGTGAAAATCGCATGTACAAGCTCTGAAGCTGGTGCGGAAGCACAACGCCGTATTGCTGAAATAACTGCTGAAGTAGAAATCGGTAATGTATATGACGGCACCGTGCTTAAATTGCTGGATTTTGGTGCGATTGTGTCATTAATTCCTGGTAAAGATGGTTTATTACATATCTCCCAAATCGCACATCAACGCGTAAATGCGGTGAGTGACTTCTTAAAGGAAGGCGATATTGTGAAAGTTAAAGTAGTAGAAGCTGATGAAAAAGGCCGCGTACGTTTAAGTATGAAAGCCTTGATTGAGGCACCTGCTGCAGAAACTAAGTCTGAAGCAGAGTCTGACGAGTAATCACTGTAATTAGATGTAATGAAAAAGCCCGCGAAAGCGGGCTTTTTCATTACTATTAGTATTCTTAAAATGAATTGGTTAATTCATTAAAAACCGTCAATTATTTAGCGACTTGTTTCTCGCGCATCTCATCCAGCGTTTTGCAATCAATACATAGCGTTGCTGTAGGGCGTGCTTCCATGCGTTTTAAGCCAATTTCGATACCGCAGCCTTCACAATAGCCGTACTCATCGCTATCGATGTTGCGCAAAGTTTCATCAATTTTTTTAATCAGTTTGCGCTCACGGTCACGGTTGCGCAATTCGAGGGTCATGTCTGACTCTTGACTTGCTCTGTCGTTTGGATCGGCAAACATGGTCACTTCGTCCTGCATCGTGTGTACGGTGCGATCAAGATCATGACTAAGTTCCGATTTCCAATCATTTAAAATCTTACGAAAATGATTGAGCTGAGATTTGCTCATGTATTCTTCATCAGGTTTTGGCTGATAAGGCGTAAATTGTTTAGTAATAACCGCTGCCATAATGGAACTCCAGGTACTAAATAATATAGGTGCTTAATAAATTCTGTATTTGTAAAAACCGCTTACTGTAAAAACTTGCATATTACAAAATTAGCGCGTGAGTGTACACTGAAAAAAGCTTAGATGCAAAACAGCAGTAAAAACAGGCTAATTGCTTGAATTATTAGTAAGATTCTTTGGTTAAGATTCGCTCATTTCTAAAGCTAATAATGTGTTTTCCATCAATGTTGCCACGGTCATGGGCCCTACGCCGCCTGGCACTGGCGTAATCCAGCTGGCGCGAGTTTTTGCGATATTAAAATCAACGTCGCCGGCAATACTACCATCAGCCAGACGATTAATGCCAATATCAATCACAATTGCGCCAGGTTTAATCCAGTCGCCTTTGATAAGCCCAGGTTTACCGGCTGCTGCGACTACTAAATCCGCATTCATGATGGCTTTACTTAAATCTTTAGTATGGCGGTGACAACTCGTGACAGTACAACCTGCCAGTAAGAGTTCTAACGCCATAGGGCGGCCTACATGGTTCGAGACGCCCACTACAACCGCATCTAAGCCCAATAAATCAATATTAAGTGAGCTTAGCATTTTAATCACACCAAATGGCGTACAGGAGCGTAGCGTGGGCTGGCGTATGGCTAATCTGCCAATGTTAAAGGGATGAAATCCATCCACATCTTTATTCGGACTAATGCTCTCAACGATATGTTCGTCGTTAATATGGGCTGGCAATGGTAATTGCACAAGAATGCCATCAATGCTGCTATCTGCATTCAATTTTGCAATCAGCGTTAGTAACTCTGTTTCCGTAGTGGTTGCAGGTAAATCATAAGCGGTAGAAATAATACCTACTTTATCGCAAGCTAAGCGTTTGTTGCGAACATAGATAGAAGAAGCTGAGTCTGCGCCCACAAGGACTACGGCCAAGCCAGGTGCGCGTTTATTTGCTTGTAAGCGATTGTTAATACGAGCTTTTATACTGTCTATTAGGTTTTCTGCAATGGCTTTGCCATTAATTATTTGTGCGGTCATTGCTTAAGTAATTATTAATTATTGAAAATAAAGTAACATTTTAACATATTAGAATTGACCTACAGCCCAGTTTGCAGTATATTTCTGCCCTTCGGCGTGTAGCGTAGCCTGGTAGCGCGCCTGCTTTGGGAGCAGGATGTCGGGAGTTCGAATCTCTCCACGCCGACCAAATTTTTAGGCGCTTAGTTTTTAAGTATTAATGTTTAATAACTAAGCTCTTATAAATAAAAGTCAGCCCGAATCTTTATAATAATTTTTTAGTATAAAGCCTAGTAACCACAATCTGCCCGTAGCTCAACCGGATAGAGCACCAGCCTTCTAAGCTGGGGGTTACAGGTTCGATTCCTGTCGGGCAGGCCAATTTGGTTTTTTGTTTCAATGGTGGTTGTAGCTCAGTTGGTAGAGTCCAGGATTGTGATTCCTGTTGTCGTGGGTTCGAGCCCCATCAGCCACCCCACAAAAACAGAAAGGCTGATTCCGTATGGGTTTCAGCCTTTTTCATTCATATTCATAACTGATGGAACTGGGCACTATAGTGACTGTTTCCTTCCAGCAAAAACGACATTACCAAATTAAACTTGATATAGCAATATATTAGAATTTGAATAGTTGCACTGTCAAATTACTTTTCACGCAGACCACGCCAGCCTTTTTCGTACATACATGCAGCAAATCCTCTGGTAAAAGTCTGAGTTTTTCTATCTGGCTGATGTGCAATATCTAATTTTTCTGAGCATGCTGTCATGCTTAACTCAAGTGCATCTGGGCTACCACCCATTTTCCACCAAGAGTTGATTTTATATTTTTCAAATGCATTTACCGCTGGAGCAATTGAAGCTTCTTTTTTGGTAGGCTCAGTTGCCTCCTTAGCAGCCGTTTCTCCATCTATAGCAGTTTTTTGAGATTTAGGTAGTACTTCATTACTTTCAGCTTCCGAATTTGAAGCCGTTTCATTTTCTGTAACAGTTTGGTTCGGCATCCGATTATCTGAACTGACGCTAGCTGTGGCAAATAACTCGCTATCCGGTAATCCAAGTGCATCAAGCTTTTGCACAACCCAACCGTTATCCTCTAAACACTTTTCAATGGCGGCTTCATTGCAAGCTTTTTGACAAGTTTTTTTTGTAGCTTCTAAGTCTTTAGCTGATGCACCTCGTTTATATGCAAACTCACCACAACTTGTGGTGACTACCAAAATTAAGCCTAAACAAATTATATTTTTCACCTTTTAGATTCCTAACTGTATTTATCTAGACTAGAAATTATCACAAAAACCAGCTGTTGCAAGAAACACACACTACGTAATTTGACGTATATCCTCGTTTCTTTCTAATAGTTAATCTCACACCTATCAAGTTAAGGCTTGAACTGCCTTGCATCTAGCCCGGTAAGCGAAATGCTTCAATTAATTTATATTTATAAGGAGTAAGAAAATGACTTTTAAGCTTAATAAAAGCCTAATGTTGATATCACTTGCCGTAGCATCAGCGTTACCTGCTATGTCCGCGAATGCGGGTGCCACCATTACATTTGGTGAAGATAAATCTCTCTCAGTGGGTTTTGGTTTTATTTCCAGTTATAGCTCTGTAGAAGATGCAGCAGCTGATGGTGACCGCTCTAATGACTTTGACTTAAATAGCGCGCGTTTATATTTGTCAGGTTCTTTCAATAAGTATATTAAGGGCATGTTAAATACTGAAAGATCAGGCGGTGGAGATAAAGGTAACGTTGAGGTAATTGATGCAAACGTTCAATTTTACTTAACGCCTGAGATTGCTATTTGGGCAGGTCGCTTCTTATCTCCTAGCGATCGTGCAAATATGGCTGGCCCTTACTACTCTATGGGTGGTGGTTATTGGGCCAATATTGCATCACGCTATGGTTGGAACGGCGGCATTATCGGTCGTGATGCAGGTGTGGCATTAGTGACTAGCTTTATGGAAG
>DASQFK010000070.1:0-17780 GCA_035633175.1 Methylotenera sp.
GCCACGCGACCGATGAGTAAAGCGTTTTGTGCATTGGCTAAACCAGTAGGCTGACCGAGCAGCACAATTACATCGCCCTCTGCCAATATGCTTTCGAGCGTAGGTTCTGAGCCATTAGAATTCGGGCGGCGGATAGATTTGACTTCTACAGCAAAATTTTCTAAATTCATCTCAGTCAAACGCCTGCCAATTGCAAATGTGCCTGGTGAAATAATCACTGAATGCAGCCGCACTTGTTGTTTTTCTAAATCTTCACTTTCAGCATCCGAAATACCGTGGAAATAACCCCTAAAGAGTTTATAACGCTCTTCTCTAAATAAACGGATTCGTTTAATAACCCGATGCAACGGCACACCTAGCAGCATCAGCGCATGCGAGGCTAACATTAAACTACCCTCCAATATCTCAGGGACAACTTCTGCCGCACCTGCTTCTCGCAAGGCCTCCATATTACTATCATCCACGGTGCGTACAATCACTGGCAATTGTGGATAGCTTTCTTGCACGATATGCAAAATTTTCATTGCTGCGCGATTATCAGCGTAACTAATGATTAAAGCTTTAGCGCGTGCACTGCCTGCGGCCTCAAGCACCACACGCCGGGCTGCGTCACCAAACATCACATTTTCACCCGCGGCTGACGCTTCTAGCACGCGCGATGGATCAATATCCAACGCTATAAATGGAATATTTTCTTCTTTCAGAAAACGACCCAAATACTGCCCACTACGCCCATAACCACAAATGATGACATGATCATGTAAGTGCTTACTGCCATCGTCGATATCTTGCACCACTTGACCGCTGTTGCGACTGTAGCTTTGAACCAAGCGCCTTGCGATACGGCCATTGTATTGGATTAGGAAAGGTGCAATAACCATAGAAAGCAATGAAGCCGCTAACACTACCTGCAAAGCCTGCCCGCTTATGAGTTTTTGCTCCACGCCTAACGCCAGAATCACAAAGCTGAATTCGCCCGCTTGCGCCAATATCAAACCCGTACGAACCGCTACACCCCATTCATATTTCATGAATCTTACGACCAGAGCCACGATGGCGGCTTTGAACAAAATAAAGGTGACTAGAACCAACAACACCAAACCGATGTTATTAAACACTTGCTGCAGATTAAGCAGCATGCCAACACTAATAAAGAATAGTCCGAGGAAAATATCGCGGAAAGGCGAAATATCTGATTCCACCTGATAGCGGAATTTTGTTTCTGAAATCAGCATACCCGCAATAAATGCACCCAGAGCATAAGATAGACCGGCAAATCTAGTAGCAAAGGCTAATAACAAAGTCACCATTAGTACGTTCATTACAAACAATTCACGAGAACGCTGGCCAGCAACCAGATTGAACCAAGGATTGATAATCCATTTGCCAATTGTAAATAGAAATAACAGCATGGCTGCTGCTTTTAGCATGGCTAAACCAAGTACATCGGTCAAATTAGTCCCGGCTACACCTAGCGCAGGAATAAGCACCAACACTGGTACTACCGCAATATCCTGAAATAGCAGCACACCTATACTTAATCGTCCGTGGCGTGAATTTAGATCAACACGTTCTGCGAGTATTTTAGAAACAATCGCAGTAGAAGACATGGCTAACGCCGCGCCAATCACAAAAGCGGCAGACCAATCTAAGCCAGTAAATTTAGTGATGCCCATGATTACTACAAGCGTAAGTACAACTTGGGCGCCACCTAAACCCAGCACCTTTTTACGCATCGCGTATAGCTGGGCTAGGCTGAACTCTAACCCGATGCTAAACATCAAAAATACAATTCCGAATTCTGCGAACTCACGATTTGCTTCACTGTCGGGCAGTAAGCCAAAGGTATGAGGACCTAATACTACCCCTACTAAAAAGTAAGCCAGCATAGCCGGCAGACGCAATGCACGGAACAGGGCCACACCAAGCACAGAACTAGTGAGTAAAATTAAGATTAATGGTAAGGTTTCAAACATGTTTTACCTATAAAGATGACAGTTTATTGTTAATTTTTAAGTCAGTTTTCTAGTTTTTAAGTCATTTGTTAGGCTGATAATTCATTGTGTTAAAACGCGCATTAGCAAAATTTGTGCCTAAAAGAAAAAACTTATGCTAACTTTACTAAAATTGTCACTATAAGTACCTTTTTAGGCTTTATAAGTGTGACATTACCTTTTATACTAACTGAAAAGTGCGTAAATTTTAATAAAGACTTCATTTTTATTAATAAGATAACAGGTAAAAATTTATAAATTTAATCAAGCAATAATACAAGCCCACATAAGCGCAATGTCATCACTACTAATCAATCAGCAGAAATCTGTTCCTAATACACAATCCACCTCGCAGCCAACCTTGGCGTTGGCGCGTGAGATTTTATTGCTGGAAGCTTATGAGATTGATGCGTTGGCAAAACGGCTAGACGATAACTTTACTAAAGCAGTTAACCTGATCTTGGAATGCCAGGGCCGCGTGGTGGTAAGTGGCATGGGTAAGTCAGGTCATATCGGTGGCAAAATCGCTTCTACCTTTGCCAGCACCGGGACTCCTGCGTTTTTCATGCATCCTGCTGAAGCGAGCCATGGTGATTTAGGCATGATCATCGCAGGGGATATTGTCATTGCGCTTTCAAACTCAGGTGAAAGCGACGAGATTCTTGCCATTATTCCCCCACTTAAAAGATTGGGTGCAAAAATCATTGCAATCACCGGTAAAGATTCGTCTTCGCTCGCTAAAGCAGCGGATATCCATTTAAGTGCTTCCGTCTCAAAAGAAGCCTGCCCACTTGGTTTAGCCCCCACATCAAGTACTACGGTTGCCTTAGCACTTGGCGATGCACTGGCTTTATGTGTGCTGGATCAGCGTGATTTTACTGCGGAAGATTTTGCACGCTCACATCCGGGCGGTAGTCTTGGACGACGTTTGTTAATTCATGTGAAAGATTTGATGCGCACCGGCAGTCATATCCCGCAAGTGCCTGTCAACGCTTCTTTAGCTGAAGGTTTACTAGAAATGTCACGCAAAGGTTTAGGGTTAACGGCGATTGTAGATGCACAGAATAAGCCAATTGGTATTTTTACCGATGGCGATTTACGACGGGCATTTGAGCAAAATGTGAATGTAGCCAAGTCGAGTATTGCGGATGTCATGCATGCTGATCCACAAGTAATCCAGCAGGATCAACTAGCGATTGTTGCGGTAGAAATGATGGAGAAGCGCAAAATTAACGCGTTATTAGTAACAGATGATGCTGGCTTTTTAGTAGGTGCATTAAATATGCATGATCTTTTATTAGCAAAGGTAGTTTAAGCACATATGAAGCATACTGAAATTAGCCTACCGAGCAATATTGAGTTTAGTAAGCAGTTTGAAGTAGAAAATACTGCAGATCTGCAAACACGCCTGCAAAATATCAAACTGTTGGTACTGGACGTTGATGGCGTAATGACCGATGGTGGCTTGACTATCGGTGATGATGGTCAGGAATACAAAACCTTTCACTCACATGATGGCTTGGGTATGAAGTTATTGAAAGCCTCAGGCGTTGAATTGGCGATCATTACAGGCCGCACCTCCAATGTCGTCAAAAAGCGTGCGGAGAGTACTGGTGTTGCGCACTTCTATCAGGGTGCAGAAGATAAATTAGTCGCATTCAATGCGTTAATGAAAGCCAGCGGTTTGCAGCCAAATCAATGCGCTTTTATGGGAGACGATGTCGTGGATTTACCGCCCATGCTTAAATGCGGCCTGGCGATTGCTGTACCTGCCTCACCACCGTTAGTGTTAACGCATGCACATTACATCACTAAAAAAATGGGGGGTCACGGTGCTGTGCGTGAGGTATGTGAAATGATTATGCAGGCACAGGGTACATTTGATGCACAAATGGCACAGTTTTTAACTCAAGCGCAGATTTCAAACTAGCGCTTTATATAAAACTGTAATTAATCAAAGTATGTATACTCAAATCACTATAAGTATCGTCGTATGAAGTTAAACGCACGCTCAGCGATTGTTTTTCCACTCATATTGCTATCATTATTAGCATTACTGACTTTTTGGATTAACAATACTGTACAGCCAACTTTGCCTAAAATGGATGGCAGCAGTCGCCATGACCCTGATTACATTATGAGCAATTTTGTGACGACACAAACGGATATCAATGGTGGTTTGCGATATAGATTAGCTGCGGTAGAAATGAAACATTTTCCGGATGATGACTCCACAAATCTGCTACGGCCACGTTATACGCAATTTACGCTAGACAAGCCTTACACACAGGTTGAAAGTTTGCACGGCTATGTGTCTAGTAATGGAGAAGATGTACAACTGGTCGATAATGTAAAAGTTACGCGTCAAGCCTTTGCAGGGAAAGGTGAAATGACTGTAGAAACAGAGCTGTTGAACATTCGCCCTAAAGAAGATTTAGTGCATACTGAAAGCCCAGTGGTGATTCGACAAGCGCCAAAAACTGTTATTTATGCGACAGGCATGATTTATGAAAAGAAAAATAATACCGTGACATTGCTACATCAAGTACGCGCCCATTATGAGCGCCCTAGTCTTACTAAAACTAATGTTACAGAAACGGATCAATCTTTAGCGGTAGCATCAGAAAAGCCTAGCACTAATAATACCAGCACCGCCAAACCTACTATTGAACCTAAAACCAATCAACCTAATACTAATGATGCGCGCATTCGGAGACGCTATGAGTAAATACTTAATCACCATAAAACATAAGCTAATTGTGCGCTTAACAAGCTTAATGTTGAGCAGCGCTATATTGGGCTTTTCTGCATACACATTTGCTGAATCCGCGGACCGTGATAAACCCATTGATTTAGAAGCGGATAGTGTGAAAGTGGATGATGCGAAGCAAATCAGCACCTACTCAGGCAATGTGATTTTAACGCAAGGGACATTAGTGATTCATGCAGATAAATTGATTGTTCGTGAAGATAAAGAAGGTTTTCAACACAGTACGTCGCTAGGCAACCCAACGACATTTAAACAAAAGCGCGAAGGTAAAAATGAATATATGGAAGGCAGTGCGCAACGTATTGAGTATGATGGACGCATGGACAAAGTACAGCTTTACACGAAGGCATGGGTAAAACGCGGTGAAGATATTGTGCATGGCGATTACATTAGCTATGACGCGAATGCTGAATATGCCGAGGTGATAGGCGGAAACAAATCTAACAGTTCTAGTGGTCGTGTACGTGCAATCATTCAGCCTAAAAACAAAAAGGCTACGGTGCCTGAAACTGGCAATTCAAAAACTAATCCTGCACCAACAAAACCGAGCAGTAGTAACCCTAGTACAAATAACAGTGCTCAAACATCTTTAAAAGACACGCGTTTAAGCAGCAGTTTAGAACTTGCTGGTGAAATAAAATGAAGCTGAACCAAATAAACAATGCGCTCATAACCTATGTATTTTGAACAAAACGGAATAATAACCAGCCATTATGAGTGAACTCATTGTAGAAAATTTGCGTAAATCGTACAAAGAACGCACAGTAGTACAGGACATTTCATTACACATTAAAAGTGGAGAAGTAGTCGGTTTACTAGGGCCAAACGGCGCCGGTAAAACGACCAGTTTTTACATGATGGTAGGCTTAGTGCCGCTTGATGCCGGCAGGATTACATTAGATGGAAAAGATTTAAGTCATATGCCTATTCATATGCGCGCCAGAATGGGCTTATCTTACCTACCGCAAGAACCGTCTATTTTTCGTAAGCTGTCGGTTTCCGATAACATCATGGCCGTGCTGGAATTGCAGGAAATATCTGAGTCAGCAATGGAAGGCAAGCTGGAATCTTTGCTGGAAGATTTACACATTACGCATATTCGCGATAACGCTGCTGTGAGTTTATCGGGCGGAGAGCGCCGCCGCGTTGAGATTGCGCGCTGTCTTGCATCAGACCCTAGCTTTATTCTTTTAGATGAGCCATTTGCCGGTATTGACCCGATTGCGGTAATTGATATTCAAAAATTAATCCGTTTTTTAAGTGCGCGCGGTATTGGCGTACTCATTACTGATCATAACGTACGTGAGACTTTAGGCATTTGTGACCGCGCATACATTGTGAATCAAGGACATGTATTTGCTTCTGGAATTCCCAATGAAATTGTTGATAATGAAAGCGTACGCGAAGTATATTTAGGTAGAGACTTCCGTCTATGAAGCAAGGTTTACAACTTAGGTTTTCACAAAACCTCTCGCTTACGCCGCAATTACAGCAGGCTATTCGCCTCCTGCAACTCTCTACGCTGGAGCTGAATCAAGAAATTGATATATTAATGCAAACCAATCCATTGCTAGAACGAGGTAGTGATGGCGAAGATGAATATGGTAACGTAGCAGAAGATGGGGTTGACGATGTTAACCTCAATAATGCAAGCAATGCAGAAGATAACGCACCAGCAAATAACGAAGATGGTGAAGCTTTTAATTCTGAGTCTTCAGAAATTAGCCTAAATTCTAATCAAAGCGATTCAGACAGTTTTGAATCAGACAGTTTTCAATCAAACCCAGCTGAATCAAACCAAACTGAAATTAGTCAGCAATCAGAATCAACTGACTTTGAACCCACACCTGATTATCAAAATGATTTTAATGACGAATTTGATGAATTTTCAAACGGTAGCCGCTGGGATGAAAACAGCACACCTGCAGATGATGACAGCGATTTTAAGCAGCAGGAAACTTTGCAAATTAGCCTTCGAGAGCATTTATTGTCTCAATTAAAATTGATGCCCTTGTCCGAGCGCGATCAAACGCTCGCATTACTACTGGTAGATAGCATTAATGAAGACGGCTATTTAGAAGAGTCTCTGGAAGAAATTGCAGAAAATATGCCACTAGAGCTTGAAATTGACGCTTTGGAACTACAAACAGCGTTGCGCCACGTGCAAAATTTAGACCCGATTGGCGTAGGTGCGCGCAATTTAAGCGAATGCCTCATATTACAACTAGGCTTGTTGCCCTCAAACACACCGCATCTAGCCTTAGCCACTGAAGTAGCAAAAAATCACTTACCTGCACTTGGCGGCCGAGACTTTACAAAGTTGCGCAAAGAGCTAGCATGCGATGAAACGACTTTAAAAAACGTACAGCAACTAATTACCAGTTTAAATCCTCGACCTGGTAGTGAATTTAGCATCATCGGCTCTGAACATTATATTCAGCATGAAGTGATCGTCAAAAAAGTAAAAGGCATTTGGATTGCTACATTGAATGACGGTGTCATTCCTAAACTGAAAATCAACCAGCTTTACGCAAGTATTCTAAAACGTAATCGTGATAGCTCTAGCCAATACTTACAGAGCCAGATGCAGGAAGCGAAATGGATGATTAAAAACATTCAGCAGCGCTTTTCAACTATTCTGCGTGTATCGCAAGCGATCGTTGACCGTCAGCGTAATTTCTTAGAATACGGCGAAGTGGCTATGAGGCCATTAGTACTGCGGGAAATTGCCGATGAGCTAGATTTACATGAATCTACGATATCGCGGGTCACAACAAGTAAGTATATGCTCACTCCGCGTGGTATTTTTGAGCTTAAATATTTTTTTGGCAGTTCGGTAGCGACCGATACTGGTGGTACATGCTCAGCAACTGCAATTCGCGCATTAATTAAACAGCTAGTGGATGAAGAAAATCCCAAAAAGCCGTACTCTGATAATCAAATTACTGAACTATTGGCGAAGCAAGGCATTGTGGTAGCACGTCGTACGATTGCTAAATATCGTGAATCTCTCAACATTGCACCGGCTAGTTTGAGAAAAACACTTTAACTACCTTAGAAAAAACAATTTTTAAGTAATGTACTTTTGATTTTTACTACTTATTACTAAAGACTATACGCTTAATTTAGCGTCAACAAATATCTTTTTTTCAGTGGCACAGAGGCAATTTTTAGTAGTAAACTGAAATTGTTCGACAAGTTATGAAGCGCCAAAAACTTTTAACCTTAATAGTTTTTTGTAGCATCTGCATCAAGAAAATGTGCAAGGTTGGAAATTAAAGGCTACTCAGGCTCAAGAACATCTTTGAAAAGGAGTAAGTCATGAATTTACAATTAACTGGTCTTCATTTAGAAATTACACCTGCAATGCGTGATTATGTCACAAGCAAATTAGCCCGAATTAGCAGCCACTTTGACCATGTAATCGATGTCAAAGTCACCATGAGTGTAGTAAAGCTTGCCCAAAAGGTGGAGGCTACACTGCATGTACCAGGCAACGATTTACATGCCGCCTGCGAGAATGACAATATGTATAGTGCTATTGACATGCTTACGGATAAGCTGGACCGCCAAGTGGTCAAACATAAAGAAAAGAATGGCGACCACCACAAAACAAATGGCGCGGTGAAGCATCAAGTTATTCAATAAACTGGATTTAATTGAATCATTAATAACAATTTTCTTAATCTTTAATCCTTAATATATGGCTCAAATAAATGTAGCCGAGCTATTCAAACAAACCCGCCGTAAGCTCAAACTGAAATGGATTGCCGGGCTTAACGGTGGGTTTAATACGCTTACTAGCCAAGCCGTTACCAAACCCTCTTTAGCATTAATTGGTCATCTCAATTTTGTTCATCCTAACCGCGTACAAGTGATGGGATGTGCGGAGATGGACTATTTACGCAGCCTGCCTGCCGAGGATGCAAAGCGTGCAATTGGGAATTTATATTCCACTGATTTAGCAGCTGTCATTGTGGCGAATGGTGAAATAGTGCCTGACTCGCTAATAGCTGCGGCTGATAAGCATGCAACTCCGCTTTTTTCTTCGCCGTTACGTAGTCCGGAGTTGATGGATATTTTGAGTCACTTTTTAGCGTTAGCAGTGGCTGACTCAGTGAGCCTGCATGGCGTGTTTATGGAGGTTCAAGGTTTTGGTGCGTTGATCAAAGGGGATGCGGCCATCGGTAAAAGTGAGCTCGCCCTAGAGCTTATTTCTCGCGGACATAGACTGATTGCCGATGATATTGTTGATTTTTACCGCATTTCACCAGAGCGTGTTGAAGGTCGTTGTCCATCATTATTACAAGACTTTTTAGAGGTGCGTGGTTTAGGAATTTTGAATATACGCGCACTATTTGGCGACAATTCAGTTAAGCCTACTAAGCCGTTAGATCTCATTATTCAGCTTGAAATGGCAGATAAGTTGACGCCACAATTGCTAGATAGACTCAGTATTAAAGCGCAACTTGAAGAAGTATTGGGAGTCAAAATTCCTAAAGTGCAAATTCCTATTGCAGCTGGACGAAATATCGCTGTGCTAGTTGAAGTCGCGATTCGTAACCACATGCTATTATTACGCGGTATAAATGGTACTAAACAATTTACCCAACGCCAACAGCGCGAGATGAAGAAATCAAAATAGCGGTATAGCTAATTAACTCACATCATGAAACAACTGATTATCGTCACGGGGCTTTCAGGCTCAGGAAAAAGTATTGCATTACGCGCGCTAGAAGATAGCGGATACTATTGCATTGATAATTTACCTGCAACGATGCTGCCGCAAATCGTACAGCATTTGCACACATCTCATCAAGACCGTGTAGCCATTAGTATTGATAGCCGCAGCGCAGAAATTGAAACCCTGCCAGCGCATATTGAGCAACTGAAATCGCAAAATATCACCATTCAAGTATTGTTTTTAGAATCTAATGTGGAAACCTTGGTTAAAAGATTCAGCGAAACACGCCGCAAACACCCCTTAAGCAAAGACAATACTACATTAGCTGAAAGTATTGCTTATGAGCGCGAGCTACTTGGCAGTTTGGGTAATCTAGGCCATGTCATTGATACCAGCCATTTAAGTGCTAATACTTTACGCAGTTGGATAAAAGATATTGTTTCCATTGAACATGTCCGCCTAACCCTGCTGTTTACGTCATTTGGTTTCAAACATGGCATTCCGCTAGATGCAGACTTTGTATTTGATGTACGCTGCCTACCCAATCCGCATTACGATCCTAATTTGCGCGACCTGACTGGGCGTGATGCCGCAGTACAATCATTTTTAGAAGAGCACTCCACTGTGCATGATATGCTCAAAGATATTCGAGATTATGTAGAAAAATGGCTACCATGTTTTGTAACGGATAATCGTAGTTACCTGACAGTAGCTATTGGTTGCACTGGCGGTCAACATCGCTCAGTTTATTTTGTAGAGCAACTAAGCCAATTTTTTAAGACGCAACAAAAAGTGTTAACGCGGCATAGAGAGTTAAAATAATTTAAGCTTAATAATAAAAATATTTGTAATTAGCAAAGACTTGTAGTTAAAAAAACTAATATTTAGAAATTTGGAGTAAGAACACAAATGATCGGTATTTTAATCATCACACACGGTAGTTTAGGCGAAAGCTTATTATCGTGTGCAAAGCACGTAATTGGCAAAGAACCTGAACAGTTAGCATTTCTTGCTGTGAGTAATTTTGACGACCCTAATGGCTTGTTCCCAGAAGCACTAACCATGGTAAAAAGCCTCAATAGTGGCGATGGCGTACTAGTGCTATCAGACATGTATGGCGCTACGCCCTGCAACACAGTAGGTAAACTTTTGCAACCAGGTGTGGTTGAAGGCGTAGCAGGGGTAAACTTGCCCATGCTAGTACGCACTTTAACTTACCGGCACGAACCATTATTAACATTGGTTGAAAAAGCTGTGAGTGGCGGCCGAGAAGGCGTGGTACATTTCAACAAAGAGTCCTGTAGCAGATATGAGCAAGATTGCTAATTGAAAAAGTTTAAAGAATATCAATATGTTTAACAATCACTAATATGAACAATAATAATTAATATGATTAGCACAGAACTAGAAATTATCAATAAATTAGGTTTACATGCTCGCGCTTCTACTAAACTTACACAAACTGCCAGTAAGTTTGGCAGTGACATTTGGGTGACCCGTAATGGCCGCCGCGTCAACGCAAAAAGTATTATGGGTGTGATGATGTTAGCCGCGGCTAAAGGCTCCTTTGTGACGATTGATGCAAATGGTGAAGATGAAGCTCAAGCCATTGAGTCTTTAACGGCACTTATCAAGGATTATTTTGGTGAAGGTGAATAACAAAATAATATGTTTCTAAAAAGCATGATTTTGATAAGAACTATTGAACATGACTAGCTTTAGCATTCATGGCGTTGGTGTTTCTAGCGGCATTGCAATCGGTCATGCCCATTTAGTCTCTAATGCCTTACTAGAGGTCGTACATTATCAATTACCCAAGCATTTAATTGATGATGAAATAGAGCGTTTTACCGACGCGATAGCAACCGTTACAGCTGATTTAAAGCTTATTCACAGTAGTTTACGTAGCAATGTCCCTGCAGAATTAGGCGCATTCATCGGCACGCATTTAATGATGCTGGCGGATAAATCTTTATCTGAGACCCCCAAAGATATCATCAGAAATGAGCAATGCAATGCCGAGTGGGCAATTAAGCTGCAAATGGATGAAATTGTTGATCAATTTGAACAAATAGAAGACGAATATCTGCGCGAGCGTAAACAAGATGTCATTCAAGTAGTTGAGCGTGTCATCAAAGTTTTGCTTGGCCATCAAGGTCAATTAACGACAGAGCAGCAAACCAGTGTGCAACATTCAGAACGTAAACTGGTTTTGGTAGCACACGACATCTCCCCTGCTGATGCAATCCAATTCAAGCAACATCAATTTGCCGCATTTATTACCGATGTAGGCGGCGTGACCTCGCACACGGCCATCTTAGCGCGTAGTTTAAATATTCCCTCTATCGTAGCGTTACAAAAAGCGCGCGATTTAATTAATGATGGCGAATTAATTATTGTAGATGGCAGTCAGGGTGTCGTAATAGTGAACCCGGACAAAAGTATTTTAACGGAATACAAATTACGTCAAGACCAATGGGAACTTGAGCAACAAAAATTACAGCGCATTAAGTCTACTAAAGCCATTACGCTAGATGGTGCCAGCATTGATTTATTTGCCAATATTGAAGTCCCGGAAGATGTAGCAAAGGTGAGAGCCGCTGGCGCGACCGGCATTGGGTTATACCGCACTGAATTCTTGTTTATGAATCGGCACGAAATGCCCGATGAAGAAGAACAGTTTATCGCTTATAAGACAGTTGCTGAAGACATGAAAGGTGCTGAAGTTACGATTCGCACGCTGGATTTGGGTGCAGATAAGCAAATGAATCCAGACTCTATTGTTACCTGTGCTAACCCTGCACTGGGTTTGCGCGCGATTCGCTTGTGTCTATCCGAGCCGCAGATTTTTCATACCCAATTGCGCGCTTTATTACGTGCTTCACATTTTGGCAATATTAAAATATTAATTCCCATGCTCTGTACGCTAGCAGAGTTACGTCAAACCAAACTCTTGCTTGAACGGGCGAAATTGAGTTTACGTAAACAGAATATTCCATTTAACGAGAATATCGCCTTGGGCGGCATGATAGAAATACCAGCGGCGGCAATCAATGCAGAAGCGTTTGCTAAAGAGCTGGACTTTTTATCTATCGGTACAAATGACTTGATTCAGTACACGCTCGCGATTGATCGGACTGATGACACAGTTGCACATTTATATAACCCATTGCATCCGTCAGTATTAAAATTGATTTTAATGACCATTAAAGCTGGCGAAAAATTAGGCAAATCCGTATCAGTATGCGGCGAAATGGCCGGCGATGCTAAACTTACCAAACTATTGATTGGCATGGGTTTAAAACAACTTTCTATGCATCCCTCGCATATACTTACTGTCAAACAACAGGTGCTAAATAGCCAAATGACCAAGCTCTCCAGTAACGCTCGCAAAGTGCTCGGACTAACTGACATTGAAAAAATTGAACAACTTGTCGCTAAATTTAATCAAATTTAATAACTCGTCATATTAAAGGAACCCTCATGCCTAATGACTTAATTACCACACCTAGTAGCGATGATAAAAACATTGCCACCGTGACACATTTAGCCGGTACCGTTTTTTCATTTATTCCCTCTCTAATCGTTTGGATACTGAAAAAAGATGACAATGAATATATTTCATCACAAGCAAAAGAAGCTTTGAATTTTCAAATTACCGTGCTTATCGCGCAATTTGTTGCAGGCGTTTTGGCGTTAATTTTGATTGGTTTTGTGTTCATGGGAATTATTTGGCTGGCCAATATTGTTTTATGCATCATTGCCGCCATCTCTACTAGCAAAGGCGAAATTTATCGCTATCCACTTACCTTACGTTTCATCAATTAGTTTAGATTTGCTAAAAAGGATTTACCCTGATGTCCACAGATTTGACCAAAAAAAATTTAGAAAGCAATAGTTTAGAAACGAATCCCCTTCTATATTTTTCAGGTTTGCCCAAGTTTGAAGAGGTTAAAGCGGAACATGTATCGCCAGCGATTGAACATTTAATTAGCCAGGGACGAGCGACAGTAGAAACGTTGGTGAACAGCAAGGATGAAGTAAGTTGGGAAAACTTTGCCGCTAAGTTAGAAGACATGGAAGAAAAACTGGGTCGTGCATGGTCGCAGGTTGGTCATATGAATGGCGTAGTCAATAGCCCGGAATTACGTGAGGCTTATAATGACAACTTATCTAAGCTCACTGATTTTTATGCAGATTTGAGCCAAGATGAGCGTTTATATGCCAAATATCGCGCCCTACGCGCCAGCAGCCAATTTGATACACTTAGATCATCACAGAAGAAAATCGTAGAGAATGAGTTGCGCGATTTTCGTTTAGGTGGTGCAGAGTTACCGGCAGAACAAAAAATCCGTTTCAAAGCCATTCAAGAAGAATTATCTAAACTTTCGTCCAAGTTTGAAGAAAACGTATTAGATAACACTAACGATTATGCACTTTATATTGAGGATGCTGCTACTTTAACAGGCATTCCTGAGGACGTTCTGCAAACCGCGGCTGAATCAGCCAAAGCTGATGACAAGTCTGGCTGGAAATTTACCCTACACTTTCCGTCTTACCTGCCCGTTTTGCAATACGCGGATAACCGCCCGTTGCGCGAAACTTTATATCGCGCTTATGCCACGCGTGCCTCCGAATTCGGCAAAGCTGAATGGGATAACACGCCCCTCATTTCTCAGCTTCTAAAATTAAAACTAGAAGCGGCGAATTTACTAGGGTTTGCCAATTATGCTGAACTCTCAGTTGCCACAAAAATGGCCGAATCTGCAAAACAGGTGAACGACTTTTTATACGATTTAGCTGAAAAAGCTAAGCCCTATGCGCTTAAAGATAAGCGAGAGCTAGAAGAATACGCAGCTAAACTTGGTATTACCGATATGCAAGCTTGGGATGTTGCCTATGCCTCAGAAAAACTGCGCGAGGAAAAATACGCATTTTCTGATCTTGAAGTAAAACAGTACTTTCCTGAAAACAAAGTATTAACCGGTTTATTCAAAGTAGTAGAAACCATTTTTAATGTGCATGTGAATAAATCCAAAGCATCAGTTTGGCATGAAGATGCAAGTTTTTATGACATTAAAGACCATGCCGGCAACTTGATCGGTCAGTTCTATTTGGACTTATACGCCCGCAATAATAAACGTGGTGGCGCGTGGATGGATGAGGCTATCACCCGTCGCAAAGTCGGCGATAATCTCACCACCCCAGTTGCGTTTTTAACCTGTAATTTCTCAGCGCCTGTAGGGGGAAAACCCGCTTTGTTCACGCATGATGAAGTACTGACCATGTTCCATGAATTCGGTCATGGCTTACACCACATGCTCACTCAAGTAGATGATTACGGTGTTTCGGGCATCAAAGGTGTGGAATGGGATGCGGTGGAATTACCCAGCCAGTTCATGGAAAATTTCTGCTGGGAATGGGAAGTGTTGCGTAACATGACTGCCCACGTAGATACCGGTGAACAGTTACCGCGTTTATTATTTGACAAAATGGTGGCGGCAAAGAACTTCCAAGCCGGCATGCAAACCGTGCGTCAAATTGAGTTTTCATTATTTGATATTCGCTTGCATAGCGAGTTTGACCCAAATGGCACAGCCACTGCATTAGACTTGATTGAAGCCGTACGAGATGAAGTCGCTGTAGTACGTCCGCCAAAGTGGAACCGCTTTCCAAATAATTTTACGCATATTTTTTCAGGCGGTTACTCCGCTGGTTACTACAGCTATAAATGGGCAGAAGTATTATCAGCCGATGCTTACAGCTTGTTTGAGGAAAATGGCGTCCTGTCAGCCGAAACTGGTAAACGCTATTGGCAAGAAATCTTGGCACAAGGTGGTTCTCGAACTGCCTTGGAATCCTTCACCGCCTTTCGTGGTCGTGAGCCTAACATCGACGCCCTCCTACGTCATAATGGTATGAGTTAGGCAACTTTTTATGATACTTGCCTCATGGAACGTCAATTCTTTAAATGTTAGATTGCCACATGTATTAGATTGGTTGCGAGACAATGAACCTGACGTTTTATGCTTACAGGAAACCAAGCAAGAAGATCATAAATTTCCTTATGAAGCGTTAAAAGAAGCAGGTTATGAAGCGATTCATATTGGTCAAAGAACTTATAACGGCGTGGCGATTTTAAGTCGCCATCCTATAAGCAATATACAACGTAACATTCCCAATTTTGAAGATCACCAACAGCGCATTATTGCTGGTGATATTAATGGTATACGGGTAATTTCTGCTTATATTCCCAATGGTCAGACAGTAGATTCTGACAAATACCACTACAAACTGCGCTGGCTCAATGCGTTTACAGATTGGCTTAAAACAGAGTTGATTACTTATCCTAAATTAATAATTCTAGGCGATTACAATATTGCACCAGAAGACTGTGATTGCCATGATCCAGCGGCTTGGATAGGTCAAGTATTGGTTAGCCCTGCCGAACGTGAGGCTTTTCAAAAGCTATTAAGCCTGGGCCTGCATGATAGTTTTAGGTTATTTGAACAACCTGAAAAGAGCTATAGTTGGTGGGATTATCGCATGATGGGTTTTAGGCGCAATTTTGGCATGCGCATAGACCATATTTTAGTAAGTGATGCACTTAAGATTGATTGCAAAGCGGCGCGTATAGATAAAGTGCCGCGTAAGCTAGAGCGCCCTTCCGACCATACGCCAGTGATTTTAGAAATAGCCTAAAAAATTAGCCTTTAATTTTAATCCCTAATTGTTTGAGCTTACGATACAAATGCGTACGCTCTAAGCCTGCAATTTCAGCAAGTTTACTCATATTATTAGAAACATCCTTTAAATGATGCACGAAATATAATCGTTCAAAATCATCACGGGCATCGCGTAATGGCTGATCTAAATTGGCTTCTACAACAGCAGGCTTCTCTAAAAACTTAGGTAATACTTTAGCCACTTGAATTTGCTCGGAGCTAAGTTGCTGCGCTGTTTGTGCATCATCAAATTGATGCAACACACGATTCACATCTTCTAAAGTAATTTTTTCTTCTAAACTAGTTTGTATCAAATTACGGATCACGGCATCTAGCTGTGCTAAATCACCTGGCCAATCAGCGTTACGCAAGCCATTGAGTGCAGCAATATCAAATTCACGATAATCTGTACCCGCAAGCTCAAACTGCAGGTTAGCAATAGCTGTGGCAAGCTCTGGGATATCTTCTTTATGCTCATCTAAGGCTGGCACACGGAGCGAGACTGCAGATAGAATTTGTAATAAGTTGTGATCAAACAAACCCTCTGCCTGCAATTTTGGTAGATTCTCGCTGGTGCTACACACCGCCCGCACATTATATTTCTCTGATTTTGTAATGAGTAATAGCAAACCTTTTTGCTCGGTTTTATTGAGATCTGCAATTTCAGCAATGTATAGCACACCATCACGTATAGATTCTAAAATATCCAAAGGCGCGTGTACCAACTGGCTAGATTCTATAAGCTCCAACCATGGGGTATTCGCACTTTGCAAATATCTTGCACACAACTCAGCAGCACAGCCTTTGGGGCCAATTAACAATACTGGGCTAGGATTAATAGTCGTGCTGGAGACAATTTTATCTAAGCGCTCTTTAAGCGCGATAGCGATAGGGCTCTTGCCTAGATTGACCAGACTCATCTCTGATTTTGGTAATTGTTCGCTGTGCTTTAATGCAACGCTTACTGTTTTTAGTAGTTTTTGTAGTGCAATTGGCTTCTCTAAAAAATCAAATGCACCAATACGGGTTGCCTCAACCGCAGTATCAATCGTGCCATGGCCAGACATCATCACCACTGGCATAGTGAGCAAGCCACCGTTAGCCCATTCTTTTAACAGGCTTATACCATCACAATCGGGCATCCAAATATCTAGCAGCACGATATCAGGTCGCTCGTGTAAGCGCACTGCACGAGCAGCCGCAGCATTTTCAGCCAACTTAACGCTATAACCCTCATCTTGCAAAATATCCCGCAATAACTCGCGAATGCCAATTTCATCGTCTACAACTAGTATGTGTTTTGATGCCATGCTATTTATCTTTAAATTGTTTAAGTGGTTTTCAAAAATTGGTTAATTGAGTTTTTTAGGTGTTTAAAGTAGTAGCCGTTTCTAGCAAAAGTGGAATGCTAATGGTCACAATTGCTCCAGACTTTTGAGCATCTTTTGTTATTATTGTCTCGGTAAATTGACTCTGGTTTTTAATTAGTTGTTTATCCATATGCTGCTCTAAGTCAGAGTACACGGCATTTTCAATTTTAATACTACCTTTATGTTCATCGATAATTTTTTTAACAATAGCTAAACCTAGCCCAGTACCATGTGGTT
>DASQFK010000071.1:0-1787 GCA_035633175.1 Methylotenera sp.
TTTCTCTAACCATTCTTTGGTGGGTTGATAAGCATAAGGAAAACTCTGCTCATCTACACCTCTGTAATTGAGATGTAGTTTATCTGGGTTCACACGATAATTTTTGAGCACATAATCTCTAATCATTTTGGAAATGACAATAACTTGTTCGCCTTTAGTCATAATAGCGCTATAAGGGCTAATAGAATATGTACCGTGTACTGTAGTGATGAGGTGCGGCCTTTTTGAAACGGGCATAATCTTCCATGCCAGGTAACAAATCCAGGCAGGGAAGCGCGATCGAACATGTAGGACGTCGACTTCGTTGTCTTTAAGAAAAGCAATTAAGTGAGGAATGAAGCGTAAAGTAAGTAAAGATTTTCGACCAATAGGCCAATGAATATGCTCGCTACCTTCTTCAATAAGCTGGTTCACCAATCGACCGTTGTCTGAAATAACGATAGATCTGTGACCTTGCTCCACCAAGTATTTTCCAACCTCAAGTGTGCCACGCTCAACCCCGCCAGATTGAAGGGCGGGTAAAACTTGAACAACGGTTAATTTCCGATTAACAACCGAACTCATCAGTCGTTATATTTTGGCAAATGTTGGTTGACTGATAACGCTTGGATTGTTTATCAATGCTTTTAATATTTGATCTGCACAACGGTCAGCTTCCATAAATCCAGCAATAGGATGTAAGTCATTTTTATACTGAGCATCATTATCAAAGCGAACTACATATTTATTATGGATTAATTTTTCAATGCCTCTTGTTACACGACTTTCATGGTTAATTGGCACATTCAAAATACCAACCGCTACTCTGGCCGTGAGTGATTCATAAATCATTGAAACTGAATCTTCTGTAATCCATGCTATTGATGATTCAGCAAGTTGTTGCTTTATCCAGTCCGGTGGAGTTTTATCAAAGGGCACTATTTCTAGATTATCAAATTTTTGATTACTAAAATTTGTTAGGAACTCTATCGGTGTCCTGCGAGAAGTTGTCAGAGTGAAATTGATGGTTGGATTATGATCCAATAATTGATAAATTTGAGCGATTAGATTGTCAGTTTCCCATTCATAGTGACGTGAATGCCCACCAATCATAATCAAGGCTTTATCAGTATGGTGTTCGCCATCACTATTTAGTGCATTTAATACGCCTCTTGTTTCAATGTGGCGCCCCCTTCCTTGATATGCATCGTGTTCAGGAATAAGACATAAATCAAACCAAGACACAGGAAAGCTTGGCTGCATTAATACAATAGAACTTCCACCATAAGCTTTTTTCGCGGCTAACATATGCATATGTGTCCCATGACCAGCACCAACGATTAAATCAGGATACGGTAACTCTCTGCCAAATGGCCACATAGCGCTAACATAATTAATGAGCGGCTCCAGTTTACCTTTAACGCTTATATCGTAGCTCTCACACGATACTTTCCGTTTGATTGAATTTACCAAACCAAGTGATTGATTTTCGTGCCCAGGCTTACCATCCAGTAAACGCCAAATAATAATTGGGTTGCTCTTAACTACGCTCATGTTTTAATCTCTAGAGTCATTAAATGAGTTTTCATGGAACATGAAAACATGCAAGATAATAGATTCTAAAAATTACAAATTGATGATTGGAATATTACAAATTTAAGATTCTGAAGTTTATTTAAAAATTTATAACTATATGAATAATAAGTACTTATTTTAATAAATATTAGTTTATCATAAGCTGTTTAGTCCTTTAAGAAAGTTATTTTTAATGAAAATTGCAGTGGCTGGAACCGGATACGTAGGTCTTT
>DASQFK010000072.1:0-19085 GCA_035633175.1 Methylotenera sp.
GATAGGTTTGGCTGCCTTAGCCTGCAAAAACCATCAGAAAGCTTTGAGCGAAATCAAGGTAACGTTGGCAATCCAAGTTCTTTCAAGAATTCATTATGTGCAATTTTAGCCTTGATAATTTGGGCTTCCAAGCTAATTAACTCATTGTTAACCAAGCTTAAATTGATTTCCTCATCTGCAACAGAGGTGCTGATATAGCGCGAGATATTTAAGTTATAACCTTCTTGTTCAATTCGCTCCATCGAAATGCGCATTGAGTAACGCTCTTCCTGTTTTCGATGTTTATAAGTCTGTATGATTTTATCAATGTGATCTGGAAGCAGTTTATTCTGACGTTTACCTTTTTCAAAATTTTCACTGGAGCTGGCATTGATAAACAGCACATCATCGAATTTTTTGCATTTTTTGAGCACGAGAATACATACAGGTATTCCAGTTGAGAAAAACAAATTAGCAGGTAAGCCAATCACGGTGTCGATATGCCCATCTTTTAACAACTTAGTGCGAATACGCTCTTCAGCACCGCCACGGAACAACACACCATGTGGCAGAACAATCGCCATGGTGCCTTCGTCACTTAAAAAGTGAAAGCCGTGCAACAAAAAGGCAAAGTCGGCAGCAGACTTTGGCGCTAAACCATAGCTTTTAAAGCGGAAGTCTTCACCCATTGCTTCAGAGGGTTCCCAACGGTAGCTAAACGGAGGGTTTGCTACCACAGCATCACACTGCAATTTTTTAGATGGGTTCATCTCATTTAAAAGAGCCCAGTCATTTTTGAGCGAATCGCCATGATGAATCTCAAACTCAGTATCTTTCACACCGTGCAGTAGCATATTCATACGTGCCAAGTTATAAGTGGTGATATTAGATTCCTGGCCATAAATCTTACCAACTCCATGTGCGCCAAGCTGTTTACGCACATTCAACAACAGCGAGCCAGAGCCACAAGCAAAATCCAGCACTCTATCTAGCTTTTTCTTTTTACCTGTAGAAGGGTCTTGGCTATCCAACGTAACGATTTCAGAGAGGATTGTAGAGATTTGTTGTGGCGTATAAAACTCTCCTGCTTTTTTACCAGAACCAGCTGCAAACTGGCCGATTAAATATTCATACGCATCACCTAAGATATCCGTGTCGGTTGAGAAATTGGCAATGCCTTCAGCAATCTTGGTAATAATCGTACAAAGCTTTGCATTGCGATCTGTGTAACTTTTACCAAGTTTTTCAGAATTCAAATTAATCTCGGAAAATAAGCCTTGAAAAGTGCTGTCAAACGACTGATTCTCAATATATTTGAAGCCGTGTTCTAATGTGTGCAACATTTCACCATCTTGCACCCGCGCTTGCTCGGCAATACTGCTCCACAAGTGTGTAGGCTCAATCACATAATGCACTTTGCGGCGCATTTGTTTTTCAAACTCGGTCACATCATCTGCATTTTTGTCATACCACTCTGCTAATGGCGCCCTCTTATTGCCATCTTTCAATACTGGATAATCTGCCCCCAACTCTTTTTGCGCTGCAGTTTCATAGTTATCTGACAAATAGCGCAAAAACAGAAACGAGAGCATGTAATCACGAAAGTCATCTGCATTCATCGCACCGCGCAGGTCATCGGCAATGTTCCAAAGTGTTTTGCCTAATTTATTGAGTTCATCTTGAGTCATTCTGTAGTTTCTTCGGTAAGATGTGGCCAGAATTCAGGATTAAATTCATAATTCGCCAAAAATTTATTTAAAATATTTTTGAAATGTTGCTTATTTTCTTCCATCATTTCTAATGGCTCAAAATGTGAATAGCCACCATGATTTAATAATTGAATAATACGATGGTGCAACAAATCATCTGGGTCTTTACTGTCACGTTTAATAAAATCAGACAAATTATCAAAGCCGTGAAAACTAGCTGATTTTTCTAATATGTTGCGTAGCATGCCAAAGTGATAGGTAAATAGCTCGTTGCGATTTGCAGCTTCAACCAACATTTTCAAAGTAGCAACATGATGAAAATATGGTGTATCGCTTGTGTCTTTAAGAGAATATTTGACAAGCCCCTCATGACTACACAGCATATATTTCAGGGCTTTTTTTAATTCATTACACATCACGTTAAAAAATAAAGCATGATGCGAAGACAATACGGTTTTTATCTGGCCCTTGTAATCCTTAAGCATTTGGCCAAGATGATTAGCGACCGCTATTGTGTTATTGTCATCCAGCGAAGAAATCGGGTCATCGATATAAATATACTTAACCCACTCATAAGCCTTTTCTCCATCTAAAGCGAGTTGTACAACTGCGAGAAAGAAACACCAAATAAAGATATTTTCCTCACCCCGAGACACTTTTATGTTTTCGATAAGCTTTGGCTTATCGTCTTCAACTACTTCTCGCTCAAAAGCTACATAAGTAATTTTTCTATTATATTTTTGACCATTAACATCTTCTTCAATTTCTTTTATTTGAATTTTAAAATCAAAATCAACATATCGATGAAGAAGCGGGCGAATACGATTGTCCATTTCTAATGATTCTAAACCTGCAAAAAAGTTGGATTCAGTATTTAATTGTAAAACTCTGGTTTGATCACCCTCTAGATCATTATCCCAAGTAAAGAGGTCTTCAGTGAATGCATTGAAATAAAGTGTATCACTCTGAACTTCTTCAATCATGAGCGCTTGTCCAACCGTATCACCAACAGAGAGTGGCCGAGTAACTTTCTTTTTCCCAGCATCTTTGAACGCCATAGAGAGACGTGTTTTACCAGTACCATTATAGGCAAAAAATAAAACGTATTTTTTCTCCTCAAGCTTTACTCGCAGATGCGCAGCCACCTCATTCAAACTTGCAAAGGTAGTTAGTGGGTTGCTCACTGTTTCACCCCATCAGAATTGGGGAAAAGCAGCTGTATCAAACCTTTTTTGTGGGCTTTAAGGGCTTCGAGCTTTTGGGTTCCTGTAGTAATCAGCTCGTCAATAGAAGACAAACAATCGGCGATTTTATTTTGTTCATCAAGAGTCGGGATTTGCAATTTAAAACCCATCAAATCTTTCACAGCTATATTTGCTTGGTTGGCATTTCCGCGAGATATTGAAGCTATAAATTTTTGATATTTACTAGTGTTGATATTAGAGAATAAAAATCTGCTATTAACTTCATTCCTAACCTTTAACTTTAGAAGGTTTTGATTAAGTAAACCCTCATTAGAAAAAGATATAAATATTCCTCGACCAACTGCAGAATCAACCAACTCTGGTTTAGATCCTACAGTTGTTACAATAATTTCTCCCTTGTTGAGCTTATATCTTCCATAATCACTTACCGATTCAGAAGCAATGTAAATCTTTTCATTATTTGATTTGATGTGATCCGCACCCAAATCAGAAACCCGAATAATTCTAACTCCTTCAGCCATGTAATCTTCAGACTTGAAAGCGTAACCCTTCGTATATGTTGCCAGCTGTTCCAGAGACCTGTCTACCCACTCCCCCGCACCGTGAAACTCAGAAAAACGCAGTTTGGGGACGGTTTCGCCCCCTAAAGGAAATAGCTGTTCCATTAAGCCTTTTTTATGGTCTTTGAGTGCGACTATTTTTTTGGTTTGTGCTGTAATCAGTTCGTCGATGGAGGACAAGCAATCGGCGATTTTTTGTTGTTCTTGTAAAATCGGGAATGGTATCTCAACTGACTTAATTATCTCAAGATTGAGACCTCCTCTGCCTCCTTCACCTTTTGATAAAGAACGCAGATTGTTATACATTGAGTCTATTTTATGAAATAAAAACTCACTAACAAATTTCTGCTTGTTTGGGATAATCGAGGCTATAGATTGATTTGTACACAACTCCATGTAATTGATTGCTGCTGTACCTCTGGTCTTACCTTGACCTGCTAAGCCTATTAATACAGAGCCAGGGGGAACAAGTTTTGTACTTGACTCTTTCAACCCTAGCAACGTAATCCGATTGGAAACACCATAAACTCTTTTTTGATTCAACTCGCCAGAATTCATCCATGGAATATCACCATTCCAATATTCTGGGTTCTCTGTACTTGGCGTAGCTCCTGCCGTGACTTGGGTAACTTCGCCTATCCTTTTACTACTCCACCCCTCCGCATCCTGAAACTCAGGAAAGCGCAATTTAGGCACTAGCATTTTAGTATCTCGCTCAGTCATATGCAGCCAATCCTGATATTTCACGCCCTTGGGAAAGTTTTTTGAGTAATGGCATAAGGTCTTCCATCAATGCTAGCTCTTTCTGCGTGCGAGCTTTCCAGCCCAACTCTAATGGCGCAAGCAAATCACCTAATTGTTCCCCATCAAAAATCATGCGACTCATAATGCCGTTTACAAAGCCTTGCAGGGCTTGAGCTTGTAAGTCGTGCTTTTGGGCTATATTTGCCATGTCCTTGACTGACTTGTCCGCTTTGAAGGCTGCATAACCTTCACGGATGGCTTTTTCATTTAAGGCTTCACCCACTTTTAATTCACCGATGTAAGCAATGATATCTTCACGTTCATCCATTAAATTGGCACTTGAACTGATAAGGTCTATCAGTTGTTGGCGCGTCATTTTTTGTTTGCCCGTGGCTTGGGTAGATTTAGCAATTAAGCTCATGATGTAATCGTAATCAATTACTGCCGAGGCAAATAGCACAAACTCAAAGTCGAGCTGTTGAATGTTTTCATCAACACCTTTGCCTTTGTCTTGTTGTTCCTTTAGGCGTTGCGCTGTTTCGAGATATTGGCCTTTAAAACTGCGCAGAGTTTCTTCTGGCAGCAGCAGCTCTACGCTGGCTTTGCTCTCTAGGCTTAAATCGGTATATTGGTCTAGTTGAGTCTTTAGGCGCTGTACTTCTTTAAAGTGGTTGATAAATTCTGCACGGGCGTTGTCTCCCTTAAGGTTTGCTACTTGTTCTGGCACACATGCCAACCCTTGCGATTTCATAAAGGTGCTTAGATCGGTAACAGCTTTTTGCAATTTATCGACCACCACAGGCGCGGGGTCAACTAACCAGATTTCTTTAGCACGGTTGAGGTCTTTACCTGAAAATAGCCGTATAGCTTCATCCACTAGGTCTTCTTGCCCACGAAAATCGAGCACATTGCCCCAAGGTTTGGTATCGTTTAACACGCGGTTTGTACGTGAGAAGGCTTGTATGAGGCCGTGGTATTTAAGGTTTTTATCCACATATAGGGTGTTAAGGTATTTAGAATCAAACCCTGTGAGCAGCATATCGACCACAATCACAATATCAATTTTGTTTTTTCGTGGGTAATCTGCATTTGAATATTTTTGGTCTTTGATACGCTGTTGCACATCTTGATAGTACAAATCAAACTCGTTAATAGTGTGATTGGTGCTGTATTGCTGGTTGTAGTCGGCAATGATTTGCGTAAGCGCTTTTTTCTTTTGTTCTGGCGCTACGGTGTTATCCAACTTTTCTTGCGGTAAATCTTCCTGAATTTGTTGCACATCTTTGTTGCCTTCGGCAGGCGGCGAGAACACGCATGCGATATTGAGCGGAATAAAGCTTTCATCCTCAAGCTGTTTCTGCGCTTGTATGATTTTGAACTTTTCAAAGTATTCAATGGCGTTGTTGATAGATGCTGTGGCTAAAATGGCATTAAAGCGGCGATGATTGGTGGCGGCATCGTGCTTTTCCAGTATTTCTTTAATTACAGCTTCTGGCGGTGGGGTTTCACCTTTTTTAGGTTTTTTCTTATTCGGATCGTCTTTGCCAAAATAGTCGATATGAAAGCTCAACACATTTTTGTCATCGATTGCATTGGTGATGGTGTAGGCGTGTAACTCTTTCTCAAATATGTCTTTAGTGGTTTTGAAAGTACCAACTGTGCCATCGATTTGTTTATAAGTAGCGTTGTCATCAAATATTGGTGTACCGGTAAAGCCAAACATCTGCGCATTTGGAAAAAACTCTTTAATGGCTTTATGGTTTTCACCAAATTGCGAGCGATGGCATTCGTCAAAAATAAGCACAATGCGCTTATCACGCAGTGGCTCAAGGCGCTCTTTGTAGGTTTGCTTACCATTTTGTTTGTTGCTTTGGTTGCGCTTGCTGTTTTCATCTAGTGCCAAGCCCAGCTTTTGTATGGTAGTGACAATAACTTTGTCTGTATAGTCATCAGAGAGCATGCGCCGCACCATGCTTTCCGTATTAGTGTTTTCTTCTACACAGCCCTCTTGAAACTTGTTAAACTCTTCACGGGTTTGGCGGTCTAGATCTTTGCGGTCTACCACAAACAAACACTTTTCAATGTCTGGGTTGTCTTTAAGTAGTGTAGACGCTTTAAACGATGTGAGTGTTTTACCGCTGCCCGTCGTGTGCCAAATATAGCCATTACCACGATTTTCATGAATGCAATCGACAATGGCCTTAACCGCATAAATTTGGTAAGGGCGCATAATCATTAACCGTTGCTCGCTGGCGACCAGCACCATATAGTGGCTAATCATTTGGCCCAAGGTGCATTTGGCTAAGAACTTCTCAGAGAAGTCATGTAAATGCGCAATTTTGTCGTTATTCTCGTCTGCCAGTTGATAGATAGGCAAAAAACGCTCGTCGGCGTTAAAACTGAAATGTTGGTTGTGATTATTGGCAAAATAAACAGTGTTGCTTTGGTTACTAACGATAAACAACTGCATAAAACACAAAAGCGTATTAGTGTAGCCATTACCAGGATCGTTTTTGTAATTAACGATTTGCTCCATTGCGCGACGGGTGACTATTTGATGTGTCTTAAGCTCTATTTGCACCACGGGAACACCGTTAATTAACAAAATCACGTCGTAACGGTGGTGGCTATTTTGAGTATTAATGCGCAGCTGATTGATTACTTCAAATTCGTTTTTACACCAGTCTTTAATGTTTACTAACGTGTATTGGAGAGGTGTGCCATCTTCACGAATAAATGTATTACGTTCGCGAATCGTCTTAGCAGCTGTAAATACATCGGAAGTTACAATTTCATCGCGTAAGCGTGCGAATTCAGAATTTGTTAGGGTAACTCGGTTAAGTGTCTCAAAATGATTTCTGAAATTGTTCTCAAGTGTTTCGCGATCTCGAATATCGGTACGATAGACGTATTTAAGTTGCTCTAACTTTTCAATAAAGTCTTTTTCGATTTGACTTTCTGTCCCCGCCATTTCATACCTTATTTAAAGTAATTTTTATTACCCGCAATGATAAAGGGTATTGGAAAATTCCAATACCCTTATTAAAACTAAAAACTTGAAATCAATTAGAACCTAACCTTTTACTAATTCTCTCAAAATCTAGAGTTTTGGGAATTATCTAGAGTTGGCTGGGAAACTACAATTCTAGATATCCAAGTTATTCGCACCCAGCGCATTACTTTCAATAAACGCCCTACGTGGCTCAACATTATCGCCCATTAGCGTAGTGAAAATTTCATCTGCGGCAATCGCATCATCAATCTGCACTTTGAGTAAGCGACGTACGGTTGGGTCCATGGTAGTTTCCCATAGTTGCGATGGGTTCATCTCGCCGAGGCCTTTATAACGTTGGATGTTGAGATTGTGTTTAGCTTCTTCTAACAACCAATCTAGTGCTTGTTTGAAGGTAGTAATAGCACTTTCTTTTTCACCGCGTTTGATTAAAGCACCCTCGCCTAACAAGCCTTGTAGCATGACGGACATTTTGCTAATTTGTCTATAATCGCCTGAGCCTAAGAATTCTGCATTGATAACGCAGCATTGCAAGTTACCATGCACGAATTTATTGATTTCTAAGCGATATTCGCTAGTTTCTTGATCAAAACCGACAATCACCTCTGAGCCGATTGCGCCTAGAATTGGGCGTAATTTTTCTGCCGCTGTTTCTGTCGTTTCTTTTGTAGCTAAACTCAACTCACCTAAATCTTGCATAGCGCGCAGTACACTTTCATCGTAGTGCGATGAAATTCTGCGTATAACGGCTTCCGTTAACACCATTTGTTTGGCGATTTCTGTTAGCGGCGCGCCAGTAATGGTTGCACCATCCGTTTTGGTGAGGAGTTCTGCGCCTTTAAGAGCAGACTGCAATAGGTATTGGTCTAGCTCTTGTTGATCTTTTAAATAGCGTTCGTCTTTACCTTGTTTCACTTTATATAGCGGTGGTTGTGCAATGTAAATATGCCCGCGCTCTACTAACTCTGTCATTTGACGATAGAAGAATGTGAGGAGCAAAGTTCGAATATGCGCACCATCGACGTCCGCATCAGTCATGATGATAATGCGGTGGTAGCGTAGTTTTTCTGCATTAAAGTCGGCCTTACCAATGCTGGTACCAAGCGCTGTAATGAGCGTAGCAATTTCTTGCGAGCCGATTAATTTGTCGAAACGGGCTTTTTCTACGTTTAAGATTTTACCTTTGAGTGGCAAAATCGCCTGGAATTTACGATCACGTCCTTGTTTGGCTGAGCCGCCCGCAGAATCCCCTTCGACCAAGTAAATTTCGCACTTTGCCGGGTCACGTTCTTGGCAATCGGCCAATTTTCCTGGCAAGCCCATGGTATCCATTACGCCTTTGCGACGAGTAATTTCACGTGCTTTACGCGCAGCTTCACGGGCGCGGGCTGCATCGACAATTTTTCCGACTATGATTTTTGCATCGACTGGGTTTTCTTGTAAAAACTCTGCCAGTTTGGCAGAAACCACTTCTGAAACCACTGGTTGTACTTCACTTGAAACCAACTTGTCTTTTGTTTGTGATGAAAATTTCGGATCTGGTACTTTCACTGATAATACGCAGCAAATGCCTTCACGCATATCATCGCCCATGGTTTCAACTTTAGCTTTTTTAGCCATTTCAGTTTGTTCAATGTATTGATTCAGTGTGCGCGTCATTGCGGTACGTAAACCAGTTAAATGTGTGCCGCCATCACGTTGTGGAATATTATTAGTAAAACATTGCACTGTTTCAGAGTATGAATCGTTCCACTGCATCGCGACTTCAATTGTCATGCCGTCTTTTTCGCCCATCGCATAAAAAGTCTTGGGGTGTAATACGGATTTAGTGCGGTTCATGTATTCCACAAACCCTTTAATACCGCCCGAATAGGCAAAATTTTCACTTCTGTCATTACGTTGATCAACTAACTCGATTTTTACGCCATTATTCAGGAAAGATAATTCGCGGATACGTTTAGCTAAAATTTCAAAGTGATATTCCACCAAAACAAACGTTTCGACCGACGCTAAAAAGTGTACTTCCGTGCCGCGTTTTTCCGTTGTGCCTGTTTGTACTAATGGCGCCATAGGCACGCCACGCTGAAACTCCATTTGATGTACTTCGCCATTACGATAAATTTTCAGGCGTAACCAATCAGATAATGCATTGACCACCGACACGCCTACCCCGTGCAAACCACCAGATACTTTATACGAGTTTTGGTCGAACTTACCGCCAGCATGCAGTTCTGTCATCACAATTTCTGCGGCTGAACGTTTTATGGCTTTAATGTCATCATATTTAATATCCGTTGGAATACCACGGCCGTTATCCGTTACGCTAATCGAGTTATCTAGATGAATAATCACTTTAATATCATTACAATGCCCTGCTAAGGCTTCGTCAATCGCGTTATCCAGCACCTCAAATACCATGTGATGCAAACCAGAACCATCGGATGTATCGCCGATGTACATACCCGGGCGTTTGCGTACCGCATCTAAGCCTTCAAGGATTTTTATGCTGGATGAATCGTAATCTGGTGATACTGCTTTTTTTTCAGCCATGCTCGTTGTCTTCATTTAAGTTAACTTTGTATAAATACTTATTTGGGGTTGTTAGTTTCACGTGAAACATTTTATTAATAGTGATTAGAACGCCTATTTATATACGCATTGGCATAACGACATACTTGTAATCCAAATTATTTGGTACGGTAATCAAGCAACTACTGTTTGCATCGGCAAATGAGAAAGTCGCTTGCTCGCTACTGGTATTATTTAACACGTCTATTAAATAGGTCACGTTAAAGCCAATATCAAGCGTATCGCCACTGTAGCTTACTTCCAACTCTTCTTCTGCTTCTTCTTGGTCGCTATTGGTGCTGATTAATTTTAGATTGTTATTACTTAATACCATGCGAATACCGCGGTATTTTTCATTCGATAAAATAGAAGCACGTTGCA
Organism: Methylotenera sp.; assembly: GCA_035633175.1. Classification (GTDB taxonomy): domain Bacteria; phylum Pseudomonadota; class Gammaproteobacteria; order Burkholderiales; family Methylophilaceae; genus Methylotenera. The sequence goes on from DASQFK010000072.1 coordinate 10,160, forward strand.
TTGCCAGCAAAATACCTACCCTATCTGTAGTAAATGCATTTTGATGGCCAGTCGGAATCACACGGTTGTAGTCCGGGAACTTACCGTCAATCACTTTTGATATCAATTTAAAACTTCCGAAACTAAAATTCACTTGGTTGCTAGCTATTTCAATCTGTACATCTTCTTCGCTGTCATCTAATAACTTAATCAATTCCACTACAGTTTTACGTGGCAGGATAATGTCTTGTTTTTCATAGCTTTCTTTTAATTCTGTTGAAGTAAAACTCAAGCGGTGGCCGTCTGTACCGACAATATTCAAACGATTACCAGAAACTTCAAACAATAAACCATTCAAATAATAACGAATGTCTTGCTGCGCCATGGCAAATTCAACTTGCTTTAATAAAGCTTTTAACTGGTGTTGGCCTATAGTGACCAAAGTACTTTCGCCCTGCGTTTTTGACATTACAGGGTAATCAGCTGCTGGTAAAGTTTGCAAATTAAACCGGCTTTTCCCTGCTTTTAAAATCACACGGCTATCATTGGTAGCCATATTGATTTCTGAACTATCAGGTAAAGATCGACAGATATCGAGTAATTTTTTAGCTGAGATAGTCGTTGAAAAATCACCTCCGGATGCACTATCCACAGATAACGAAATTTGCATTTCAAGATCAGTCGCAGTTAAGTGAATTTTATTTTGTTTAGCTTCCAATAATAAATTAGAAAGTATAGGCAAAGTATGTCTTTTTTCAACAATGCTTGTAACAGCGGTAAGTGGCTTTAATAACGTTTCGCGGTTGATTTGTATATTCATCTTTATAACCTAAATAATATATATATAAATAATAACAATAATAATGTTGCTTTTTTTTGTGGATAACTCACTATTTTACTTATAAATCAAATTCTTAAATCGCGTATTTCAATCTTGGCAATGCAATATTCTACTGTGGGTTAATTGTTGAGAAAAAAATTAATTTTGCAAATATGCAATCTTATACTCATTTTATCCACAACTAATCCATAGGATTTGTATAAATTAACAGTATCTTTTTACTTATTCACAGTTCAAATTCTCTCCAACTTTAACAGTTCACATCTACAAACTTTTATACTTCTAAGTACTATTTAATCTCTAATAACCTGTATTAAAAAACTAATATCTCTCGTGTAGGTAGGATCATTCTGTCTTAATAAATCTACTTCATCGCAGGCATGCATTACAGTGGTGTGGTGTCTACCACCAAACGCCTCACCTATTTCCGGAAAGCTATGGTTAGTAAGCTCACGCGATAACGCCATTGCAATTTGACGTGGCCGTGCAAAATTACGTGTGCGCTTTTTGCTATACATTTCAGCGACTTTAATCTTGTAATAATCTGCCACGGTTTTTTGGATATTTTCCATGGTGATTTGTCTGCCGCGCACAGCAATTAAATCACGTAATGCATCTTTTGCTAAATGCACGTCAATCACATGGCCAGTAAATTTTGCCATGGCAATAATACGATTTAGCGCACCTTCAAGTTCACGTACACTGGAGCGTATCTGTTTAGCAATAAAAAACGCGACATCTTCAGGCAGCGTTAAATTCACCGCCTCTGCTTTTTTGAGCAAAATAGCGACGCGCATTTCCAACTCAGGTGGTTCTACAGCAACAGTTAATCCCCAGCTAAAACGTGTTCTTAGGCGCTCATCCACATCGATAATTTCTTTTGGATATGTATCGCAGGTAATGACGATTTGTTTTTTCGCTTCTATCAACGCGTTAAAAGCGTAAAAGAACTCTTCTTGCGTGCGGTTTTTCTTAGCAAAAAACTGAATATCATCAATCAATAACAAATCAAGCGAATGATATTGGTTCTTAAATTCATCAAAAGCCTTATGTTCGTAGGCTTTCACCACATCAGTGACATAGCGCTCAGCATGTAAATAGCGAATTTTCGCATCAGGATTGTGTAACTTTAATTCATTGCCTATAGCTTGCAGCAAATGTGTTTTGCCTAAGCCTACCCCGCCGTAAATAAATAGCGGGTTATAAGCCGTACCTGGATTTTCAGCGACTTGTATGGCCGCAGCACGAGCGAGTTGGTTTGCGCGGCCGGTGACATAATTATTAAAGTTAAAAGAGCTGTTCAAGCCAGAAGCGATACCCGTAGCACCATTATTTTTATTATTAGCAGCTTTGAGTTGAGAAACAACTTGATGCAGATTTTTTTTATGCTTGATTTGAACATCAGACAATTCTTGCGAAGCATCTGAATCAATCTCGTTAACATCTATACTGATTTTTGATTTTTCAGTGTTTGATTTTGCCGCTGTGGAGTTTGAAGCAACATCCGCCAATACCAAATCAATTTGTATATTAACAAGATCTAATTCGTTGGCGAGCTGTTCAATTTTTTTAAGGAAACGTTCTTTTACCCACTGCATGACAAAACGATTAGGCGCAAGTAAGCGGATGGCATTACCCTCTATTTCTGATCGTAGAGGTTTAATCCATGTGTTGAATTGTTGTGTTGAGAGCTCTTGTTCAAAACGACTGAGACAAGTAAGCCAAAAATTTTCCATCTGCGGTGGTTTACCTTAGCAATAGCATGATGCGTATAACAACAAAAGCTATATTTTATTATTTAAGTGGCTGTTTTTACGTGATTATTTTAATTTTTTATGTACGTATTTTCTTCAAATTATGCGCTTCAGAAACTACATTATTTTGATATAATTACCATCATATTCTAGCTGGTTTAACCTAACTTATCCACAGGCAATTGCTAAGTTTACTAAACTAAATAAACATTGACAAAATAGAGGGTTATCGTGTCTAATAACGCCCTTTATAGCATTATGCTTGCTGGAGAATTACATGAAACGTACTTACCAACCATCTAAAACACGTCGCGCCCGTACTCATGGCTTTTTAGTCCGTATGGCTACCAAAGGTGGCCGTGCTGTTATTGCAGCTCGCCGCGCTAAAGGTCGTAAACGCTTAGGTCTATAGTTTAAACTTTAAAGTCCATCTGGGCTTTATTGGTAATTTAAGCTAATACCTAAAGTTCTTGCGCTACCGAAGTTCTTAGACCAAAAGTAAAGCAGTGGCATCGTTTAGATTTACTAAACCAGCCAAGCTAATTAAAACGGATGAATTTTCATCCGTTTTTAATTTCCGCAAACGTATTTCTGCGCAACATTTAGCGATACACTATCAGCCGAATACGCAGCAACATGCGCGTTTAGGGTTGGTGGTGGGTAAAAAAACGGCTAAATTATCCGTTAGCAGAAACTATATGCGGCGAGTATTGCGCGAGTTTTTTAGATTAAACCAACAAAATATTTGCCATGTTGATTTAGTCATACGCGTGCAAAAGAAGTTTGATAAAGTAGATTTTGTTCAAATTAAACAAGAGTTTGATACTTTGATTGCAAAAATAAATCAGCGGATCAAGCCAGAAGCAAAAAATAATTCGCAAATAAGTACTACTACATTAAATGCGCCACTTATTGAATGATGATAGCAACTACAAAGTATCAATGAACATAATAGCGCGCCTACTAGTTGGGATAGTCAAAGCTTATCAAATAATGCTTAGCCCATTTTTTGGCCAGCAATGCCGTTTTTATCCTACCTGTTCACACTATGCCCTCGATGCTATTCATAAGCACGGCGCGGCGCTAGGTGCTTATTACACTATTCGCCGTTTACTACGCTGTCATCCTTGGCATGCGGGCGGCCACGACCCTGCTCCTTAATACGAACACATACAGTAATTTAAAAATTTAACTTAAGACTGCCAAATAAAATCATGGATACAAAACGCTTAATACTATTTGTTATTTTTTCGATGTCTATTTTGATGTTATGGGATGCCTGGCAAAATAAAAACGCACCTGCGCCTGTAGCACAGCATGCCAGCACTACGAATACGGCTGGCGTAGCAAGCAACGACAATAGCGTTCCTGATAGCGGCGCCGGTCAAAATGCCGCTGTTAATACGACGCCAATTGAACAGGCGACTGTTGGGGATTACAAGTTATTAACAGGCCAGCGTATCAGCGTGACGACTGATTTATACAAAGCTGATATCGACACTACAGGCGGCGATCTACGCAGATTAGAGTTGCTTAAACATCGCGCATCAGATAATGATAAGTCGAATTTTGTTTTACTCGATGACGCAGCCAAACCCATGACGTATGTTGCACAAACCGGTTTGATCGGCACCGACTTACCTACGCACAAGGCGGTGTTTACAAGCACTGCTCCTAGTTATCAGATGCAAGTGGGTCAAGATAGCTTAGAAGTACGTTTAAGCTGGACTGGCAACGATGTAACAGTAGATAAAGTGTATACCTTCTATCGTGATAACTATGCGATTGATGTTAATTATGAAATAAAAAATAATTCAGCGGCGCCTATTACACCGGCTGTTTATTATCAAATTGTGCATGATAATGAGTCAAATCAAGGCTCTATGTTAATGCCTACTTTTACAGGTGGCGCTTATTATTCTGAAGCGACTAAATTCAAAAAATTAAGCTTTAGTGATATGGAAAAAGAGCCGCTGAAGCTCGACACAAATAATGGCTGGGTAGGATTGTTACAACATTACTTTGTGAGTGCCTGGATCCCTAAAGAAGGCGTTGCCCGCGAGTTTTACAGTACAAAAATCACCGATCAAATGTACATTATTGGTACTAAAAACACACTACCGACACTTGCCGCAGGCGCTAGTTTAACTGTTCCAGCACGTTTCTTTTCAGGCCCGCAAACACAGAAAGATTTAATAGCTACCGCGCCGGGCTTAGAGTACACAGTAGATTATGGCTGGTTGACGGTTGTTGCATCGCCATTATTCTGGCTGTTATCAAAAATACATTCTCTTGTTGGCAATTGGGGCGTGGCGATTATATTGCTCACCGTCTTAATTAAGGCAGCATTCTTTAAGCTTTCTGCTACTAGCTATCGTAGCATGGCACAAATGAGAGAGTTAGCACCGCGCTTGCAATCTATGAAGGAAAAGTTCGGCGATGATCGTCAGAAAATGCAAATGGCGATGATGGAGCTCTACAAAAAAGAGAAAATCAATCCTATGAGCGGTTGCTTACCAATAGTGATTCAAATTCCGGTCTTCATTGCATTATATTGGGTGTTGCTAGGCTCAATCGAGCTACGCCATGCACCGTTTTTTGGCTGGATTAAAGATTTGTCAGCAATTGATCCATACTATATCTTGCCTGTACTCATGGGTGCGACCATGATTCTTCAAACAAGACTTAACCCTAAGCCTACAGACCCAATTCAGGCCAAAGTGATGACATGGATGCCGGTGATATTCAGTGTGTTCTTCTTCTTCTTCCCTGCTGGCTTGGTGTTGTATTGGTTGGTGAACAACGTATTGTCTATCGCACAACAGTGGTATATCAATAAAACCATACATGCAGAAACGCTGTTAAAAAAATCAGGTGGAAAGCACTAGTTCTCAAGATACCATTGCCGCAATTGCGACGGCCTCCGGCGCTGGCGGCATTGGTATTGTTAGAGTCTCAGGCGCTGCCGCGGCGCACATAGCTGCCGCAATTTTGGGCGATTGCCCAGCCCCACGCCATGCATCCTATCTGGATTTTAAACAAGCAGATGGTGAGTTGATTGATCGTGGCATCGCCATTTATTACCCTAACCCGCATTCATACACAGGCGAAGATGTGCTCGAGCTGCAAGCCCATGGCGGCACTGCACTCATGCAAATTTTGCTCGCGCGATGTATAGCGCTTGGTGCACGCCAAGCTGAGCCAGGTGAATTTACCCGCCGCGCTTATCTAAATGACAAAATTGATTTAGCCCAAGCCGAGGCTGTGGCGGATGTGATCAACGCCGCGACTACTGAAGCAGCTAAAAGCGCAGTGCGTTCTCTTTCCGGTGAATTTTCGCAGCGCATCAATATCCTACTTTTAAAATTAATCGATTTACGCATGTTTGTAGAAGCATGCTTGGATTTTCCTGAAGAGGAAATTGATTTCATCACGCAAGGGCATGTGGCGGAAAAACTAGAATTAATCTTTAAAGAGTTAACTTCAGTCTTTGCAAAAGCTAAACAAGGCAGTTTATTGCGTGAAGGCATCAATGTAGTTTTGGTCGGTCAGCCGAATGTTGGTAAATCTAGTTTGATGAACCAGCTAGCAGGTGAAGAAATTGCCATCGTTACGCCAATTGCTGGAACGACACGCGATACCATAAAAAATGCTATACAAATCAATGGTGTACCTTTGCATGTGATAGATACAGCGGGCTTGCGAGAAACCGATGATGAGGTAGAAAAGTTCGGAATTGCACGAACTTGGCGAGCTGCAGAAACGGCCAATATCGCATTATTATTGGTGGATGCAGCTCATGGTATTACCGAAACTGAAAAATCGATTCTAGCCCGTTTGCCGCAAGAAATACGCAAAATTTGGGTACATAATAAAATTGATGTTGCTAATGAACCAGCCTTTATTCAAGAAACTGATGAGGCAACCCATATTCACCTTTCAGCTAAAACGGGTGTAGGTGTCGAATTGCTAAAAAGCCATTTACTTAAACTAGCTGGATATCAAAATAATTCTGAAGGTGTTTTTATGGCGCGCGCCAGACATTTGGAAGCATTGGCAAAAGTGGACGCACACTTGAGTAGTGCAAGCGTTCAAATAAAATCAGCCGAGTTGGTGGCAGAAGAATTAAGACTGGCACAGGATGCTTTGAGTAGTATTACGGGTGAATTTACGCCGGATGATTTGTTAGGCGAAATCTTCTCTAAATTCTGTATCGGCAAGTAATAATTGACAAGTAATTAAGGCTACATTTCAACTCATGCTTCGTTGCTGGGCTTTACCGTACTATCCGTACTGTCTTCAGCCAAGATGCGCTTGAATTGAAATGTAGCCCTAATTGCTTGCTACATACAAGTAAATTAAGCTGTTAAATCAACCACTTCAGCTTCTGGCGCATTTTTCTTGACAGATTCAATGCCACTATCGCGCCCTGCTTCACTTTCATACTGCTGACTTTGGCCAATTACTTGGTGGTTGCCTGACTTGATTATAAAGTAAGGCTTTGCAGATTTTGAGACTAGGCGATCATATCTTGCATCATCAGCCGCATTTTTTTGAATAGAAGAAATGCCGTTTAGTGCGCTGGCTTTGCTTTCATACATTTCACTTTGCATGATAATTTGGCCATTACCCGCTAATAAATTGAAATGAAACTGTCCGCTTTTAGCTGTTTTTAATTCAAATTTCCCTGCCATAAAGTTCTCCTCAATTTTTGTTGTGTGAAAGCGCCATGGCTGTGCCCCAATCGCTTTCTATACTATAGGCGCGCAATTGCGCAGTCGTCAATAGCCAAGATATGTAATTGATTAAGTCTTTAAACTTATCTGTTTATCTGTTTATCTGTTTATCTGTTTAGATGAATATTATTTGGATGTTTCACGTGAAACAATCTTAAGTTGTTAATTGCAGCAAGTTGCGTGGAATGATGCAGTGTATACTTTTAAGTGCAAGTGAGTTAAATGCATTCAACACCCTAGAACCAGCGAGCCGAAAAGTTTGTAAAGCGTTTAATGGGTGCACGGGAATATATACATAATGAGTTGCGCTATTGTTTATGGTTAGTAAATGCTACCCCAAATGAATTACGTCAATCTCCTTTTATCTACGACCGAGTATCTGCTTGTCAGAACTATAGGAAAAATGAAGGTAATGCCAGCGACACTATTGCACTAGCTGAAACGCCTAGTTTATTTAGGGAAACAAAAAATCCACAAAACTTTGTGGTGATACCTGAAGTTTCTTCAGAAAATCGTAAATACATCCCAATTGGATTTTTACATGGCGATGTAATACCAACCAATAAACTTCAAATAATTGAAAATGCGAGTTTATTTGAAATGTGTATTTTAAGCTCTAATCTACATATGGCTTGGATGAGAGATATCAGTATTCAAATTCAATTACTTATAATAACTTCCCATGGCCAGAGCCTAACGACAAACAGCGCACTACTATTGAAGCGGCTGCCCAAGCAGTACTTGATGCACGCGCTGAACATGTGAATGCTTCACTCGCCGATTTATATGACCCGCTTACTATGCCAGCTAATTTGTTGAAAGCACATCAAGGATTAGATAGAGCGGTAGATGCGGCTTATGGCTACAAAGGCGCTACTACTGATGCCGCTCGTGTGGCATTTTTGTTTGAGCGGTATCAACAAATCACGAGTTTATTGCCATTAGCAGTCAAGCCTAAAAAGTCGCGTAAAAAATAGCACCCAAAAAAATAGCAGTGTTTCACGTGAAACACTGCTATTACATTTACAGCAAACAATTAATATTGCTTTATCTTTTGTTTGGCTTGTCGTTCATCGATTTTACAAACACGTTTACAACCAGTAATCATGGCCCAAATCAAATTGTCTCTATGCAAAATACTTTCTACCAACACACCAGATACATGCGTTGCAACCAGTATTAACCAGCCCCAAGTTGAGTAATGGTGTATTGCTTGCAATAATTCAGGTTCATCTATGAACCAACCCTCGTTATACACAAGCCAGCCAGAGCCTACTGCCGTCAAACCCACGGCCAGCATTGCGTATATCACTAAACCACCAGTGGGGTTATGGCCAATATAATGCTTGGCATGCCCATGTAGCACGCGGTAAAGGTGCTTAACCGCGTGTATTGGATTGAGTGGGAAGCTATCAAAACTGGCATAGCCAGTAGTTAATAAACCCCACACAATACGCGAAACTAGCAATGCACCAGCAACATAACCAGCGTTCACATGAATTAGCCTATCCCACTCAGAAGCGCGAGTGTAAAACGCGACTGAGAAGGCGGCAACCAAAGACCAATGAAAGATTCTTACAAATGGATCCCAAACATATTTCATAGGCTTACTTTGC
>DASQFK010000073.1:0-5527 GCA_035633175.1 Methylotenera sp.
TTTTTCCATGAACAGCTGGCTTACACCTGCAAACTCTGCCTGGTTTTTCTGTGCCGCTTGGTCTACCGTTAAAATGTTGAGCGTCCAACCTGTTAACTCTGAAGCTAAACGCACGTTTTGACCGTTACGGCCAATTGCCAAAGCCAATTGCTCTTCGTCCACCACTACGTCCATGCTATGGGCATCTTCATCCACTACGATGCTGGAAACCTCAGCGGGTGACATTGCGTTAATCACGAATTGCGCTGGCTCCATGCTCCACAACACAATATCTACGCGCTCACCAGCTAACTCGCCTGTAACTGCTTGTACACGTGAACCGCGCATACCGACGCAAGTACCTACTGGATCTATACGTTGATCGTTACTTTTAACAGCAATCTTTGAACGTAAACCAGGGTCACGTGCAGCAGCACGAATTTCTAACAAACCTTCTTCAATTTCTGGCACTTCCAACTCAAATAAACGAACTAAAAAGTCAGGTGTAACTCTTGATAAAATCAATTGCGGGCCACGACCGCCACGTTCAATGCGAGACAAGAAAGCACGTACCCGGTCACCCACGCGCAGGTTTTCTTTAGGAATCATTTGCTCACGCGGTAATAAAGACTCAATGCGACCTACTTCAATAATCGCATTGCCTTTTTCCATACGCTTAATCACGCCTGTGACTAGTTTCTCGTCACGCGCTAAAAAGTCTTCCAGAATTTGCTCGCGCTCAGCTTCACGCACTTTTTGCAGAATCACTTGCTTAGCGGCTTGTGCGCCAATACGGCCAAACTCAATGCTCTCAAGTGGCTCTTCGTAGTAATCGCCGATATTCAAACCTTTTGCATGTTCGCTTTCTTCATCAATCTGATAGGCTGAATTTTCCAGCAAATCATAATCAACATACTGCCAGCGTCTAAATGTTTCGTAGGCGCCTGTTTCACGATCAATTGCAACACGCACATCGGCATCGTCATGATGTTTTTTCTTGGTGGCTGAAGCCAATGCAAGCTCAAGCGCGACAAAAATGACTTCTTTGGTCACGTTTTTTTCATGCGCCAAGGCATCTACCAATAATAAAATTTCACGACTCATCATCTATCTCCGACTATAAATTGCAGTTACCTGCCTAATACACTAAATTCTTTGTAAATTTTGTCAAACGCTTTGTTTAGAATATTGGGTTCAAACGCGACTTATCAATATTTGATAGCGCAATTTTGTACATTACACCGTCACACTCAAGCAGCAACTGCCCATCTTCTAAACCACGCACAAATCCTACAAAATTCTTTTTTGTTACTTGTTTTTCTTTACTATCTTCTTTAACACTGGCAACTAGCTCAATGACAGGCACGCGCAACTTAACGGTCGCTCTTTCGCCTGTAAAGCGCACATAATCCGCCTCTTTTTTCAATACGCGATCTAATCCCGGCGATGAAACCTCCAGGCGATCGTAATCAATGTCGTTTTCAACCGCCAATAAGTTACCCAGCTGGTTACTCACCAGCGTGCAATCATCAATATTGACGCTATCTTTTATATCCAGCGGATTTTGCTTGTCGATAAACACGCGTAATACTTTGCCACGATTAGAGATCTCAAGATCAATCAACTCGTAGCCTAACTGGCTAACTGAAGCTTCTATCAATGTGTGCAAATCTTGCATCGTTCTACTACCTTAAAATCTGGCTTAAATTCTTAAACCCTAAATCCATCCCAACTCGCGGCTATGTTCACGTAAGTTGCAGAAACAAAAAATGGGCACAAAGCCCATCGAAAAATTACCACCACATTATACCAATCAATTCAATGAATTGGAACCAATACTAGCAAATAGCAACACTGGCATGCACTTTTAGCTTTGATAACCTGCTTTATATTCATTCTAATTATATTAATATAAAAACAAATTATTTTTAATTATTATAGATTCGCTTTAAAGTGCGTGCATTCGCTTTTCACCTACACAGATTCGAGGTAAATCATGTCACTTAATCAAAGCACTTCAAACTTTAGTTCTATTGGTAGCACTATTACTGGCGCTTCAAAAACCAGTCGTGATGATAGTTCTGATGTATCGCAAGAAATTTTGCGTGCTGTTGAATCGTTAAGACAAGGTTCGGGCTTTGGCTCAATTGAAATTGTCCTGCATGAAGGACGTGTGACTCAAATTGAAAAGCGAGAAAAACTCAGATTTAAACAAGACAGCACAAAATCCAACCCTACTGCACAAGCAGCGACTAAATAAAGTTAATTAAAAAAACATCAACAAAATTAGCTGACCAGTAAGCTGGAAGCTGAAAATCAGGAGCTAAAAATGCAATTTCAATTTTCAAAATTCGCCACGGCACTCATTGCCAGCGGCATCATTTCAATACCACTGTCAGCATCAGCTAATGACAGCGCAGAGCTTGAAGAGCTACGTGGCTTAGTGCAAGAGCTTAGCCAACAGGTAAAAGTATTGGCGCGTAAAGGTGAGATCTCAGAAGAAGAAACAGCCGCAGCGAAAAAAACAACCCCTATTGTCAAAGCCAGTTCCAGCGGTTTTGGCTTAGAGTCTGCTGATGGCAAAAATGTCATCAAATTGCGTGGTCTGTTGCAAGCTGATTACCGCTCTTATAAAGACGGTGCCAGTGATGTACGTAACCGTAGCAACAACCGTGCTGGCAGTCTAGATGCAAACGGATTCCATGACGCAAACGACACCGGATTATTACGCCGGGTTCGCCCAACCATAGAAGGTACCGTTTTAGGGAAGTATGATTTCCGTTTCACACCAGAATTTGCAGGCGGTAGCGCATCTGTAGTGGATGCCTACATTGATGCGCGTTTGGATCCAGCCTTTAAGATTCGCGCGGGTAAATATAAACCGTTTGTCGGCTTAGAGCGTTTACAAGGTGGCGGCGACATTAAATTTGTTGAGCGCAGCTATGTGGCTAATGCTATTTTGCCGAATCGTGATGTCGGTGTTTCAGTCTATGGCGATGTATTTGGCGACAAACTCAACTATGCAGTTGGCGTGAACAACGGTGTTGTTGATGGCGGCAATGCAAGTACAGGTACTGAGTTTGACGGTAGCAAAGAGGTAACTGCACGCTTATTTGCCACGCCATTTAAAGACGAAACAAATGCCTTGGCTGGATTAGGCTTTGGTATTGCTGGCACCTACACAAATATTGATGGTGAAAGAAATCTGGATTTCACTAATACATCAGCAGCGGATGCCACACGAAATGGCTTGCCCAGCTATCTTAGCAATGGCCAACAAACCTTCTTCCGTTATGGCAGCGCATCGGTAGCTGATGGCAAACGTACACGCATCACACCGCAAGCTAACTATTACTACGGGCCGTTGGGAATAACTGCAGAATATGCACGCGTTAATCAAGACGTTAGTTTATTAACCAGCACCACTAGCAACGCGCCTACTGTATTTGTAGCGGGGTCAAACCAAAAACTCAGTCATGATGCATGGCAAATTGCTGCCAGCTATTTAATCACCGGCGAAGATGCATCATTCAAAGGGGTAAAACCAAAATATGATTTCGACATTGACAAAGGCGGCTGGGGTGCCTGGGAGCTTGTAGCGCGCTACAGCGAACTTAACCTGGACGAAGATACCTTTAAAAATAAAGCTGGCACGTCATTTTCAACGGGCACTTACGCCAACCTATCTGAGAGCGCCAAATCTGCAAAATCTTGGACGGCAGGTGTGAATTGGTATTTAAATTCAAACGCCAAAATTGCACTGAATTACGAGCACACCAAGTTTGACGGCGGCGCTGGTATTGGCATCACGCCAATTAATGCAAGTGGCAGCAATGTACGTGACCGCGAAAGTGAAAATGCATTGCTCGCTAGATTACAGGTCGCTTTCTAAACCCTGGAATCAACCAACAAATTTCATCCATTGCTTTGTATAACTTTGGTAATGGATGATGTTCTAAGGAGCAAACACATGAAATGCCATTGTTTATAGAATAAAAAACACCTAAAACTATTATTAATTAAGGATCAAAATGAAAAAATCACTCTTAACTATCGCGTTGCTAGCTGCAACGTTCGGCGCGGCAGCACCAATTGCCGCATCTGCCAAAGATATTACCTTACTCAACGTGTCATATGACCCAACCCGCGAGCTATACCAAGATTTTAATGCGGCATTCAGCAAATACTGGCTGGCTAAGACTGGCGACAAAGTCACTGTTAAAGCTTCACACGGTGGCTCTGGTAAACAAGCGCGTGCGATTATTGACGGCTTGGATGCCGATGTTGCAACTCTTGCATTAGCTTATGATGTGGATCAACTGTCTGAAAAGGGTAAGTTAATCCCAAAAGACTGGCAGAAGCGTTTAGCACACAATAGCTCGCCTTATACATCAACAATTGTGTTGCTGGTACGTAAAGGCAATCCGAAAGGTATTAAGGATTGGGATGACCTGGTAAAACCTGGTGTCTCTGTGATTACGCCGAATCCTAAAACATCAGGTGGCGCACGCTGGAACTACTTGGCAGCTTGGGCATTTGCACAGAAAAAATACGGTGGCGACGAAGCTAAAACGAAAGAATTCGTAGGCAAGCTACTGAAAAACGTGCCGGTGCTAGATACGGGTGCTCGCGGTTCAACCACTACTTTTGTGGAGCGCGGCATCGGTGACGTGTTGCTTGCTTGGGAGAATGAAGCGTTTCTTGCGCAAAAAGAGTTAGGAGTAGGCAAGTTTGAAATTGTTATCCCTTCACTTTCCATTTTGGCTGAACCGCCAGTGACGGTAGTGGATAAATTCGCTAAGAAACATGGTACCGAGCAGATTGCCAAAGCTTATCTTGACTACTTATATACTGAAGAGGGTCAAGAAATCGCGGCCAAGAACTACTATCGCCCAACGTTAGCATCGGTAGCTAAAAAATATGAAAGTCAATTTCCAAAAGTGAATCTAGTAAAAATTGATGAACAGTTTGGTGGCTGGCAAAAAGCGCAAAAAACGCATTTTTCTGATGGCGGCACTTTTGACCAAATCTATCAAAAATAATCCGTAAGAATAAAGTTATCAACACCAACGCAGAGCCGGACAAAATCTGGTTCTGCGCTTAATAACAGGAGACTCTTATCATGAGTTCAGTAAACTTATCATCATTAAAGTCTGCCGCTTTAATTGTAGGCGGTGATCAGATTGACGGCATCAAGCAAGTACTTATCAATCATGGTATACAACACATTCACCATTGGTCTGGTCGGAAAGTTGGCGATAGCAATAAAGTGATTCCGTTTGACACTGAGATTATTGTGCTGATTACCAACTGGATTAGCCATTCCATCACCCATAAAGTGAAAAAAAATGCGATGAAGCGGGGTATTAAGGTGATCTATACACCCAATGGAGCTACCGCATTACGTAACCGTTTACAAAGTGCTGATGCAGTTTTATCATCAGACTTGGGTGTAAAGCTGCACTAGCAGCTATTACAACTAAAGCATTTACACTCTGTCTAATTTGCATTCGGCCTTGTCGACTAAGGAGATATCATGAGTAATTTA
>DASQFK010000074.1:0-3997 GCA_035633175.1 Methylotenera sp.
TAATACTGTTAAACCTGTTAAATTACGGTCATCTAAAAATTGATCAACGATACCTGTGCCGTTACCACGGTTTGAAGTATGAACTGCGTTAGCCGCTGGTGTGGCATCAAAAACATCAGACGTTGCCACAATACCAAGTGATTTACCTTGTATGCGATGTAAATATTCTGACAAATACTCTATACGTGGGTTATCGAATGCATTAGCTGTATCATCTGGCCATACGCCTTCTTGACCCGAAGCTTGTTTGTTACCATTCACGTAATTAGCCATGCCAGGCGCTGAATCTGTCACGATAGTATCTAATGAAGCAGTCATCACCATACCCGTCACTGGGAATGTATCCATTGCCAAACGACCTTTAGCCTTACCTTGTACATAACCCTTAGCCATGATACGTGCTGCTGTACGATGCGCAGCGCCCATACCATCACCTAACATGATGATGATGTTTTTAGCTTGACGGCCTTGTGGAGTAATGCCAACCACTTCAAAACTACCTGTCGCAGTAGCTGTTTGACCATCGCTTTGTGTAGCAGTCACTGTTAATGTATGAATACCCGGCTTTTTATTTGAATAAGCACGTTTAGATACCACCGCAGTTCCAGCAATTAATCCTGCGTTTAAACCAGTGGTAACGATACCTGATGTACTAGCAGTTACTGGCAAAGCAACACCATCAACCGCGAATTGGAAACTTGTAAAAGTAGCACCAGCATCTGGCTTTAAAGTAGCCTGCAAATCAAACTTTTGACCAGGTAGAAAACGTGCAATCATAGGTGCGCTTGGATCTGCAACACCAGTAGCAAAACGTTCACTAGGTGGTGTAAGGCGAGTCACTGATGGTGCTGCAACTGCTACTGATATTGCACTGCCCAATGTTATGGCGACTAAAGCGCGGATACAGTTAAGAGAAAATTTCTGGGATTTCATCACAAACTCCAATTAGATTTAAATTAAGGACTTTTATTAAACTTCTGTATTGATAAAATTGTTGGTACACACACTTTCAAACTGATTTACCTGCTCAACATTTAGCATCACAACCTAATAATTTAGGGTTTTGCCATCACTAATCCTGACAACTCAGGATCTAACTTAACACGCACATATGAAATGCGGTCATCAACTTCATGAGCATTTCCAACACTTAATACACCTATCAAATTAATAAGTCCTGGAACATAACCCACCAACACATTAGGATTATCTAAATGAACGAAAATTGAATTGGCCGGCATATCATCTGCAAACTTGTCATCTTCGTCACCCATATTGACTGGCAATGGAGACACTATGAATAAACCTGGAGTTGGTGTTTCCTGCTTAGCCATGTAACCAACAATACGTACGCGCTTATTATTCAAAGAGATCAACTTTTCAGTAGGCTCCATACCACGAGCCCCAACTGGCGTTTTAAAAAGTTCACTGAATTTAATATCTGCAATACCGTTATCCAGTACTGGTAACTGACCTTTAACTTGTAATGATTGAATTTGTAGGGGGGCAGTTGACAACGGTGCATTCGATGTCTGAGCACTTTCGTGCGCCTGTAATGGCAGCACTACACCCAGTAATACAAAAACCCCTATTGATAAATTGTGTCGCGCAATTAAGTTCATTGAAATCCTATGATAAAAAAACAATTTTTTGATTTATTAGGATGAACTCTAAACCGCTACAATTTCATAATAAAGATGAAGATATAGTCTATAAGGACTATAGACGCTGTAAATTATCACTTTCGAAAATTATTACTTTTGTATGTAAATTGGACTTGAAATAGGCTAGGACACAGCCATGGAAAACCACCTCAACATTATGTCATCGAGACCGCTAAAGAATGCCCTAGTGTTTGATTTGTAGAGTCCGGTCTGGATAGTATCTTACCTACTGCTTCTCAAAGACTTGGTATCAAAACTGCTGAGTCTATACTGATATGAATGCTTCAATTATTGATTCAAACCGTTGCTGAGCCGTTTGCGTTTGGTTTGTTCGATCTGGGCAGCAATCTGCGGGCATTGCCCTGAGAATTTAGCCTCAAGGGCATCCAAAAACACACGCGTGCGGGCTGGCATCAACCGGCGGCCAGGGAACACGGCCCAAGCCGTGACTGAGGGTAGATCCCAGTCCCCCAGCACCTCGACTAATTCACCGCTTCTTACATGCGGTTCGGCAAAGTGATCCGCCAAAATTGTGATGCCTATGCCTGATAACGCCAGATTAATCAGTAGTGCAGGTGAATTTGCAGTGGCACGTCCAGGTGGTATGCCCTGCCAGCGTTGTTCAGCGCGTTTAAGAAGCCAAGGTGCGGGCTCGCCATTGCGGGCAAGCAGATGCAATGCGTCGTGGTCCATCAGCGCCTCTGGTTCAGAAGGCACGCCACGGCGCTCCAAATAGTTTGGTGAAGCGTACATCCCTACCGAAAGCACAGCCAAGCGTCGCGCTGCCAGGAAAGCATCGTCAGGTAGATCACCCATGCGAATCGCCAAATCGAAATTTTCGCCAATCAAGTCTACACGCCGCGGAGAAATATCCACTTCTAGCGAAATGGCTGGGTACTTCGCGATAAATTCTGCCATCAATGACCCTAGCACATTGTTGGCAAAATCCCCTGGCATTGATATTCGCAAACGACCGCTTGGCTCGGCTTGACGGTGTTGGGTAAGCGCAAGTGCTGCTTCCACCTCTGCCGTAACTTGGTGAGCGTGTGACAACACAGCATTGCCAAAATCGGTGACGGTGAGCTTGCGTGTGGTACGTAACAACAGCCGCTCGCCTAGCTGCGATTCGAGTGCAGCCATACGGCGAGATAGTGTCGACTTCGGCATCTTCAGATGCTCGGCCGCACGGCTGAAACTACCCTCATCTACTACTCGTGCGAATAGTAATAAATCGTTTGGCTCGAGTTTCATAAACGCCTCTTTTCCATTAATGGAACAATTATATCCATTTTAACGACTTACGCAGTCATTTTGGAACATATATAGTGTGTCCATCGTAATCCCACCTAAAAGGATATCATCATGAAGATTCTGCAAATTAATTCCAGCGCACGCGCCGAGGGTTCTCATTCAACCAAGTTGGCTAATGCACTCGTCGAGCGACTGAGCGCGACACAGCCGCAAGCTGAAGTCACCGTACGCGATCTGGGCCGCACACCTCATCCGGTTCTTGATGAAAAAGCATTACAGGCTTTGTTCACCCCTGCGGATCAACGTACTACCGAGCAAGCGATTCGAGTGGCATTGGATGATGCACTGATCGCTGAAATTCAGTCGGCTGACGTAGTGGTGCTAGGCGTACCAATGTATAACTTTGGCGTGCCTGCCCAATTAAAGAGCTGGATTGACGCCATCTCGCGCGCTCAAGTGACATTCCGCTATACGGAACAAGGACCCGAGGGGCTACTCAAAGGTAAAAAGGTGTATGTAGTTTTGACCAGAGGCGGCCTCTATCGCAACACGCCGAACGATACCCAAACACCCTACCTGAAAACCTTGTTCGGTTTTCTCGGTATGACCGACGTGCAATTCATGTACGCCGAAGGTTTGGCAATGGGACCGGAAGCGGAACAAACTGCGCTGGCTTCAGCACATCAACAGATTGAGGAAGCGGTGTTGGCATAACACCTCGGCTTCCAATATGAATAAGGAGCTTTATATCATGACAAGTAACATTACCACCTCAACATTACTGCAGGAAACTGTCACCACCCCACGTTCGGTTGAGCAGTTGGTAACGGGTCAGGCCACTTCCGATGGCGCCGGCGTCAAGCTGACGCGGGTATTAACGCAACCACTGCAGCGCCGCCTTGACCCTTTCCTCATGCTCGATGCATTCGGCACAGACAAGCCGGAAGACTACATCGGCGGCTTCCCCGACCATCCGCATCGCGGCTTTGAAACGATAAGCTATATGCTGGCCGGCCGCATGCGCCATCGGGATAGCACTGGCCACGAAGGTTTGCTGCAGCAAGGCGGCGTGCAATGGATGA
>DASQFK010000075.1:0-7652 GCA_035633175.1 Methylotenera sp.
GCCCTCTTTCTTTACTTACAGTGCCTATGTAAATCAAACGCAAAGGTTCATCCTCGGAGATGTATTCTGATGATGAACGAACTAGAAAGTTATCTGCTGCTCCCATGTATATCATTTGCACACGTTTTAGGTCACATCCTCTTGCTATCAAATCATCACGCTGCTCTTCGCCTATAGGCATTACTACATGAGCTTTTTTAGCACCATGGAAAATCAGCTTTTGTGAAAATACAGATGCGTAATACCTAATAGGCGAAGACTTTTCTGGCAGACGGATAAGATTAAAGGGATGTTCGTTCCAATAGACACAAGAGGGAATCCCACCAATTAACAAGGAAATTGGCGCAACAGCAGAATGCAATAACATGACGACATCTGGTTTTTCCTGCCGAATAAACCAAGCAGATTTAACTAAATAGGTCATCCAATCTAGCTTGCCGTCACTTGTAGGGATTACATGATATTGAGTTTTCTCAAACATCAATTCAGCTTGTGTGATTTTAGCTAGACTAATAATGGTTAATTGATAATCTTTTGCTAACGATGCGATGCGATACGAAAAATCTAAATACCCAGGTTGATTTTGGTCAAAACAGGTCACTATAATACATTTCATGTTGTTTTTTAACTCTCATTAAAAGAGATTCTACGGGGCGCCTTAACTCGACTAATTCGCATGATAAATAAAATTTTTAACTTCTTTTGCCATAGAATCGAAGTGTACATCGTTCCATTTTGGCGAGATATATTCATCCAATGTTTGCATCTTGCTAAGTGTGGTGATCAGATCATTTGTTAGTGTGATTCGTTTGACATAATTTACTTCTTCAAACCAATCAAATGCACTAGTAAGTTTATGATTGTGTGTGTTCAAAACCACACAAGGTCTTTTAACCAAAACGGAAAAAATTAAGCCGTGATATCTATCCGTTACCACCGCATCAAATTCACTAATGAATTTTAGATACTTGGACAATGTCTTAAATTTTGATCCATTAGGAAAGGTATCACTTACATCTGTATCCCAAATGTGAGCTTCATAACCAGCATTAGTGAGCATTTTAAACATATCATTCTTAGCATTGAGATCAAATACACCCTCTTTATCATTTCGCATAATAAGCAATATTTTTTTTATAATCTTAGAACGTTTTCCAATTTCACTAGCTAACTTGCTGTTAACGATGTCTTGCAAAGATAAAACCATATCTGGTCTGGCTAAAATTTTGGTTTTATTAAAAAGCTTTTTTGCAATTTCTTGTGAATGTAAATCTCTACCGAAAATCAGTAAAGCAGGATGTGCATTAATCACTTCTTGACTTTTGCTAACTTTTTGACCAGTACCTTCAGAGTCACTATAAAAAATAGTTTGTGGTAATTGAACAATTTTATTGTTACCCAAAGCAGAAATGATTGACTCTCTATCTAGTTGTGTGTCATACCAATCATCACCAAAGTTGCCGCCACTATGCAAAAAAACAATATCATCACTTCTTATTAGGCTTTGTAGTGTTGCAAGACACGTAGAAGTTTCATAGTTTTTTAGCTCAATAATAGGCATTTCAAAATGCTTAGCTAGCCATAAAGGTATGGCAGCTGCCTGAGCTTGATCTCCTAAATTAGGAAACTTATCACCTAGTCCCATCAGATAAAAAAGCCTAGGCTCTTGGCCAGATGTTAAAATTCGATAATAAAATCTTAATTTCCAACCGAGCTGTTTAATAATTGAGTTAACCGCCCTAAGATAAAAAATTGTTTTTTTCATTATGAATTCCGGCTTATAAATGATTTAACTAAACGAATTTCGTTTAAATGTACTGCTTTAAAAAAGTACAAACTTACTAAGTAAATGATTGCAATGAACGCTGCACTTAATATTGTCATTACTAATGGCGGATATACTGATATGAATGATTGATTAAAACTCATAAAAACTATTAAAAATGCAATGAAGCCCGAGATACTTGCCCCCGCAAACAATTGCCATGAGAGCTTATATTGGTAGCCTTTATGTTTAAGCGCATGGATAATGTAAGCATTACAGGTCAAAGAAAATACCAAAGGTCCAATCACTATCAACTGTATGTTGATAAACATAGCAACAGACCAAAACACAGCCATGCCGATTAAGGCAAAAAATCCTGCTCTAACCAATAAAATACTAGCGCCTACTGAATTTAATATCAGTTGTAACAATACTACGTGGCTGCCAACAGTGAGTTGCAACATCACTACCATCAGTAGCCATACGTACTCTTGATATTTTCCGCCAGTTAAACTTGCAATAATAAAAGTGCCAGCTGCCGCTATCCAAGCTAAAAGTGGAATCAATAACATCAAATTAGATTTATATAACAACTGACAGCGATGATTGAGCGTTGCAAAATCAGGATTTTGCAAATAATTACCGATCATCACGGGTTCAATCAAGTTATAAAGCAAATGTAGCGGGATGTATTGTCTCGTTTTTTCAGCAATACTGATAAAAAACCCATAAGCAGCCACCATCTGTGTTGGTAAAAATACCGCTGCCAGCATTTTCATAAAGTAACCTTGCGGTGGCGCTGCTAATAAAGTAAACCCATAATTATTTCCTGCCATTTTGACTATAGCGTGCCAATCAGGCCAGGTAGTTAAATCTGTTTTTTGTACAGGTTTTACTGTTTTTTCTGCTTGCTGTAACGCATATAAATATTTCATGATTACGACTATAAACACTAATACCCCAGCCATTTCTGGTAATGCCATAATCCACAATGATTCCTCCAAGCTAATGTGGTTATTAGTCAACAATGCCCAAAAAATCATCGCCAGTCGCCCGGCCCATTGCACAATTAAAATACGGGTTAGTGCTTTTTGTTTGATAAGGGCTTGCAGCACCGAAGAGAAATGTTGAAACAGTGTTTCAGCTACAACAAAGCAGACTAAAGTAATAGGAAATTTTACTAAATGCACATCGGAGAATATTTGCAAAAGCGGTTGCCAAAGCATGTAAAAAATTAAACAGATGATGATGGCGGCAATAAGCCTGATTGCAGTAATACGCCAAATAAAATCGCCTAACTCTTTAGCGCTGCGCTCTAATCTTGCTTCGGGTATATAACGAGAAATCGCGCGTTCTAAGCCTAAACCAGCAAAAATTCCGGCTAGTACAATGACACCAGTAAGTGCTGTGAAACCTGCGTAGCTTTGTACATCCATGTAGCGTACTAGCAAAATTACTGTAGCGAAGCCTGCTATGCCCGCAAGACCACGGCCTAGCAGGTAATGCAAAATACCTTGACGAACACTCTCTTTAGAATAGGGCGAATTAACCATTACATACTACCTAAAATAAATACTCGCCCATTGAATCAATTATTCTTTATCACGATAACCCATCAGCCTAATACGCTGACTGGGTGATAAGGTTGCTAGCAAATCCTCTGCAAACCTGTTTTGCAAAGTGTATCCATAGTTAATATCTGGTGTAATGCTAGACACACGCATGAGTAGGCCATCTGGCACAATGCCCTTTAAAGCATACTTTAGTTTCACTTTTTTCATGTCCCAGCCATCATAAACAGCCTGTTCACCCACAGTTATCCAATAAGTAATAGGCTCTATACGGTCACCTTTAGTGGCGATTAATCTCGCAGCTGGAATCTCGCCAAATGTTGTTTTAAGGAATCCTTGGATATTACCTTGGATAGCAAAGCCTTGGCCTCCATAGCACCCTTCTGGTAGATGTACGCCTACACTATCACTTTGATCTTTACCATAAGCGATTGAAAGCATGACTCTTTCGCCTTTTGCATTTATATAACTACGAGATAAAGTCTGTGCATATATTTTACTAATTGCGGCTTGCTCTTCTGGATTCACTAAATGTGAAACCATGTCCTCTTGTCGCCAATCGTTAAATTGTTTAGGGATAATGACTTCTAAATCTATCTTTTCGTTTTTATCTGCAAAAATAATGGTTGGTTTCATTGCAACAGCTAAACCAGCACTGCAAAACATGGCTAAGCCTATTAATAAATGTTTAATGGAGATTAATTTTTTCATGATTACTTAGCTTTCAATTTCCAAATCAAGACTTTTTATCTATGCTTTTGTCTTTAAAAAGTGGTAACTTGCCCAAAACTCCATCAAATAAAAATAAAAATATTAATGAAGTAACGAACAAAAACATGCCGGCAAATTTATGTACAAAACCTTGCCCTACTTCATCGCCAAAATAATAAGTGACTAAAATTAAAGTAATAACGCGAATCAAATTAGCTAAAAAAGCAATTGGAAGAATGCTGGAAATAACCACGGCATTGCGAAGCCAGTTTTTATATTGCATTAAATACAGATACAAAAAACCTAATGCCGAGAGTGAAAACATAGAGTGCAAGCCAGAGCAAGCGTCGGCCACCAGTAACTGATAAGGGCCTATTGAAATAACAACACCGCTACGTGCAATCGGGTAACCTAGCTCGTATAAGATGTTTTCTGCAAACACCGAAATATATTGTTTTAAGGGGTTGGTAAGCAAATCTACCACTGGGCCTGGTAAAGGAATGATGAACAATGTGAAGAAGATGGCAAACCAAAGTCTATTAATACCATGTTTGCCAATAGTGACTAAAGTAATGCCCGTCAATATTGGTATAAGTGAGCCAATTTCAAAGAAAAGAATTTCTTGTGATCGCCCTATTGCATAAGTCAATAACCCTAGAAAAAGTAACGTACTGCCTAAAACTGGCCACAAATTTTCTGTAGGCTGTGAAAATATCTCACGCTTTTGCCAAAATAAATAAAGCACCACGATCACTATAATTGGTCCGTGAGCGTGGTCATCTAAATGCCATAAATTCTCAGCCAAGTATTGAACACTGGGTATATATAACACCAATAGACCAATAATGACTGGCAGCCATTTAATTAGATTGTCTAGCAATGTTGGCTGACTTAAGTTTTGAGCAACGTTTAATGATGAGTTGTTTGAACTAGACACCTAAAACTCCTGAAATATGCTGCCAATAATTTTGGCACCGGTCATATTTAGCTGCTTATTTAGCTGCTGAATCTCAGTAGCTAATGTGTAGTCTTTTCGTGCAACGATTATTGCCGCTTTCGCTTTAGAAACCACCGTAAGCACATCGGAACCTAAACTTAATGGTGAGGTATCGATTAAAATAATATCGTAAACTTTTTCTAGATCTGCCAATAATTCAGTAAAGCCAGTTTGGCTTAGCAACTCTTGCGGATTTGGCACCTCTGTGCCTGCAGTCAAAATAGACAGGTTTGGCAATGATTGTTGACGTGTTAATTCATAACTGCCTTGCCTGTTAGCTAAGATATTAGCTAATCCTAACTTGGTTTCAATTTTGAAAAACTGGTGCTGTTCGGCATGTCGCAAGTTCGCATCTATCAAAAGCGTCTTTTTATTGAGTTGTGAAAACACAATTGCAAGATTCGCCGCTATTTGACTAGCGCCGTCTTCACTTCTAGCGGATGTCACCGCTAGCGTTTTATTGCCTTGATCAAACCATCGAATGAGTAGCTGGCCTCTTAAACTGCGCAAATTTTCCACTTCTTCACTAAAAGGCGCATGTGCAGCAATTAATAATTTACTGAATTGTTGACTACCTTCATGGATATAAGGGTAATTAAACTGTTGTGATAAGACTTTATTGAGGTCGTTATCCGTAATTAAACCCAGCTGTTTGGCGGCCTCGCCAAATAAAATATTTTTCTCTTTTTGCAATGTCAATATGCGCTCTATATCTTGATGCTCAAGATTGGTTTGTGCCATTAAAGCGTCACCAATTCTTGCGCCATCATTAGGCTGAATTTCATTATTCAATTGAAATATATTGTTTGAAGTTTCCATTAGCCTATTACTTTGCAAGAAATTGATATTTAGAAATTACAGATTTATTTGACTTATTTTTACTACCTAGTTTATTTTCACCGAAGTGCTGGAATAATTTATTAATAAATCCGACTGCTTTAGTTGTGTTTTTACCCAACTCGGCCAAAACAGGAATATCTAAAAGTTGCAATAAGTCATCAGCAGATCTAACGCGTCTATCTAACATTTCAGCCAATATTGCAAAGCCCATCGCCAATAAAGAACCTAAAAATATTGATAACAATATATTGAGCATAATTTTAGGGCTAGAATGTTTTAGTGGCGGTATTGCCGGATTCAACACCGAAACATCAGTTTGGCCAGATTGGCTTTCCATATTGGTCTGACTAAATCTTTGCAGAGCACTGTCATAAATACGTTGTGCACTTTCAACTTCGCGCAATAAAACTGCCATCTCATCATGTTGGCTTTTCGACTTCAACACACGTTCTTTTTGTGCAGCCAGTGATGCTTTTATCTCACTTTCTTTTTGCTGTGAAACTCGTGCAGTTTGACCCACACTACTGCTGGTTTTAGCAGTTTCAGTAGCAATTAAATTGCGCAAATTAATGACTTCAGCTTCCGCAGCTTGGTATTGCGGATGATTCACACCCAGGCGTTGTGATACCTCTGAAAGCTTGGCTTCTGCCTGCGCCTGCTGTGATTTAAGGCCTTGAATCAATGAGTTTGATAATATTTCTGGTGATTCAGAAGCTGCGCCTCGTTTTAATTGACTTTGGCGAGAGTTACTATCATAAGTCTGTGCCTGCGCCATTACCAATTGACTTGAAAGGTCACTCAGGCGAGCTGATTCAACGTCTAATCGTTCATCAGCAAATGCAATGCCATGTTCCTTTTGATAAGCAGATAACTTTTCTTGTGATTGCTCAACATTTTGGCGCAGGCTTTTAATTTGTTGATCAAACCAAGTAGCTGCTTGTTTTGATGGCTCAATTTTTAATTGCAAATTGGTATTAATGTAAGCTTCTGCAAATGCATTCGTCAGTGCTGCAGCAAATTTCGGATCAGAACCTTGGTAACTAATCTCCACCACATTACTTTCGCGTGATGGTTTTACTATTAATTTAGTTAAAAATTGATCTGCATACCAATTACTAATATCACCCTCTCCGTCGGTCGCTTTTTCAAACTGTGCTTTAGCTATTGGATTATTAGCAATGCCAAGTTTCTCAACCACTTTCAATGCCACATTACGACTCTGAATAATATCAACCTGTGTTGCTAAATAGCCTGGCATGAGAGTAGCTGGTAACATAAAACCCGTTACAGGATCAGCACCTTTAGAATTAATTACCAGTGAAGCAGTAGCCGTGTAGGTTTTAGGCAGTAAAAAGCTAATGACGGTAGTGACTGTAACTGTTAGCAAGAATACCCAAATGAGTATGCCTTTACGTGCTACTAAAATTGATAATAATTGTGAAAAATTCATGTTTACCTATTACTAATTGATTAGTTTCTTTATTTAAATTAGCGATTAAAACAAGCTCTCGCCTACATAAACTACATCATCAGCCTGTAGCATATCGCCTGCATTGGCATTTAAGGTTTTCAGCGAACCATTGACTTGCCGTTTTATCTTAATACCGCGCTCAGTACCTCTGGCAGACAAGCCACCACCTGTAGACAATGCCTGCGCCAAACTCATATCGCGCTCCAATTTGAACGCACCTGGACGTTGCACTTCACCATAAATATAAAATACCGGCGTTCTAGGCACATAAATAGAATCGCCATCAGCCAGTTCAAA
>DASQFK010000076.1:0-4562 GCA_035633175.1 Methylotenera sp.
TTTTCGAGTCAAAAGTATAGAATCAGAATGACAAAATAAAGGGCTGACTATCATGATTATTTTGAATATTAATGGCAAGGAACAGAAGCTTGATGCGCCTGATGATATGCCGATTTTATGGGCATTAAGAGATGTCGCGCAGCTTACTGGCACTAAATTTGGCTGTGGCATGGCGCAATGTGGCGCTTGCACCATTCATCTTGATGGGCAAGCCATACGCTCATGCATCACGCCAGTTTCCGCAGCTGTCGGTAAAAAAATCACCACCATTGAAGATATTCATAATGATAAAGTTGGCCAAGCGGTGCAAGCCGCATGGAGCGAAATTGACGTAGTGCAATGCGGCTACTGCCAGTCAGGGCAGATCATGGCAGCCACTGCTTTGCTTGCTACTAATAAAAAACCCACTGATGCAGATATTGATGCAGCGATGAATGGCAACATTTGTCGTTGCGGTACTTACCCGCGTATTCGTGCCGCGATACATTCCGCTGCAACCAAATTAGCTTAAGGAGCCAACCATGAACGCCCCTTTAAACATTTCCAGACGTACTTTCATTAAAGCTAGCGCGCTAGTTGTCGGCGGCTTAGTGATTGCCTTTACGATTCCGCATGCTAAACGTTTTTTACTGCCAGGTGCTACTCCAGACGCAGCTAAAGATGATGCTAAAAAACTGCCTACGCCAAATGCATTTTTGCGTGTTGGTACCGATAACACGATTACGGTCATGCTAGCCCATAGTGAGATGGGGCAAAGTATTTGGACGACGTTGCCCATGCTGATTGCCGAAGAGCTTGATGCAGACTGGAGCAAAATTAAGGTTGAGCATGCTTCTGCAGCGCCAGAATACGCCCATACCGCGTACGGCATGCAAATTACCGGTGGCTCTTCTACTACCTGGTCTGAATTCGACCGGTACCGCCAGGCAGGCGCATTAACACGGGCATTACTAGTTAGCGCCGCAGCCAAGCAACTAGGTGTGCCTGTTGAAAGCATCAAAACAGAAAATGGTTTCGTCATTAGTGGCGATAATAAAATCAGTTATGGTGACTTAGCAGAAGCTGCAGCCAAGATAGAAACACCTAAAGCCGTCACTTTGAAAGACCCTAAAGATTGGAAAGTAATTGGCAAAGCAACTAAACGCCTTGATGGACCTGAAAAAATAAATGGCACAGCGATATTTGGCCAAGACATTCACTTTGATGGCTTAATGACGGCCATGGTGGCCCGTTCTCCAGTGTTTGGTGGCTCAGTTAAAAAGTTTGATGCCACTGCCGCGAAGAAAATTAAAGGTGTACACCAAGTAGTACAGGTGCCAACTGGTGTAGCCGTCATTGCGGATAATTATTGGGCTGCGAAAAAAGGACGCGAAGCGCTGCAAATAGATTGGGATTTAGGCCCAAACGCTGGCCTCGATTCAAAAGCATTGCTAGTAGAGTTTAGAAAAATGGCCAAAACACCGGGTTTAATTGCGGCGAAAGCTGGTGACAATAAAACGGCCATGCCCAAAGCCGAAAAATTTTTAGAAGCTGAATATGCTCTGCCTTATCTAGCGCATTCACCGATGGAGCCGCTTAATTGCTCAGTGAAAATTGACAAAGATACTTGTGAAATCTGGACTGGTACGCAAATGCAGACCACAGACCAGCAAGCTGCGGCAAAAATATTAGGGCTTAAACCAGAACAGGTAAAAATCCATACCTTATTCCTTGGCGGCGGTTTTGGTCGGCGCGCTAACCCATACGCCGATTTTGTATCTGAAGCCGTGCACGTTGCAAAGGCAGCTGGCGTTCCGGTCAAAACCGTATGGAGCCGTGAAGATGACGTCAAAGGCGGCTATTACCGTCCGATGTATCTACATAAAGCTAAAATTGGCTTGGATGCGAATGGTATGCCAGCCGCTTGGGAGCATACGGCCGTAGGGCAATCTATTATTGTAGGAACGCCTTTCGAGGCGTTTATGATTAAAGACGGGATAGATGCTACCTCGGTAGAGGGTACCGCAGATTCTCCTTATCTAAAAAGCGTTCCCAATTACCATGTCAGTTTGCACACAGCGAAAATTGGTATTCCAGTGCTTTGGTGGCGCTCAGTAGGTCATAGCCATACTGCGTTCGTTATGGAAAGTTTGATTGATGAACTCGCACATACTGCGAAAGAAGACCCACTGGAATATCGTCGTATATTGCTGAAAGATCATCCACGTCATTTGGCTGCGCTTAATTTGGCGGCTGAAAAGGCTGATTGGGGTAAGCCATTGCCTAAAGGCATCTTCCGCGGCATTGCGGTGCACGAATCTTTTGGTAGTTATGTTGCGCAAGTGGCGGAAGTCTCCGTAGTTGCAGGGGCGGTCAAAGTACACCGTATGGTATCCGCAATTGACTGTGGCCTTGCGGTGAATCCAGATTCACTGAAAGCACAAATGGAATCATCTATTTCATTTGGTTTAGGTGCAGCAATGCAAAGCGAAATTACCTTCAAAGATGGCATGGTGCAGCAATCTAACTTCCATGACTATCAGGTCATGCGCATGGCGAGTATGCCTAAAGTAGAGGTTTATATCGTGCAAAGTCCCGAAAAAATGGGCGGTGTTGGCGAACCTGGCTTGCCACCTGTAGCGCCTGCGGTGACCAATGCTATTTTCGCGGCAACGGGTAAACGCATCCGTACGCTACCGATTAGTAATCAACTAGCATAAAGTCTGACTGGACTGTTGAGGTACGCTTATGAAATCTGCTGACTTAGAAGTATTAACGCGAGCACTTGAATGGCTGAATAGCGGCTACAAAGCCCATTTATTCACCGTGGTGCAAACATGGGGCTCTGCGCCCCGTTTACCGGGTGCGGTTCTGGTAGTGCGGGGAGATGGGCATCTCATAGGCTCAGTATCCGGCGGTTGTATTGAGGATGATTTAGCAGACAAAGCGCGTAATCAAGAACTACCAACAACGCCCTCAATCATGGAATATGGTATCAGCAGGGATGAAGCGCAAAGATTCCGTATTCCATGTGGCGGTCGCTTGCAGATATTTGTTGAGCCGTTAAACACGCCAGCGCACTTACAGGCTTTGGTAGAAAGTTTGGTAGACCGGAAACTAATCAAACGCTCCGTCAATATCAACACTGGGCAAGTAAAGTTAATGGAAGTCTTGCCCGAAGGTTTGCCAAAAATCGATGGTGACTGGTTCCATACCTACTTCGGACCGCAATGGCGTTTGCTCATCATTGGGGCAAATCAACTAGGCTCTCTATTGGCAAGCATGGCGCAAGTACTCGATTTTGATGTGCTGATTTGTGAGCCGCGCCAAGAGATTCGCGCTGAATGGCATGTGGAAGGCGTGACATGGGTTGAAGGCATGCCAGACGATGTGGTGTTAGAAATCGAGCCAGATGGACACACTGCAATAGTTGCTGTGACACATGACCCTAAGCTTGATGATATGGCATTACTTGAGGCGCTCAAATCAGATGCATTTTATGTAGGAGCGTTAGGCTCACACAGAAATCAAGAAAAACGTCGCGAGCGCATGCGCATGTTTGATCTGAATGAATTAGAAATTTCCACCCTGCGCGGACCTGTAGGTTTGAATATTGGTAGCCGAACCCCTGCTGAAATCGCTATCGCCATACTCGCTGAGCTTATTCAGGTTAGAGCACAGCAACTTAAAATGGGTGCTAGTTTTAAAATAGATACGGGTTTTATTAGTGATGTTCGCTGTGAGGCTAAAACTTAGCTCTTCAAGTCTGCTTGCGTATCAATGTCCGCTAAAATTCCTGCATCCTCACACGGCAACAGGTGAACTTCATCTGGGTAACGTTTAATAATAGAACGTGCGCCTTCATCCCCACGCAGATTTTCCAGCTCGCTACGAAACCTGGCAGAAAAACCAACAGGATGGCCACGTTGGCCGTTGTAGGTAGGAATAACGATAGAACTGCCACTATTAAGCTTAGTTGCCACTTCACTGATAGTGGCGGATTGAATATAAGGCATATCAGCTAACGCAATAACAAACCCTTCATTGACCGCTTCAAAGTTGGATGAAAAACGAATCGCGGTGGATAAGCTATCAGCCATTTGTTGGTCATCATCACTACAGAATACAACCTTCAAACCAGCATTTAGTAACAATTCCGCCAGTTCTTTATTTTCCGGTCTAACTACCGCAATGCTGATTGGCATAGCTTTAATCAGATTCTCACCCGATGCTAATGCTATCGGACGACCATCTGGCAAACAATGTAAAAGTTTATTGGCTGAACCAAATCTACGAGAAAAACCAGCTGCCAATAAAATACCTACCATTTATACAATCCCGCATTTTAATTGCTTGTCAAATTACTGCCATAATAAACGTTGTTACTTTTAGTGCTGCAGGCAAGCTTTTTACAGCCATACTTTATTGATTTAACCATCAATAAATGGATTAAAAATTTCTAGTTAAGGTTAGTTTTCGTACTTAATCGGGGTCGCAATCTCAAATGGCCAAGTCGCTTTAGTAGCTGCGACTCAAACAAAACAAGAAACACTGATCGCTCGGGAAGTTATCCAACTGTCGGT
>DASQFK010000077.1:0-5706 GCA_035633175.1 Methylotenera sp.
GTACAAACCATAATAATTGAAACCAACCACTTTTGTTTGTATCGTGCAGTCGACGTGCGCCCACTGCGATTGATGGAATGAATGTAGCAAGCGAAAAAGCCCAGGAAACATAGCCATTTATTGCTTCCAGTAATAACGCAACGATCAAGCAAAACAAAAAGAACCACCAAAACTCAGGTTTTTTTGCACGTCCTTCAAAATCGGCATATTTTTGAAAACATAACTTAATTGATTCTTGAAAGTTCATTATCATCACTCCCTTAAAGTTGTAATCGTGTGCCAGATGTCCGCATTAAAATATTAGCATGCTTAATATCTAATACAAATATGGTTCATTTAAGGGTGACCAGCAAGTAAGTGAATCGCTTCTACATGCGGTGCAACATGGGGGACAACACTTTAAGTTCTTTCTCAGCGATTTTGTAATCTGGAAAAATACTGGCAACTACCGCCCAAAATTTGGCAGAGTGATTCATTTCTTTTAAATGGGCTAGCTCATGGCATATGACGTAATTGATAATATGCGGCGGTGCTTGCAACAGCCGCCAGTTGAGCCGAATTTCTTTACGGCTATTGCAGCTACCCCATCGTGATTTAGCATTAGATAAACTCAATGAAGAAAAGTTAACCCCTAATTTAGTCGAGAAAATCTCTAAGCGTCTTGCAAAGTCAGTGATGGCTTGTTTTTTGTACCATTGAATGACCTTACGTGCGACTGCAGTTTGATCTGCATGATTCGGCATGGCTATTTGTAAAAAACCTGACTCATATGCAACGGCTTTTGAACGGCTATCGTGCTGTATGTCTAGTGTGATGGTGTTGCCTAGGAATAGAAGCTGCTCGCCATCTTGCCAATATAATTCCGGGATTTTGTTCGCATTCAGTGCGGCTAATTTTTTGCGTATCCAACCCGATTTTTCTAAAATAATACTTTCCAGCAAGGGCATAGCAATACGCTTAGGTGCGTGTATTACTAAGCCCGTAGAAGTGATTTTTAAACCTACGGTGCGACGTGGACGGCGTTCTAGCTGGTAATGCAACTCATCGCCGGAAGGTAGTGTAAGCGTGTGACTCATGAGTCTAAAGTGGCCATTTCGGCTTTTATCCAAGTTTCTACCTTGGTATTCACAGCCTCCGGTTTAAGATTGCTGCAATCAAAAGGTTCGCCAATGCTAACAGTAATCACGCCAGGTCGTTTGAGCAAGGTGTTTTTTGCCCAATGCGTGCCGGCATTATGGGCCACTGGCAACACAGTCGCTTTAGCACCGCTAGCAAGCCAAGCGCCCCCAATATGGAATTTGCTGTGTTTGCCGGGTGCAATGCGTGTGCCTTCAGGAAACACCACTACCCATAAACCACTCGCCAAACGTTGTTTACCTAGCTTAACCAGTTGTTTTAATGCTTCTCGACCTGCGCCACGATTGATAGCGATAGGCGAAGTCATGGCCAAACCCCAGCCGAAAAATGGTATCCATAGCAATTCACGTTTCATCACATACACTTGCGGCGGAAAAATCAGCTGAAACGCCAATGTCTCCCAAGCAGATTGGTGCTTGGCAAGGATAACGCAAGGTGTAGTAGGGATGTTTTCTGCGCCTTTCAATTCATAGGTAATGTTGCAAGTAACGCGTAGCCACCACAGCATACTACGTGCCCATAAACTGATGATTTTGTTGCGAGTAATTCTAGAAAATGGAAAGGTGAATAGGGCGAAAATGGAGAAAATCGGCGTAAATAACCATTGCCCAACGGTGAAAATAAGCGAACGTAAAATTAGCATAAAACTAACATTTTCTATCAAATACGAATGAAAGCGGTGTCATCAAATTTATGAGTTCTCAGTGATAATACGTTGTACGGCTTCGCTCAAGTCTGCATATACCCAAGTACTAGCAGGCAAGGCTTTGTCAGGCTCAGTCTCAGACGCAAGCAATGTTTCCTCCCCCTTACCCGTGCGCACTAAAATAGGTTGGCAACCAGCATCAGCAAAAGCTTGTAAATCGCGTAACGAATCGCCCACAGCGGCGACTTCGTTTAACTCTACTGAGAAACGTTTACCAATATCTTCAATCATGGCAGTTTTCGGTTTGCGGCATTCGCAATGATCATCTGCTGCGTGTGGACAGTAAAATAATGCGTCAATACGTCCACCCACCTGTGCTAATTCACGGTGCATTTTGTCATGTATGCTATTGAGTGTCGTCATGTCAAACAATCCACGGCTTATACCAGATTGGTTGGTAGCAAGAGCGACTCGAAAACCAGACTGATTCAGCAAAGCAATCGCCTCAAGGCTACCCGGAATCGGAATCCACTCGTTTGGATTTTTGATGAAATTGGCACTGTCTTGGTTGATCACACCGTCTCTATCCAAAATCACAAGTTTCATTATTCGCTCGCTTTTGTCTATTAACTTGCTAGTTTAGATAAGTCTGCAACACGGTTCATTGTTTGGTGCAATGTGGCTAACAAGCCAAGACGATTTGCTTTAAGTGAAGGGTCATCTGAATTGACCATCACATTATCAAAAAAGTCGTCGACGGGCGTTTTTAATGCGGCGAGTGATTGCAATGACGCCGTGTAATCACCAGCTTCAAAAAGTTTGTCTGCTTCAGGTTTTATAGTATTTAAGCTTTCAAATAAATTGATTTCGGCAGGCTCGACTAAATCTTTAAGTTCAATTGAATTATTGAAAACGCTAACACTATCTATCGCTTTTTTAAGAATATTAGACACACGTTTGTTTGCAGAAGCAAGGCTTTCGGATTCCTCTAACTCAGCAAACTTCCTAACTGCAATCAAACAGTTAGGGATATTTCCAAGACGTTGAGGTAGAGGTAGTGTTCCAAGTACCGCATCCACTTGGTTGCTTGTGTAACCTTGTTCTTTATAGGCACTCGCTAAACGATCGAAAATAAAATCTGTTATTACATTTTCATATACTTGGTTAGCTATGGGCTCAGGGAAAGCGGCAATAGATGTTTTTATAAGCCATGAAAAATCAATCGGTAGGGTACTTTCAATAAGTATCCGTGTGAGTCCAATTGCATGTCGCTTAAGTGCAAAAGGGTCTTTATCACCAGTGGGCTTTTCACCAATACCAAACATGCCTACTAAAGTTTCTAATTTATCTGCCAATGCGACACATATACCCACTTGGTTTCGTGGTAACTCATCACCAGCAAAACGTGGTTTGTAGTGATCTTCGATAGCGAAAGCAATGTCATTATCCAAGCCTTCATGTTGCGCATAGTAGCGTCCCATAATTCCTTGTAATTCTGGAAACTCACCTACCATATCTGTAATTAAATCTGTTTTAGCTACTTGTGCTGCTTTATCTGCCTTAGCTGCTAATTCATCACCACCGAGTTGTTTACCAATTGCTTTGGCAATTGCACGAACACGCTCAGTGCGCTCGCCTTGAGAGCCAAGTTTATTGTGGTATACCACTTTATCTAAACTGCTCAAACGGCTCTCAAGTGTTTTCTTACGATCTTGATCAAAGAAGAACTTAGCATCTGCTAAACGTGGGCGAACCACGCGTTCGTTACCGCCAATCACTGCGCTAGCGTCATCAGGGCTGATGTTGGAAACAATCAGGAATTTGTTAGTGAGTTTGCCATTCGAATCTAATAGTGGGAAGTACTTTTGATTCGCCTTCATGGTCAAAATCAAGCACTCTTGCGGCACTTCTAAATAGATTTCTTCGAACTGGCCGAGTAGCACATTTGGGCGTTCAACTAACGCGGTGACTTCATCTAACAATGCATCATCTTCAATCGGTTTTAGATTTTGTTTGGCGGCTGCGATGTTTAATTGGCGTTCGATTTCTGCGCGGCGTTCGGCAAAGCTCGCAATCACAGCGCCTTCAGTTTTTAGTTGTTCGGCATAACTATCTGCATCTTTTAACACGACAGGAGAAACTGCTGCTTCAAATCGGTGACCTTGTGTACTGTTGCTCGCAGTTAAACCGAGCGCAGTGACTGGAATGACTTTATTGCCATGTAGCGCAACCAAGCCATGCACAGGGCGCACAAAATTCACACTTTGCCAACCATCGGCTAATTGATAAGTCATTACTTTTGGAATTGGTAGTTTAGTAATAGCTTCATTTAACGCAATTTGCAAACCTTCTTTAAGCGCCACACCTTTTTGCGTCACATCTAAAAATAAGGCTTCGTTTTTACCATCGGCTTGTTTGGTCAGTTGAGCCACAGCTTTTTCATCTAGCCCCATACCATTTAATCGTTTGATTAAAGCAGGTGTGGCGTTGCCGCTGGCATCTAAGCCTACACTGACTGGCATAAGTTTCTGTGTGATGGTTTTATCTGTAGCTTGTGCCAAAACCTGCATTACATGCACCGCTAAACGGCGGGGAGAGGCGTAGGCAGTAAATCCATTATCGTTACCAGTCAACCCTTGCGTTTTAAGGGAGTCAACAAGCAACTGTGCAAAAGTCTCGCCCAGTTTTTTCAAGGCTTTGGGTGGTAATTCTTCTACGAATAATTCTACGAGTAAATTTTTTGTGGTCATATTTTAATTTTTTCAATACGCTTTTTTTCGATTTTAGCGCTACTTAACTTTTTATGTATCTTGTCTTATGTATCCAGTTCAGTCCAGCCTGTACGGATTTATGGATCGTAAATGTTATGCTGCCTTTTTAGCTAACAACTCCAGCACTTCTTCAGCGTGCTCTTTTTTAGCCATCGGGAAACCCAGTCTGGCGCGGCTATCTAAATAACTTGCGGCTACTGACCGTGCTAAGTTACGGATACGGCCAATATAACTCGCACGCTCAGTCACGCTGATTGCACCGCGTGCATCTAGCAAGTTGAACGTATGTGCCGCTTTTAGCACTTGCTCATAAGCGGGGAGTGAGAGTAAATTTTCAATCAAATGTTTGGCTTGTTTTTCGTGCGCGTTAAATGCGGTGAATAAAAAGTCTGCATCTGAATGCTCAAAGTTATAGGTGCTTTGTTCTTTTTCATTTTGCAAATACACGTCGCCGTAGCTTAGACGCCCGCCATTTACATCGGTTGTCCAAGTGAGGTTGTAGACATTATCTACGCCTTGCAGATACATGGCTAAACGCTCTAAGCCATAGGTGATTTCACCAGTGATGGGTTTGCAATCTATGCCGCCCACTTGTTGGAAATAGGTGAATTGGGTGACTTCCATACCGTTCAGCCAAACTTCCCAACCTAAGCCCCATGCGCCTAGCGTTGGGTTTTCCCAATCATCTTCCACAAAGCGAATGTCGTTCTTTTTTAAATCAAAGCCCAACGCTTCCAGTGAGCCCAAGTAAAGCTCAAGAATATTAGCTGGCGCAGGTTTAAGCACGACTTGAAATTGGTAGTAATGCTGCAAACGGTTCGGATTTTCACCATAACGGCCATCTTTCGGACGGCGGCTAGGTTGCACATATGCTGCCTTCCATGGCTCTGGGCCTAATGAGCGTAAAAATGTAGCGGTATGTGAAGTACCTGCACCCACTTCCATATCGTATGATTGCAGCAAAGCGCAGCCGCGCTCAGACCAGTAATTTTGCAGGGTGAGAATGATTTGTTGAAAAGTTAAAGCCATGACTCAAATCTATAGTTAGCGTAAAGCTTGATTTTACTTGGTTTTGCTTAAGCCTACCAAAGATTTAATTTTTACCAAAAAATTAGGGATTAACAACATTTTAGGCAATGCTAAATATGCGGT
>DASQFK010000078.1:0-2094 GCA_035633175.1 Methylotenera sp.
CATCAGCTACCCGGTAATCAAGCCAGCGTGTCATTTGCTGTACTTTAATATTGGCAATAACTTGAAGATTATTGTAGGCTTGAAGTTCTAATTTAGGTAGCTGGTGTTTATAAATACCTAAATTTACTAAAGGAATTAGTAGCAAGATTATAAAAACCCAGCTTAAATAGACCAGTTTGTTTTTTATAAAGCGGTTGTTGTTAAGCGCATCAACTTCTTTATAAACTCTTAGATTAATTAATAAAATATGAAAAATTGCGCCACTGGCAATTAAAATTGAAACATCAATAAACAGATTGGTTGATGTTGGTAGGTAAGTATTCTGGGGTAAATAGGAAATTAAATCGTGTTTGAAGCTTAAAAATAGGCCCCCTACAAAAAAATACAAAAGAGTAAGTTTAGTAGGGTGAACCCAGCGCAATAATTTTTGCAAATAATTTTTCAACTTATGTTTTTGTGACGTCAACTCGACCTACAAGACTCATTAAGCAACACCTTGACTCAATAGATAGTCCTCGTAGTTACCTGTAAAGTCAATGATTTCATTCGCTTTAATTTCAATAATGCGTGTAGCAATCGAACTTACAAATTCGCGGTCATGACTCACAAAAAATAGTGTGCCTTTATACTTATCAAGTGCGGTATTCAACGCTTCAATTGATTCCATATCCATGTGGTTGGTAGGCTCATCCATTAGCATGACATTGGTTCTAGCCAGCATCATTTTGCCATAGAGCATACGGCCTTTTTCGCCACCTGATAACACTTTGACTGATTTTTTCGTGTCATCCCCACCAAACAATAAGCGACCTAGCATGCTGCGCACAACTTGGTCATCATCGCCAGCTTGTCTGTAATGCGACATCCATTCAAACAGCTCTTCACCCTGTTCAAATTCGTATTCATGGTCTTGCGCAAAGTAGCCGATGTTGGCTTTTTCAGCCCATTTAACTTCACCATGCTTGGCTTGTAAATCACCTGCCAGGCAGCGTAAAAACGTGGTTTTACCGATACCGTTTTCACCGATAATGGCGACTTTTTCACCTGCTTCAAACATCATATCGACATCATTAAACAATGGTTTATCAAAACTGTGGCTTAATTTTTTCAGTTCCACTGCATTGCGATATAGTTTTTCACGCTCATCGTATTCAAAGCGAATGAACGGATACTGACGGCTAGAAGGTTTGAACTCTTCTATTTTGATTTTATCAATTTGCTTAGCACGGCTCGTGGCTTGTTTAGCTTTAGAGGCATTCGCAGAGAAGCGACGCACAAAGTCTTGTAGGTCAGCTACTTGCTGTTTGGCTTTAGCGTTGTCTTTTGCTTGTTGTGCGCGTGCCGCAGTGCTGGCTTCCATATAGTCATCATAATTACCTGGGTAAACCGAAATCTTGCCGTAATCCATATCACAAGTATGGGTGCAAACTTGGTTTAAAAAGTGGCGGTCATGCGAAATGATAATCATGGTGCAATCACGGTTATTCAGCACATCTTCTAGCCAACGGATAGTGTTGATATCCAAGTTATTGGTCGGTTCATCAAGTAATAGAATATCTGGGTTAGAAAATAACGCTTGTACAAGAAGTACACGCAATTTCCAACCGGGCGCTACCGCACTCATTAAGCCTGTATGTTGCTCAATAGGGATACCTACACCTAATAATAATTCGCCTGCACGTGCTTCAGCAGTGTAGCCGTCAAACTCGGCAAACACACCTTCCAGCTCGGCCGCTCTCATGTAGTCTTCTTCAGTTGCTTCTAGATTCTCGTAGATGGCATTTTTTTCTATGTTGGCCTTCCACATTTCCTCATGGCCCATCATCACTACATCTAATACACGTTGGTCTTCGTATGCAAATTGGTCTTGGCGCAAAAAAGCCATGCGTTCATGACTGTCTAGTGATACATTGCCTGAGCTAGGTGTTAATACGCCCGCCAGCACTTTCATGTAAGTAGATTTCCCACAACCATTGGCACCAATTAAACCATAGCGATTGTTATCGCCGAATTTAACTGAGACATTTTCAAACAGTGGCTTTGCGCCAAATTGCACGGTGATATTGTTGCTAATTAACACGGTTACTTCCTTAA
>DASQFK010000079.1:0-16339 GCA_035633175.1 Methylotenera sp.
GCTTTTTCTCACGGGCGATTTTGGATTTTGGGATAGGGGGTGATTTTGCTGCTACCGTGGCATATTCATTTTCGATACCGTTTATGGTAGTTTCCAATGCCTGTTCAAACGTGACATGCTGCTGTTGTTTACCTTCATCCACAAAGTGTTTGTAGATAGCATCTTGTTGCATAGCAGATAAATAATCTGGGATCGTGTATTCAAACCATTCGTCATCTGGGGACTCAAGTTCTAAATTGAATAGTTCACCTGAGTGTATATCTTGATAGTAAATTTCATTTGGTTGATAGGGATTGTAAAGAAAAGTGGCGTCATGGTGGGTGGGCGCCACACGACGATTAGTCTTTGCTTCTTGAAATTTAGAAATCATTGTGGGATGTTTTGATATATATCTTATGGGCTCGATAAACGCTCGTTCCCCCTTGTCTGTTCTGTGCAGTTTTACTCCCTTAGCAGTAAAAGTTCCTAGAATAGGTGTTGCGAGTGTGGCAATGGCTTGTTCCCGACTTATCAAAGTTACATGTAGGTTCCCTTTTTGAATGGCGAGTTTGGTTAAGTTGAGCCTATTGATGGATAAGCCTTTATCAATCAGATCTCTGCGCATTTCTAGGGTGATTGGAATATCTAATGGCCTAGTGTTATGAAAATGGATTGCTTTTGTGGTTTCACGTATACCCTCCATTACCGTCATTCTGGCACTTAGGTCAGGACGCCCATCGCCGCGCTGTAGACGTCTTCCACGTGTGGTGCCTGGAAGTAGATGGTCAACTAAACGATGTAAACTATGATGTGACGATTCGACGGTAGCATTTAGGTCAGATCGATGTGTAGGCACATACTTTAGCCCAATCCCAAGACTATTTAATTCGCCCATGTTGATCTGATTTCTGGCATCCGTGTTGTCGCAAATATGATTACCAAACCTGATGGGAAGCCAGTCGTCAGGATTCATGTCTACCAAGCCTAAAAATTTAAGCCATTCAGTTTTTTCAGACATGGCGTGTAGCAATGCTAGTTTCACTGTTGCTGCGCCAGCCGCTTCCAAGCCCATGTAAAACCCCGGAATATACCCATATAAGCTGTCAACAACGAGCATTCGAGTAGCTAAACCAATTCTTTTCAAACGATCAGTAACTGAAACAAATTCAGTATCAGTTGTAGTAGAGTCAATTGCACCCACCTGACCGACTGCATAGATCTGATTATTGGATTTTCCCAGTAACGCACGATCTAATCTCGCTAGTTGCTGCGGATTAAACTCTTTTTGCCAGGCTTCTTGGCCGCTTTCTTTTGAACCCCAGCGCTCAAATTGCGCTCGACTTGGCCGTAAATTTTTTGGGAGCAATTTGCTTTGCGTTTTGCCAGCGTCATCTTGTTCTTCGAAGGAATAAAAATTGCTCCACATCTTTCTAAGCGCGTGTTCGCAAGTTCTACCCCAGATTAAGTAGTTACTAAATGCAAAGCCACAAATTTTCTTATCATCATCTGACATCAAAAATCCTTGATGTCCAATAATCCCAGCTTTGGTAGGTGCGTTTTGACGCCCTAGTTTACTTTTCTGAAGTCTCTCCTTGCCACGACCACCTCGCGTTGCAAAAAATGGGGTCAATGCATTTAAACTCGCGCCTTCTGCAAAAAATTGAAAAATGGTTTGTCGAATTTGCCTTTTTAACAATATCTGATTTGTTGTTATTTCAAGTGTGGATATGTGTTTATCAATTATTTCTTCCCTAGTTTGTGGATCAAACAACAGAGGATGGTCATCAATATTTTGTACAAGCGACTCAATCAGTTTGTAACGCTCTTGTCTTTTCAGAACTGCTTTACATGGATCAGATTTGTATTTTTTATTTAAAGCTTCGTCTGATGCCAGTACATCTGGTCTGAGTTTGATTCCTGTGATTAGAAGCTTGAGGCAGTGTGCCTCAATAAGTTTAACGATTTCGGTATGTCGAAATATCTTTGGACATGTAAAGTAAAGTCTACCTTTTGAAGATTTAGGCTCTACAGCAATAGCGACTAGCTGATTAAGCTCAATATTGACGTAGAGGATACGCATTGTGCGGTTTATCAATAAACCTTGGCTGTTAATTTGGCTTAACCCCATACCTGGTAGGATGACCATCACTTTCCCTCCAAGTTAGATTTTATTAACTCTTTAAAAGTACGACCGCCTGGTCTAGGTAACTGAGCCTCATTGATTGCGGCGCTAAGATCTAAATCAATAATTTGATGCCAAATTAGATAATTGCGTATCAAGATTGCGATTTCATCGGAACATTTGTAATCTTTAACTAGCACCTCACGCACAAAGCTTAGAGGCTGTTTATTTATCTTATGACCATGTTTATCTAAAAACCTATTTAAGGTGATGATTGATGGATTATGTTGATTTAAAAGCGCGCTGGATTGAATGCTCTCTAAATTTCCAAACAGTCTTCTTTGGAATGTCTGATGATCGCCAATAAGATAATGAATGCCTAGCTCTGCACAGTATCGTCGCTCTCCCTCTAGCTTTTCTAAAACACGACTAATGGGATCGGGATTTTTATAGGCTTTGTGAGACATA
Source organism: Methylotenera sp. (assembly GCA_035633175.1). Lineage (GTDB taxonomy): Bacteria > Pseudomonadota > Gammaproteobacteria > Burkholderiales > Methylophilaceae > Methylotenera. Next base: position 2,570 of record DASQFK010000079.1, read on the forward strand.
GGCTTTACCGAGACCATTGTGCAGCTACGCTTAAAGTCCTTAACCCAGGGTAGGTACAAACAAAAGTCCATGGACCAGATGTATGGGATATTTGTCCCGGGGAAATTTCCATGTTTGATGCCAGCCTGCTTGCAGATTTCAATTAATCCACTGGACTCTTTCAAAAATCGGTCGGTGGATAAATTTCTTCCAAGTTCCGGATGTGGGTGCGACCATGGCCAAAGTGGAAATTGCTCACGAATTTCGCAACCCACCCAACTAAATAAGAGTCCCAACCAATATTCTGATTGACTTAAAAAGTGACAGGCTCTTTTAAAAGGGGCTAATGGCTTGATGATCTGTGTGGAAACGGGCGATGGATTCCAGCGCTTGATTTGAATGATGGGTTGATAGGCTTCACCAAATCCAGAGCCTATTCCATTAGCAATCATTTGGTCTATACGCTCCCAAGTTACTTTAGGTGCGCGCGCCATTATTTAACCTCTTTATGCAAAGAGGTGTTGAAGCTACGATAAATCATTTTGTATTTCCTATGTGTGAGGAGAAGCTAAGGTTTGTCAGTGTTGGGTCGACAAGCGTCATCGCATACTCTTTGGTTACGAGAATTTAGGGCGAACGAACCCCTTGACTCTTCACACATTGATAGGCAAAATACAGTTATGAAGTACGTTGTAACCCTGTTAGCGCAGGGGCATCAATAGCAAAGAGCCGATCTTAATGTTCGGCTTTTTTCTTTTTATCTATTCTGTTTATATTCTCCCTAGTTTAATTTGCCATCACAGCTGTTTTATCGGCATCGTTGAGGAGTTCCAGCAATTTACGCTGTTCTTCAGAAGTTTTTGGTTTGATACCTAGCGCTATTGCAATTCTGTGCGTTTCTCCGCGCCGACATTTTGCTTCGCCCCTTAAAACTCTATATACCAAAGCTGAAGGGAATCCATGTTCTCGTGACCAGCCTGCAACAGAGATTCCATTAGCCTCAAATAAACTGCGTACTTCAGTAAACGAGAGCATTTTTAACTCCATAAGTAGTAACATATTACTACTAGTTTATAGATATTGTAAAAATGTTCAACAATTTATGAGATAATTTTTTCATGAACACAACTTCAGAAAAACCTATTGAAGCTTTCTCGCTGCGATTGCGTGAAGAGCGTAAACGCCTAAAGTTAAGCCAAGAAAAATTTGGGCATCTAGGAGGTGTGAGTAAAGCTGCTCAATATCTCTATGAGAGTGAAAAAAATTGGCCAACCCTTGAGTATCTTGAAGCCCTAAGGTTGAGAGGTGTTGATGTTGGCTTTATCGCTACTGGTAAACGCGTAAACCAAGATAATCTTGATTGGGAACTGCTGAAGAATGCTTTCCTACTTATTCAACGATCATTTGCCCAAAGAAAAGATATGTCATTTACTGCAGAGCAATTATTTGATGCATTTAAGAGTGTGGTTGAAGCAGCAAATGGATCAACGAGACCTGATATCAATGTTAATAACCCACTTGCTAATACTTTACTGGAGAAGGTGGGTGAGTAAGGAGCAAGATCAGTTAAATGAATTCAAAGTAATGGTTGAGGCGCTTAGCCAGCAGGTTAAAAGTAGTGATGATTTGGGCTTGGTGTTCATTGATAAACTATCAATGCAGTTTGACGATTATTTAGCACACCAGAGCATTTATCAGAATGAGTCTAATAAAATTGGCGCTATAAAATTGTTAGTTACTAAGTTCTTAGTAAAACTAAGGCTTCGAGATGACAAGTCAATCAATACTGACCCAGTAATACAATACTTTATTAATGAATTGATTAAAACTGGCGTTATTACTAGTAATCAATTTGAGCTTCTTAGCATTCATAAAATGATAAGGGTTGATGATAATGGCTCATATTTCGTGATGAGACCCGGAAAGAAAGATTTCACAAAGGCAAAATTACAAGTATTGCTGCTTTTAATTTTGACACCCTTAACTTTAGTCTTTGCATGGGAAGAATCGACGTGTATCTACCCCGGATTACCAATTGCATTTATTTTGGGGGCGGCTTTAGGGTTGCTTTGGCGCACCACATATAATTTGGCATGGGGCCGTGAAAAATTAGCCCAATATCTAAGGTTAAGATATCCCTGGGTAAGGCATCAATTTAATTATTAATATATTTATTAGCGTTATTATCTAGAAGTGCCTTTATTTCTGTCCACTTTGGAATTACTTGATTCATTAATCGATAAAAACGATCACTATGGTTATGCTCTGCTAAATGACATAGCTCATGTAATAGCACATAATCGATACACTCTCGTGAAGCTTTAACGAGATGGGGATTGATTGTTAATCGACCAGTCGGAGAACAGCTTCCCCACTGTGTAGCCATTCTCATAATTCGCATTTGCGGCTTTTCAGAAACCCAAGGCGTTTGTTCAAGTAATACCTCAAGCCTTTTTGTGAATACTTCTCGAGCTCTATTTTTGTACCAATCATTGAGTAATGATTTAACTTTTTCAGATGAGCCATTTCCTAAATTAACTTCGATTTTCCCGCGTAGTAACTTAACTCCCTGCATTGCATGTTCATCGGTATTGACTTTTAAAAGATAGCGCTTACCCATGTAAAAGTGGGATTCACCACTAACGTAATTGCGAGGCAAGACAAAAGAATTTTGTTGTTTGAATCTCTCTACCTGTTTTGAAATCCATCTTGCACGTTTCTCAACCGCAAGTTCTACATCTTTAACAGAAGCTGATTCTGGTGCGCTGACGACAATCGAACAATCAGGATTTACTTGAATCATGACTCGACCATTTTCAGCTTTCCGAGTTACGTTTGTAAACTCAATACGCTCGTCCCCATATAGAAAAAATTGTTTCATCTCCGCTAAATCATCCAATTTCAAAATTGATCCTAGAATTGGCTAAGGCCGACACGAGTAATTTGCACAACGAGATCTACTATAGCTTTGGCTTGATCCATTCCCGCGCCAACATTTTTACAAGACTTGAACATGATAGGCAAAAGTTTTTTTCGTATTTCAGCTTCAATATTTTGTGGATTAATTGAATGTTCAGCGACAGCATTACTAACTAAACTGTCAATATTAAATGCAAGTTCTATCCATGATTGATAACTTTTACTTTGGTTAGCTACAAAAGTTTCAGGCAACAGTTTTTTGAATACCCCAAAATATGCTTGGGCATGTCTATTTCCTGAAAATTGGTTGGGGATTTCATCAAGCTGGCGGTTTTCAACCTTTTCTTCAAACTCACGAAATAACATATATTGTTTTAACGGATGGTTGAATAAGGCTTCTGCTTCTTCTATCGCTTTTCTAAGCAACTTTGAGAAAACTTCTTGGGCATATGGATCATCGCGAAGGTCTTGCTCAATTTTTTTAGCAAGACGAGTTTTAATAATATCAGTTTCGTTGCGGGTCTTTTCTTCGCTCCAGTCATCTGGATTGCTTACTTTACCCATCTTCCCGACTTCATATACGCCACCTGGTTCACGTACCTCAACCCCAACAACATGCTTATCCATTAACTTTTTAACCTGCTCGGTGTAAGCATCATAGTTCACTGTCTCGCCTGCATCTTGTTTAGCAAGTTGGCGTAAAGATGAAAACTGTTTTAGCGTTTCTTTGTAGTGACTAATATCTTCTTCAGTAAAACTTTTATCCTCAAAAAAGCTTGCTGATTGCAATGCAACTTTTAAGCAAGACGCAAACTCGGTAAGTCTGTCATAGAAGTCATCACGTACTTTTAGGTTAACGTCTACAAGCTTTCCTTCTATATCTTTCATTGCAGGAATCAATATTTGCCGGAGTTGCTCAACATCTGCCTTATTTTTAACGTTTTTGAAAATCGCCCAAAGGGAGTCATACAAACCTGGAAGCTTTTTATACTCTGTACTCATCTGGCTATACAACCCGATGAGATCGTTAATCTCGAATCCACCTTGTGTTCTGTTAGCTAGGTCTTGATATTTAGCGATAGTGGTGTCTAACTCACCCAAAATGCCGCGGTAATCTATTAATAGACCGAACTTCTTGAGTGGATGTAGCCGATTCACGCGCGCAATTGCTTGGATGAGATTATGTTCTTTGAGTGGTTTGTCGATGTAAAGCACGGTATTCTTGGGTTCATCAAAACCTGTTAGTAGCTTGTCTACAACTATCAATAATTTTAGCTTTTCATCTTTATCAAATCGGTCAATCACAGTCTTCGTATAGATAGCCTCATCTTGGTTACCAATATTGTCTTTCCACCATTTGGAGACTTCTGGCATGGTAGATTCATCAATGTCCACATTACCTTCTCTGGTGTCGGGTGCTGACATCACAATTGCAGATTCGAGTAAACCTGTTTCATCTAAGTAACGCTTATATTTGATTGCTGCTAGCTTACTTTCACAAGCTAGTTGCCCCTTTAAACCATCATCAATATTCTTGGTGAAATGATTGGAAATGTCATATGCAATTAAGCGGATGCGGTCTTCAGCACTATAGATTTGACCTTTTTGAGAAAATTTCTTTTTGAGGTCTGTTTTTTGCTGATCAGTTAGCCCATCAGTAATCCGATCAAACCATGCATCAATTGCTCTGGAGTTGACATCTAAATCCGGAATGCGCTCTTCATAGAGTAGAGGAGTAACTGCTCCATCTTCTACTGCACGTTGCATGGTGTAAGCATGCACAATAGATCCAAACTTATTTGTTGTCTTATCTTCCTTAAGTAGCGGTGTACCAGTGAATGCTACAAAAGCTGCATTAGGCATAGCCTGCTTCATGCGAATATGGTTTTCACCACCTTGCGTGCGATGGCCTTCATCAACCAGAACAATTAAATCAGGACTCTCGTTATAGCATTCAGGAAGCTTAGTTGCTGTGCCAAATTTATTAATGATAGAAAAGATAATACGTTCCTTACCTTTACCAATTTGCTCCGCTAAGCGTTTGCCAGAGGTTGCCATTGCAGCCTCTCTATCTTTCTTGCTGGCCAGCTCTCCACCACTTGAGAATGTTCGACTAAGTTGATCTTCTAAATCAAGGCGGTCAGTTACGATAATTAATCGACATTGTTTTAGTGAGTCATGGAGTATCAGTGCTTTAGATAGAAACACCATGGTGAATGACTTTCCAGAACCAGTTGTATGCCAAATCACACCACCTTGACGCGCACCTTTTGAATCTCGACTATTAACACGTTCAATCAATCGTTTTATTCCAAACACTTGTTGATGACGGGCTACAATTTTCCCAACTTTTTTATCGAATAAGATATAAAAGCGTACAAGTTCAAGAAAGCGTGCTGGGCTTAATAGACTAATTATCAATCTATCTTGACCAGTTGTTGCTAAATCTCCGTTCGATATAAGTCTTTCATACCAATCTAAGGTTGATTTCTCTCGATGTCCGAAAATTGATTGCTTTTGCTCTAAGGTAAGCTTCTTATTTTTGATTGATAGAAAACCAGTTTCGGTAAAATCTTCTTCTTTCCAAATAGCCCAAAATTTAGCAGGTGTGCCTTGGGTAGCGTATTTTGCATCCGCACCATTTATTGATATTAAGAGTTGAGCGTAGGCATATAAAGCTGGAACTTCATCATTGCGCTGATTTCTTAAATGTTGCGAGATACCTTCATCAATTGTAGGACCTTTGTTACTGTTACCATCTGGTCGTTTTGCTTCGATAACAACAAGAGGAAGACCATTTACGAAACAGACGATATCTGGGCGTCGATTATCTACGTTGTTTGTGCGTAAAACGCTATATTCTTCAGTGAATAAAAAACTGTTATTAGTAACTTCAGACCAATCAATTAACGCGATTGTAGGGTTGGCTTTTTTACCATTGATAAATTCGGTGACAGAAATGCCATACAACATATGGTTATACAGTCGCTCGTTAGCAATAGTTAGTCCCTCGTTTAGAGCAGGTGAACTAATCTCGTAAATAATATTGTTAATTGCATTCTCAGAAAGAGGGTACTCTTTTCCAGAAAATGTGAAGCGACGTTTCCTCAGCTCCTGACGCAGCACTTCTTTGAGTACTATCTCACTAGTTTTACCCAATCGAGAAGAAATTGCATTCTCTGGATTAATATACCCCCACCCTAAATTTAATAATAGTGAGAGCGCAGGAATTTTTGCGCTGTATTCTTCTTGAAATTTTGGAGATAGGTTCATGCTTTTTCCATAGTGATTACCAAGTAATTGCATACAACAATCTTTTAAAAGAAAGTCATCTACTCGGTCATTCTATTTTTTGTCTTTGGGTGGGTATGGATCATTTCCATGGCTATCTGAACGCTGAATTTTCATATCTTTGCCATGAATTTGTAATTCAGTATGTTGATTTTTACTGATATCACGACCAATTTTTTCAGCCTCTTTTTTAGTTTCTGCAATATGGCTAGCCTTTTGGTCGCCATCACGTTTGACTTGCCATCCATCTGGATGAGGCATAATTCGATGAGTGTCGCGTTTCGTCATAATTTAAATATCCTTAAAGTTTGATTTGTATAAAACTAATTATCTATTTCAGGTCAATTAAAACTTTCTTAAATCCGTTCTTTGTAATGATTTTTCTAATTGGGTTTAATCTATTATGTAATTCACAAGTCCCAAGCCGAGTATCGCAACCACATGGACATTTCTTTTTATTTGCTACTCTTTTTTTAATAGATAAAGCTTTGAGTGCATTGGTAACTGCTAACTTTCCTTTAACATTAAACAAGCTCTCATAATCAGAAATTTGCCCATTCAAACCGTGAGCCAACTCACCAAAAATAAAATCACCTTTATTTTTTAATTTATATGAAACCGCATAAAGATAAGGAATCACAAGCAACTCTATAAACTCAATTAAACTAGGATTTTTTGATACATTAATCAGCAATCTAAGAGGTGATCCAAGACATAAAGTATTATCTGGATTGATATGATAAGTATTATGTCTTGGGATTTTCCCGCCCACTTCTTCAACTATTGGTACAGATCTTGGAAAATCGTTAGGTACTTTGATTACTAATTCAAAACTATCTTCTATTTCATTAGTTTCCTTGTAGGTCCTGTTGAAGTGAAGCTTACCTTTTAAGCATATTAAATCTGTATTTGAGGGGGCAATTGAAAATCCATCGTATATATTTAGAAATTCAATAATATTGCCGGGCAAACCCAATTGATTACTCCTTGCACCATGGCTTTGCTTGAACACTATCAATATTTTTTGAAGGTGTTATAAAAACAGTTGGTGCGATAGACATACCTAATTGTTCAGCCCATTCATTTGCACTTCTGTTGAATGCAAATCTACCACTTGCAACCTCTACAATTTTTTGAACATCATTAGTTGTTAGGAGTAAATTGAAATGTCTATTTACTTCATAGACCCAGTTATGAAAATTACTTTTTAAGTTATATTTTTTGTATTCTGGGTTAGTCCATTTGTCTGCAAAATTTTCAGCAGGGTTGACTGGATTTAGTACCTCATCACTATTTGAGTTTGCAAAATCAGTTAATGCAGAGAGCACCTCTTGCAATCCTGCTTGTAAAGACGCTGTGCCAGAGTAGGATTGAGCAGCAATGGTCGTAATAATTACCGAAATAGGCTTCAGATCAGCTGCGTCAACAAACATGGTGTCTCTGTGCCGTTTAAGTAGCTGTACAATTCTTTGCAAAGGAGTTTTTCTTTTGAAAGTAGGCACTTCGTCTACTTGCGCCTTCACTGACATTGCTTCTTTCAATAAACGAACGCTCATCTTTGCTTCAAACCAATTTGCATAACCTTCAGGATTGCTAATTTGCCAATTGTCAGATATACCGGAATAGTTTTTATGCGTGTTATCAGTGATACAAATAGCATAACTTGATAAATTGGAAGCAATTTCAAGATTGAGTCCATGCTTTTGCATTGATTCCGACAGTTGCTGACGTATATTTTCTGATTCAGGAATACATGGCACTACATCCATGTGAAAATTTACATCATCTGCATACTCTAAACGCCAACAACGATGTTTTTCCTCTTTCTCCGCCTGTATTCTTCTAGCAACTCTATAAGATTCAATTTCTTCGCCTACAACATCTTTTAAGTACTCTTGTGAGTGAGTGGATGTTGAGATTTCCTTTCGAATATTACATGCCAAATCAAGATCATAACTTTCATCTTGATTAAGCGGCTTAATTGCGGTACCTAATCTAAACGAACCTTGTGGGAAAATATGAGGTGCGTTATATTTCAATTTAGAGTCATCTCGATCAAACCATGCCCCTAGATCCTCGTACCGCCTAACTGCCTTTTCATAAGCAGAATCTGGAAGCTCAAGCGATTGAATTAGTTGCTCAAGTAACTTAGTTTTTTGATTGGATTCCATCTGTTTCTCCTATTTGAAAGGCTCGAATGAATTTGCCAGCTTTATTATTTTGGTCGTAAATAACCCAAGGCATATCAGCTTTTGGCATTCTGATTCGCCCCATTTCAACAGCGCACGAAACTGGCATTGCTGGAAATAAAGGCAGCTCGCTTGGTCCGTGTTTTTCTTTTATATCGGCAATAAACTTTCTCATAGATTCACGAAACTTACCTAATTGCTCTGGAGACTTAATAAAGTCATTGTGGCAATAAATATCGTCCACCGTTATTTCCCAAATAGTGCAGTTATCACCAAGTATGTCTCTAATTCGTTGATGATCAATTTTTGCGCTAAGTGATATCACAAGAGCCGGTGGATGATCAAATGACGTAGGTGGGATGATTTTAAAATGAAAATTGTCTGGAGGTGATTGCCATCTCCAGGTTTTAGGTTCGCGTATAGGTTGATAGACATCTACTGAAGTTTTGTCAGTAAATAGTGAGCCCAACTTAATTAGTAAAGGCATTGGCGCAAGTGCAAATATTGAAAAATGTGCAGGGTTGTTTTCAATTATTCTTGGTTCAATCTGAGTTGAAAACATTTTCGTTAAATGCTCTTGTTCAGTATTCCAAAATGCTTCTGATTTATCCTCATGCGAGCAGACCATAGATAATTCGATAGGATTTTCATTTACAGGGTAATGGTCTGGAAATAAGGCTTCATGAGCATCATGTTTTAAGATAGGAGACTTTTGCTCTGAAATATTGGCACCATAAAATACAACATGCGTTTTCTTTGTGTTAGCAATTCCGCAAACAATATAAATACGCTCTTCATGCTGTTTTTTCCAAGCTCGAAGCATCTCACCGGAGTATCTTTCGCCATTTTTATCTTGATCTATAGTCTTGTGGCAGTCGTGACACATGAGCATTAGATTCTCAATTTCATTTAAATCATTATTGTTTGTAATAAATGGACCCCATCCGCGAGGGCCATCCTGTGAGAATGAATAAATGTGTGCTTGCTCAGATATATTGACTTTCTCTAACGTAATCGGAGAGCAGTAAAGTAGCCTGTTACAGCCATTAAACTGGCAACGACCGGCTGAGCGCGCCCACAGTTCTCTTTGAACTTTATCTTTGATATACCGGGTTACTTCATTCGCCATAAATTACACCCAAACTTTCACTCGGCGTTTGCCCGTCAATAATTGATGCATTAGTGATTTTTTTTCTTGTTTGAGGCAGACTAGCCTTTGTTCTAAAGCTTTTATTTCTCTATCCGCCGTTGCGAGTGTAGCTGCGATTTTTTGTTGCTCTTCCAATGATGGCCTCCCAATTTTTAGTTTCATCAATTGTTTTTTGGATAAGTTATATCTTGTTGCGCCTTGCCCCATTACGGATATTGCACGTCTGACTCCTGCGCTTCTCAATAGGTATCGAGCATACTCCGGTAGTAATGTTTGAAAGTTGAAAAGGCGGAAGCCAAAGCAGAATGAATTTAAATAAACCTCACCAACATGATTTAAGAGTACAGAAGACATTCCAACTTCTACAACTGTTTCAGATGATGTCGTGAAGAATATGTCACCATATTGAACTTTTGATTGATGTTCATCGGTATTAATTTTTACGTATTCAAGAGATGAAACATCTATCGCATTATTTTTGTGTATATTGATATAAGGGATGTAGGGTAGCCCTGATCCAAAGTCGCCCTTTGATTTTCCAGATAAGCCTGTAAAAGTGTCGCCAAGTTCACCAAGACTATAATTCTTCCAATTATCCAAATGCCCAGGAAAGCGTTTTTTACTAGTAAAAAGTTGTTGCATAAGTGATTTCTTCTGTGCCTGACTTTTTTCTAGAAGTTGCTCCGTAATAGTGATGGATTTGTCCCATGTTGATAAAATTTTAGCTATCTTTTTTTGCTCATCAAATGGTGGGACTGAAATTTTCATTCGGGCAAACTCTGCTTGGCCAAGAGTCTTGTTTCGACCTGCACCACCAGGAGATGCTAAGCTAAGCAAGTGTTTACCGTAAGCCGTTTTGAATAAGTAAAGTATGTAATCAATGTCACAAAGATTATTTTTGGGCTTAAACATTGGAAACCGATGGGAAGCTATCATCCCCAGTTCTTTCTTTGTTGTTCTAGCAACAGCTTGCTCCCATGCAAAAACAATGTTCATCACTAAGCAATCTGGCTCTATGTGAAATACCCTTTTATTCCCTAAGGATTTCCCACTGACAGCCTCTTTATAAAATATTCCTTTACAATGCGACCTGATACCAATTTCACGGTATTTTGAATTTTGATTAACAATTACAGGCTTATTAACCCTCTCTAACAGATCTGAAATTGCTCTAATTTGCCAACCGCTAGGCACCATAACCTAACTCCTGTAGATATTTGGTCATTTCAACTTCTAATTCATTGAGTTGTATTTTTAATTGTTCACGTTCTCTATGGACTGCCATTAAATCAATATCCTCGTCTTCCTCAAAGGTATCTACGTAACGAGAAATGTTGAGGTTGTAGTCATTCCCTTTAATTTCATCTAGGCTGGCGATGTGAGAGTATTGATGCACAATTACACGTCTTTGGTACGTGTCTAAAATTTTGAATATATTTTCTTCTGTAAGTAGATTTTGATTTTTACCTGATTTGCATTCACGACTGGCGTCGATGAACAGCACATCATTAGTGGCCTTGGTTTTTCTGAAAACTAAAATAGCAGCAGGTATTCCGGTTCCGTAAAATAGTTTTTCAGGCAATCCGATTACGGCATCGAGCAGGTTTTCATCAATGAGTTGCTGGCGGATTTTCCCCTCTGAAGCGCCACGGAACAGTACGCCATGAGGCACAATTACACCCATACGGCCTGTGGAGGGTTTAAGCGTTTCTACCATGTGCAGGATAAATGCGTAATCCCCTTTTGTTTTTGGTGGTACGCCCCGTCGAAATCTTCCAAATACATCATGAGCAGCTTCATCGTGCCCCCATTTTTCTAGGCTAAACGGCGGATTAGCGGTCACAATATCAAAGTGAATTAAGCCGCCGTTATTGTCTAATAGTTTGGGGTTTCTGATGGTGTCACCCCATTCAATTCTGTGGTTATCCTCGCCGTGCAGGAACATATTCATTTTGGCTAATGACCAAGTCGAGCCAATGGCCTCTTGTCCATAAAGGGCATAGCGGCGCGAGTTAAATTTCTCTATGATTTTTCGGCCACATTTCATTAGTAGTGAACCGGAGCCACAAGCTGGGTCGCAAATTGTATCGCCCTCTTGAGGATCAAGTAGGTCTGCAATTAGGTCAGATACCTCAGGTGGGGTATAGAACTCGCCGGCTTTTTGTCCTCCGCCTGCTGCAAAATTTTTGATTAAGAACTCATAGCCGTTACCAATCACATCTAGCGTACCAACACGTGAAGGACGGAGATCCAGTTCTGTTTTGGCAAAATCCTCAAGAAGGTGACGAAGAATCGTATTTTTCTGTTTTTCTTCACCTAGGTTGTCAGTGTTAAAACTGATATCTTGGAAAACAGACTTTGATGAGTCACGCAATTTGTTTCCATTAGCTTCCTCTAATGCATGTAAAGCTTGGTCTATCCGCTCACCGTTCCCTGGTTCGTGGCGGTGCTCATACAAAGCATAGAAGCTTGCACCTTTTGGTAAAACAAATCTTTCACTCTTCATCAATTCACGAATCAGTTCTGGTTCATCTCCGTGATCTTTTTGGTAAGTATCATAGTGGTCTTGCCATACATCTGAGATGTATTTCAAAAACAACATGGTCAAAATAAAGTCTTTATAGGTATCTGCACTAATAGTGCCTCTAAAGGTATCGCATGCAGCCCAAAGTGCTTTATTGATGGTTTCTTGACTGGTATTTTTTGTCGACATGTGTTTTACCTTCTTAGTTTTGTTCATGATTAAGGCGTGAGGCTATACTTGACATAAGCGCTTCGCCATTTTGTATTAATTTCTCACATATTTTTTTTTCTAGCTCTAGTGTTTCGGCAATTTTTATAACGTATTTCTGTTTGTCTAAACTTGGAATCGTAATTTTTTTATCCTCTAATACATTTTTTCTAATACTTTTCGTCAAAGTGCCCTCAGATTCTTTTTGAAAATACTTTTGTGACGGCGTTTGATTAAGTTGCCACACAAGAAAATCAGGCAGTAACTTTGAATATTTTATTTTAATCACAAAAAAATAAGGTGCAGCAAGTGCATATTCTGGGCATTCACTTACTAGAACTGCGTAATTACGACTCCCTCTCGCAGAAAATAAAATATCTCCAGGCTTTAACCAATCAGGCTCTTTTTTGGTTTCTAAATCTACTTCTATCGTAGACGCCCAATCAATATTTCCAGATTTATTAATATCTTTTAATTGCACTACACGCATTCCTGAGCCAACTTGTTCAGGTATGGCACCCCGGAAGGGGTGTCCAGTGCTTATAGATGTAATATCCTGTAATTTCATTTTAATTGCTTAATATGTGATTATGCAAATATACACTTAACTTTTGCTATGTCAACATTTATTTTGCATAATTTAATATTATGTAATTAACTTAATAAATAAAAAGCCTTAGAGTTTCCCCTAAGGCTTTTTATGCAGTCGTAATTTATAAAGTTACGTATTTAATATTATCGACTTTTCAAAAGTTACGTTTATATTATTCAAGTTACGTATTTATTCTGCAGAAACAACAATTACCTAATCAGCAAAGTTTGCACTCGCAAACTCCCAGTTGGCTAACGAGGCTAAAAATACTTCAACAAATTTAGCACGCGCATTGCGATAATCGATGTAATAAGCGTGTTCCCAAACGTCGATTGTTAACAAAGCCTTGTCACCCGTGGTCAGTGGTGTACCAGCGGCGCCCATGTTAACGATATCTACTGAGCCATCAGCTTTTTTCACTAGCCATGTCCAACCTGAACCGAAATTACCTACTGCTGAAGCTTGGAATGCTTTTTTGAAGTCATCAAATGAACCCCATTTAGCATTGATCGCATCCGCTAATGCGCCTGTAGGAGCGCCGCCGCCATTAGGCTTCATGCTGCTCCAAAAGAATGTGTGGTTTGAAACTTGCGCTGAGTTGTTATAAATGCCGCCTGATGATTTTTTGATGATTTCTTCTAAACTTAAATTCTCGAACTCCGTACCTTTAATCAGGTTATTTAAGTTTGTCACGTAAGTTTGGTGATGTTTCCCATAGTGATAATCAAGCGTTTCTTCTGAAATGTGTGGCACTAGCGCATTTTTTGCATAAGGTAGGGCGGGTAAAGTATGTTCCATGATTATTTCCTTTTAACAGTTAGAGTGATGTTGAATTATTTGCATTACAAATTGATGTATTTTTTATTCTAGTTAAACTTTTTAGTGGTTTGCTTTTATGAGTATCTATTTTTTCTTGGCA
>DASQFK010000080.1:0-1870 GCA_035633175.1 Methylotenera sp.
TAAATGGTGCAACCCCCATATTAAGCAGGCGAGTAAGCGTAGAGGGGGCATCATTAGTATGCAATGTAGAAAGCACCATATGTCCCGTAGATGCAGCTTTAATCGCCATATCTGCTGTTTCAAGGTCACGGATTTCACCAATCATGATAATGTCCGGATCTTGTCGTAAAAATGACTTCAGTGCTGCGGCAAAAGTCAGTCCTTGCTTATCATTCACGTTTACCTGATTAATACCAGCCAGCGGTATTTCACAGGGATCTTCTGCCGTAGCTATATTGACACCAGGATTATTGAGGATGTTCAAGCAAGTGTAAAGCGATACAGTTTTACCTGAGCCAGTTGGTCCTGTTACCAGTACCAATCCATAAGGGCGACTCACAGCGCTAAGAAGACGCTCTTTTTGTATAGGCTCATAGCCAAGCGCCTCAATGCCTAAAGTGGCACTGGTTGGGTCTAAAATCCGCATCACGATTTTTTCGCCATGAATAAGCGGTAACGTACTTACCCTGAAATCAATAGTACGTGTTTTAGATAGCACCAGTTTCATACGGCCATCTTGCGGGATGCGCTTCTCGGAGATATCCATACTGGATATCACTTTAATCCGTGAAGCTAACTTCTCTTTAATTACTAATGGCGGCTGTGTAATTTCCCTTAATATACCGTCTACCCGATAACGCACACGGTAAAATTTTTCATAAGGCTCAAAATGTAAGTCAGATGCACCCATATTGATGGCATCAATTAACATTTTATTTAAAAACTTAACAACAGGCGCATCATCAACTTCTAAGGTTTTTGGTGCATCGTCTTCAACTTGTAACTCATCGCCACCTAAATCATAATCATCATCAATATCCAATGACTTCATGCTGGTGTCACTAGCTTCAATGATTTTTTCGATCCAGCGACCTAATTTGTCATCTTCAACCACCACAGGCGATAAGGCCATGCCCATTTGAAATTGAACACTATCTAATGCATGTAAATTAGTGGGATCTGAAATTGCAACGAATAATAGGTTGTTGCGTACTTGCAGCGCCATCACCCGGTTAGCTTGCATCAATTTGGCATCAATTTTTTTGGTCGGCAGGTGGGCAGCATCAAATGCATCTAAGTTAAAATAAGGAAATCCAAAAGCTTTTGCTGATGTTTCAGCAATCATTTGCGCACTTATTTTTCTACTTTGAATCAGCTGTGTGATAAATGGCGATTTAATAGAATTGGCTTGCGCTTGTATAGCATGAGCTTCATCTTCAGAAAGTAATTTTTCTTGAATGAGTGTGCGAGCGAGCCCGCTTAACTTGTTGGTTGTCGTTGTCGTAGCCATATGGATTACATTGATTTAGCGTGATGCTTTTACCAGTTATTCTAATCAACCCTGATAATGCACTTTAGACTTTTTTTTGTAAAGACTTTACGCTTTTTGAGAGATAAAATTCTAGTAAATACATCCAATAACCTTATGTATCCACATGGAAAGGTTATTAAGCAAATGCTAGCGTATCTTAAATATTGCTTGAATACCTTGATACCCACTTGACAACTGGGGCTATTAATTTTATAAATAGTCTTAGAGGTTTGCTTGCAAGTTATGTGTCGTATTCATTGCGGTCACATGCCTTGTAAAGTAGACTTTCTAGTGGAAAAGGCTGTCCCTTTTTAGTGTTTTACAATGGTTTTTTAAAGGATGTATGAAATGGCAACAGGTACCGTAAAATGGTTTAATGATTCTAAAGGCTTTGGCTTTATTACTCCAGATGATGGCGGCGACGATTTATTCGCGCACTTCTCTGCGATTATTGAGGCGGGTTACAAAAGTCTTAAAGAAGGTCAGCGCGTTAGTTTTGAAGTGACCGATGGTCCAAAA
>DASQFK010000081.1:0-5650 GCA_035633175.1 Methylotenera sp.
CCAGAGGTGTTGTTTTTTGTGATGATCGTCTATGGGCTTTCAGGCTACGTGCTGTGGGTTCGAGATAAATTGAAACGACCAGCTAAACCAATCAGCTAAACCAGCCAGTTTTATTTATCATGCTGAAATTTATCAGCATGATAAATAAATTCAACCAGTTAACACTTGCAGAAGTTTGTAAAACACACTATATTTCTAATACTATGTTTACTTTACATATTTCAACTGTTTTTTATGCCGCTAGCCTCCTAGCTAGTGCATTCTTGTTGCGCAAATATTTTGCGTTACGTGTTGTTGCGCTCCGCAATCATCACCTGCGCTAGCGCGCAAACTATATCCCCCACATAATGTACTAAATACAGTATTTTTAAAAAATGCTGTTAAATGCTCGCTTAGCGATAAGGTAAGCTTGAGCCAGATTTAAAATTAAACGATCTAAGATTAAACCCAAAAAGTTAAACAAATTAAAAAAGTTAGGTAACAGCCATGAATCAGACCATACAACAAGAAAACTTGAAACAAGACCAAATTGTTATTTTTGATACTACCTTGCGCGATGGCGAACAAAGCCCAGGCGCAGCCATGACCAAAGAAGAAAAAATCCGTATTGCACGCCAGCTAGAAAAATTAGGTGTAAATGTCATTGAGGCAGGTTTTGCGGCAGCAAGCCCAGGTGATTTTGATGCGATTCATGAAATTGCAAAAATCATTAAGACTTCTACAGTCTGCTCACTTGCACGTGCCAGTGAAAACGATGTTCGCCGTGCAGGCGAGGCCATCAAGCCGGCTATGGAGCATGATCAAAAAAATGGACGTATTCATACGTTTATTGCTACCAGCAAGATCCATATGGAAAATAAGCTTCGTATGACCGAAGATCAAGTGGTTGAAAGAGCAGTTCAGGCGGTTAAATGGGCGTTGGAATACACCGATGATGTTGAGTTTTCGGCAGAAGATGCCGTGCGTTCAGAAATGGATTTCTTGATACGCGTATTTGATGCGGTTATTCAAGCGGGCGCTAAAACCATTAATGTGCCGGACACCGTGGGCTACAGTATACCCGCGCCATGGGGCGAGACCATGCGCGAATTGATCGCACGCGTACCAAATAGCGATAAAGTCGTGTGGTCTACCCATTGCCATAATGATTTAGGTATGGCCGTTGCTAACTCATTGGCCGCTGTGATGGGCGGTGCGCGCCAAGTGGAATGTACAATCAATGGTTTAGGTGAGCGCGCAGGCAATGCCAGCTTGGAAGAAGTGGTGATGGCACTACGTACGCGTAAAGATATTTTTAATCTTGAAACTACTATTGATGCCACGCAAATTGTGCCTACCAGTAAATTGGTCTCAACAATTACCGGATATCCAGTGCAGCCGAACAAGGCGATTGTCGGTGCGAATGCCTTTGCGCATGAATCCGGCATTCATCAAGATGGTGTATTGAAACATCGTGAAACTTATGAAATCATGCGTGCAGAAGATGTGGGTTGGGGCGCGAATAAATTAACACTTGGTAAATTGTCTGGCCGTAATGCTTTTAGAACACGTTTAAAAGAGTTGGGTATAGAGCTTGAAACGGAAGATTTGTTGAATGCGACATTCGCTCGATTTAAAGATTTAGCAGATAAAAAATCTGAGATTTTTGATGAAGATTTGCATGCCTTGGTGAGCGATGAGTTCTTGTCTGAAGCGACCGAGCATTTCAAATTAGTCTATTTGCAAGTAGCTTCAATTACCGGTGAGATACCGCATGCGATTCTTACATTGTCGGAAAATGGTGTGGAAAGTCGTGCAGAATCTGATGGTGGCGGGCCTGTGGATGCAGCGTTCAAGGCGATTGAACATATTGCACAAAGCGGCGCAGAGTTACAACTTTACTCCGTGAACAATATTACCAGTGGTACAGATGCGCAGGGTGAAGTGACGGTAAGGCTTTCAAAAGGCGGCCGTATTGTAAACGGGCAGGGTGCAGATACTGATATTGTGATTGCCTCTGCCAAGGCTTATTTGAATGCGCTTAATAAGATACAGTCTAAGTCAGAGCGCGCTCACCCGCAGGTTTAGGTTTATTCGTAAAATCGAGCAAATACTGCGTTGTTTTAGTTTGCCGTACTTATCGTACTGTCTTCACTAAAACGCCTTGTCTTTGCTCGATTTAACAAATAAACAATTTTTATGAATTATAAAAATCAAACACTTCTGATTGTTTTAGCGCTGTTTTGCACCTATTTCATCTGGGGTTCAACTTATCTTGCCATACGTTTTGGCATAGAGAGCTTCCCGCCATTTTTGATGGCAGGCGTGCGTTTCACAGTGGCGGGGGTGATTTTATACCTCGTCATGCGTTTTTTGGGCGCACCGAATCCAACTAAAACTGAATGGTTAGGCGCAACGGCTGTCGGTATTTTATTGCCAGCTATAGGTAATGGTACGGTGTGCTATGTGCAGCAAACGGTTTCGTCTAGCACGGCGGCGCTCTCGATTGCCACCGCACCGATTTGGATGGCGATTTTTTCATCCCTTTGGGGTCATCAAATTACTGTGAAAGAATGGGTGGGTATTGCTGTTGGTTTAGTGGGCATCATATTGTTAAATTTAGGCGGTAGTTTACATGGCGATGTGATTAGTGCATTTCTGCTGATTCTTGCTGCAGCGAGCTGGGCATTTGGTTCAGTTTGGAGTAAACATTTAGCCATGCCTAGTGGGTTAATGGCACCAGCTACACAAATGTTGGCAGGTGGGGTGGCACTGATGCTGATGAGTGGTTTACAAAGTGAAGCATGGCCGCAGCATATTAGTAGTAAATCGTGGGGCGCAATGTTGTTTTTAGTGCTGTTAGGTTCATTGGTGGCTTACAGTGCTTATCAATATTTACTTAAAACCGTGCGACCACTCGTTGCCACTAGCAATACTTTTGTGAATCCGGCGGTGGCATTTGCCTTAGGAATTTGGTTCGCAAATGAACATGTGGAGGCCATTGAGTATATTGCGCTTGGCGTAATTCTAATCGGTGTATTTTTGGTGCTAACGGCAAACAATAGCGAACCAATCAAAGAAATTAATCATTAATTTAATAAGAAACAATTTTATGCAAAATTTAGCTTTATTTGACCTTGATAACACACTGCTTGCAGGCGATAGCGATTACAACTGGAGCCTATTTTTGATTGGTGAAGGCTTGCTTGACGCTACATCGCACCATGAGCGTAACGAGCAATTTTACCAAGACTATAAAAATGGTAATTTAGATATTTTCAAGTTTTTGGAGTTTCAATTAAAACCGCTTTCGCAACACCAAAAAAAATTCTTGGACGAACTGCACCTTAAGTATATGGATAAAGTCATTCGCCCGATGATGACGCAAAAAGCGCAAGATTTAGTGAATAAACATCAAGCGGCAGGTGATTTATGTGTGGTGATTACAGCGACAAATAGCTTTGTCACCAAGCCTATTGCGACTGCCTATGGGGTTGAATATCTGATTGGCACAGATCCTGAAATGGTAAATGGCGAATATACGGGTGGTGTCAGCGGAGTGCCGAGTTTTCAGGAAGGTAAAGTGACGCGCATTAACCAATGGCTGGCAGAGCGTAAACAAACATTGTCAGATTTCGATACTAGTTATTTTTATAGCGATTCGCACAATGATTTACCGCTCATGAAACTGGTGACGAATCCAGTAGCTGTGGATGCAGATGCCATATTGGCTGAATATGCAAAACAGCAAAACTGGCCGTCAATAAGTTTAAGGTAAGTTTAGTTTTGCGCTGCTAGGTTTGTAATATCGCTAAGTTAAATCTTAGCGATGCAGCAAAACTTGTAAGATAAATTTGCTGCCTACGTAAGCCAGTAATAGTAATAAGAACCCTACCAAGGTCCAGCGGATGGCTTTTAAACCGCGCCAGCCATATTGGAAGCGCCCAAATAGCAATCCGCCATAGATTACCCAACTGGCGATAGAGAATATCGTTTTATGGTTAATCTGCATGGGTTTGCCAAAAATATGTTCTGAAAACAACATGCCGCTGATCAAGGTTAATGTCAGTAAGACGAACCCTAAGGTAATGACTTTGAACAATAAGCTTTCCATCACCATGAGCGGTGGAAAGCTCGGTAGTTTGATAAAGTTCGTTTTATGATGCAGGCTGCGCTCGGCAATCGCCATCAGTAATGCGTGCAATGCTGCAAAGGTAAATAAGCTATAGGCAAATATAGCTATGCCAATATGCAGCATGAATAACGGTGCTTCTGCCGTGGGAAGATAGTGATTGCTCACATTAAACGCGGGCAGAACTGCAAAGACAGCCGCTGGCGGCAGTACAAAAGCTTGTAAACTGGTGAGTTGATGTTTTAAATCTGCAATCCAATAAATAAGTAGCGTCAGCCAAAATATAGCCGAAAGTGCATTAAAAAAACCTAGATTAAAGCCGTTTTCAAAAACACCTTGATATAGCAGCCAGCCATGAATGATCAATCCAAGCGCAATCATCGCGCTATGTAATTTTAAGAATTGTTCATTTGAGGCATCTTTTGCGTTTCGCCAAAAATCAGCCGCAACAGCTAAATAGATAAACACAACCGCTAAATAAGGAATTAATTTTTGCATTGGGTTTTCACAATGAATTTATAACAATGCAATTATGGCGCAAATATGCTTCAAACATAATAGCTTGATGTAAAATTGAATTCTAATGAATTGTTAAGAGTATGCAATGCTAGAAAATTTAACAGGGCGCCTGCAGGGCGTTATTAAAAATCTACGTGGTCAAGCAAGGTTGTCGGAAGAGAACATTGCAGATGCCATGCGCGAAGTGCGTATGGCACTGCTTGAGGCAGACGTTGCGCTGCCAGTTGTTAAAGACTTTATCGCACAAGTTAAATTGCGCGCGCATGGTCAAGAGGTGTTGCAAAGCCTGACGCCAGGTCAGGCAGTGATACAAGTGGTTCAAGATGAACTCACCACGCTGATGGGCAAGGCGAACGTAGGTTTGAATCTAGCCGCAGTGCCTCCCGCTATCATCCTCATGGCAGGTTTGCAAGGTTCTGGTAAAACGACAACTTCAGCCAAACTTGCAAAATTACTTAAAGAACAAAAAAAGAAAGTACTGTTAGCCAGTGCCGACGTGTATCGCCCCGCTGCGATTGAGCAACTTAAAACGCTCGCCAAACAACTAGAGGTTGACTGCTTTGATAGTAATGCAACACAGAAGCCAGCAGATATTGCCAATGCGGCATTAGACTTCGCTAAACGCGGCTACTACGATGTGGTGATTTTTGATACTGCAGGTCGTTTAGGTATTGATGAAGCGATGATGGCGGAAATCAAAGCGTTGCATGCTTTGCTTAACCCAATTGAAACCTTGTTTGTGGTAGACGCCATGCAAGGTCAAGATGCAGTCAATACTGCAAAAGCCTTCGGCGATACCCTACCACTGACAGGTATTATACTTACCAAGCTAGATGGCGACTCTCGCGGTGGTGCAGCGTTATCCGTTCGCCACATTACCGGCAAACCAATCAAGTTTGTCGGAGTTAGTGAAAAGGTCGATGGCTTAGAGCCTTTCCATCCTGAGCGTATGGCATCCCGCGTTTTAGGGATGGGCGATGTGCTTAGCCTGATTGAACAGGCGCATAAAAATGTCGATAT
>DASQFK010000082.1:0-5326 GCA_035633175.1 Methylotenera sp.
CTTATGCTTAGGTCAAGAAGATAAAGTAGATTTAATGCCGCTGTTAAGAGATTATCCCAATGATGATCAGCCATTAATTGAAGCGATTTTAGGTAGCATGGCGATTAAACCTAAAGGACATGATTTTGATTTACGTCGAGCAGAACCCGCCGTTATTAGATTTATGTCGCATACTGGCGGCTAAAATGTTTGACAGATTTTTTTCGGCAATCATTGCACCAATAATTTTCAACATCGCCGTTGTTATTACATTAGGTATTCTTTCCAGTAAAAGTTATAACTATTTATTTAGAGTTTCTTTCGGAGACATTAGCTCTTTAATTCTTGGTTACACTGGACAAAAGCTTTTTATTTTATTTGTAATTATTCCAGCTATTTATGGCTTAGTCTTTGGATCTAGGGGCGTTTCAGAATTCATCGGACATGCTTTTTATACCAATACTTTAGAACAAAAAAATAAATTTATTACTTGCTCTATTTGGCTAATAATTTTAGCTACGGCATATTTAGCTGAAATTAATATATTTAACGCTTAACTATGCCTTTCTCATCTGTCATTCTTTCTGGTGGTCGCGCCATACGTATGGGTGGAGTCGACAAAGGTTTAGTGTTATTGCAACAAAAGTCTCTTATACAAAATGTAATTGACCGCTTAATCCCACAAGTCGATGAAATCCTCATTAACGCCAATCGCGAAATCACCCAATATCAAAATCTAGGCTATCGTGTATTACAGGATGAGACTGCCGATTTTGTTGGCCCGTTGGCGGGCTTTAACTTAGGTTTAAAGCATGCCCGTCATGAGTATTTGCTGACCGTACCATGTGACTCACCTTTATTACCAAATGATTTAGCTGAACGGCTACTTTCAGGATTAATACATAATGGCGCTGACATTGCCGTTGCAACTAGTGATGGCGATGTGCATCCTGTATTTTGTTTGTGTAAGAAAAGTGTGTTACCTAGTTTGACTGTCTATTTGCAAGAAGGTAATCGCAAGGTGAGTGCTTGGCAAAAAAGCTTAAATTATATTGAAGTGGATTTCAGTGATAATGCCGAAGCTTTTATCAACCTGAATACTTTTGAAGATTTAGCGGCGCTTGAATTACAGTTAAAATCAAATCATGAATAGAACAACAATACCCATACTAGGTATCTGCGCTGCGGGTAGCAACGCAGGCAAAACCACCTTAATCACGCAGTTAATTCCTGAGCTTGCGAAACGCAATGTCAGAGTCTCTGTGATTAAGCACGCGCACCATCAGTTTGATATTGATCATCCAGGTAAAGACAGTTACCAGATTCGTGAATCAGGTGCGGTACAAACTTTAATTGCCTCTGGTAAACGCTGGGCGTTGATGACTGAAATGATCCGTACGCCTCTTTCTTCAGGTGAAGCAGATTTAAATGAATTGCTAAAACAATTCAACCCAGACTATGCAGATCTAATTTTGGTTGAAGGTTTTAAGTCAGCTGCCGTCCCGAAAATTGAAGTGTATAGAGCGAGCATGAATACGCCTTTATTGGCAGCTTCAGGGGCAGATATCATTGCGGTAGCTTCTGATATACCACTTGATTTATCCTTGCCAACTTTGGACTTAAATAATATTTCTGCGATTGCTGACTTTATAATGCTTGAAGTTCTTAAACTAGACTCTGTAAATCCATGACCATCTCTACTTCATTATCGCAAATCGTTGCAGACCCAAGCTGTATGGACGACTACGATCCAAATTCCATGCCTGTGGTAAAGGCTAGGCAATTCATTAAACAATTTTTGAGTCCAGTTGCAGAAACTGAAAAATTACAGATACGTGATTGCCTGGGGCGGGTACTGGCTAAAGACATATTATCGCCAACAAACGTGCCTAACTACGATAACTCTGCGATGGATGGCTATGCGTTTAATGCAGACGACATTAATTTAAACAAACCTACGAGATTAAGAATGGTAGGCACTGCTTTTGCAGGTAAATCTTTCGACGGAAAATTAGCAGGTGGTGAATGTGTACGCATTATGACGGGGGGTATGCTGCCAGCAGGCGCTGATACCGTCATCATGCAAGAAAGAGTTAAAGTTGATAGTGAGCACATCACTTTTACCGAACCGCCTAAACGCGCCATGAACGTACGTTATGCAGGTGAAGATTTAATGCAAGGTCAAACTGTATTAGCTGCAGGCCACATGATACGTGCTGCTGATTTAGGGTTGATTGCTTCACTGGGTGTAGGTGAAATTACCGTTTATCGTAAACTCAAAGTCGCGTTCTTTTCTACCGGTGATGAACTGGCAGGCGTGGGTACACCATTAAAAGTGGGGCAAGTTTACGATAGCAATCGCTACAGCTTGTTTGGTATGTTAAATCGCTTAGGGGTAGAAACCATAGATTTAGGTGCCATTCCAGATGCGCCAGATTTATTGGAAAGTACGCTACTGGCAGCGTCGAACCAAGCAGACGCGGTAATTACCAGCGGCGGGGTTTCTGTGGGTGAAGCCGATTACATGAAGCTATTGTTAGCCAAACATGGGCAAGTGGTATTTTGGAAAATCGCTATGAAGCCTGGCAGACCTTTAGCTTATGGCAAGATTCAAGGGAATAACGGAACAACTGCTCACTACTTTGGTTTACCTGGTAATCCTGTGGCAGTCATGGTCACGTTTTATCAATTTGTACGCGAAGCTATGTTAGTACTGATGGGACAACCGAACCCCGCACCTTTGCCTATGTTTAATGTCGAATGTACGGAGCCAATTAAAAAGATGACTGGCCGTACCGAGTTTCAACGTGGAATATTGTTTGCTGATGCAAATGGCCATTGGAAAGTAAAGCCCACTGGCGCTCAAGGCTCTGCAATATTAAGCTCTATGTCGCTCGCCAATTGTTTTATTGTACTGAATGAAACTGTTGGCAACCTTGATGCTGGCGCAATGGTACAAGTGCAAGTATTAGATGGCATTGTTTAACGAGAATATTGGCAATAGCAATGTTCACCCCACCACAGACGTAACCTTATTGTATAATTTTTTATTTTATTAACCCCTTAACACTCTAGGCCTCATTGCTTCCTTGAATATCGCTGTAAAACATTCAACAACTAGTCATTTCAACACTGGTGAAAATACGCTTATATGGGCAATTGTCTGCTCAATATTGCTGCATGTATTATTGGCGTTCGTTATTCCTAACATTAAGCTTGATACGGTTAAAAAACCTGAGATATTAGAAGTTGAGTTAGTAAGCAAGCCAGAACCGCCGCCTGTAGTACTACCAGAGCCTATTCAACCGCAACCAGAGCCAGTTAAACCCGATCCCATTAAGCCCAAGGTTGAACCTAAAGTTAAGGCTTTACCAATTCCTACTGTGATAAAAGACGAGCCAACTTACATAGCGCCGCCGCCAACACAACCTGAAGTGATTGCAGTAGCGCCTAAAGTTGAAGCGCCCCCATCACCTGTGCCGCCTGCGCCTGTTGTAACACCGGTTGAACCTAATCAGGCCGATATTCGCGTTGCAAACGGTGACTACGGCAATACCTTATGGGGGGCAATTAGCAAGCACAAGCAATATCCACGAATCGCACAGATGCGTGGTTGGCAAGGTGAGGCAATCATAGAGTTGCAGTTGGATGGTAATGGCAGATTAAAATCGAAAAAAATCATTAAAAGTAGTGGTTATGAGGCTTTAGATAAACAAGCATTAGAAATGGTCGATAAAGCGACGCCTTTTCCTGCCCCGCCAGAAGCTTTACGTGGCAGCAACTTTAGCATCACAGTGCCCATTCCATTTAAGCTGGAATAACTTAACCTTGCTACATTGCATGAAGCAAGACATAGAATAAAAACGTAGCTCTAAATCCATGCTCAAAAAAAACAAATCCCTCAAAGACTTATTGCTCATTCATGAGCTTGCCTTTATTTTGCTCATTATTTTAGCGGCTACCGCAGGTGCGATTGGCATTCATTTATGGGAAAAATCTAGCCAGGAAGCAAATCGTATTGGCTCATTAGTCACCGAGGTACAGCAAACGCGCGGCGACTTGTATAGACAAATGAAAGAGTTATTTGATGCCTATTTTTTAGACGATTTAGGTGCCCGTGAAGAATATAACCAATTTACCATTTCGGTCGAAAAACACTTTATTCAACTGAATGCCATTGCCGTAAGTGCAGCTGAAAAAGCCGCCATTAACGAGCTACACGCTAGTTATAAAGAATTTGTATTTGAAACGTCTTCCTTGTTTGACCAACAGCAAGGTATTAACAATGATGCTACCCAAAAATCCATCAAACACGCATTAAATGCAGGCTTAGAAACCGGTCTTTTTAAGCGCTATGAAGATATCCTTGCCCGTACAGAGAAACTGCTTAGCCAGCAACAAAATGTGCTGGATAAACGACTGAAAGATTCCAAACGCACCTCAACTATCTTGCTGATTATCCCACTGCTTTTGGCCATACTCCTGCTGATATTTTCAAGAGTATTTTTAAAACGTGCGATTGTAAAACCTATTAACGGTGTGCTAAAAGCCACAGCAGAAATCAGCGCCGGCAACCTTGCTCATCGCGCACCAGAAGGAGGCGTGGCAGAGCTTGCTTCAGTTTCAAAAGCTATAAATGAAATGGCTGATAAATTAGTTATTAGCCAAGAAACCTTAGTGCGGACTGAAAAACAAGCTGCACAAGGTTTACTCGTACCCATGTTAGCGCACAATATCCGTAACCCTTTGGCAAGCATACGTGCGATTGCACAAGTGCTGGATACCCCGGAACATGATGCAGAAACGCGAGAGTCATTAGTGGGTATCATTAGCACAGTGGACAGGCTGGAACGCTGGACAGGTGCGCTATTGGCATACTTACATCCGCTTAAACCGCAACCTAGCAATACTCGAATCAAGGATATTGTAGAAGGCGCCCTCGCGCCATTACAACAAAAAATTAAAGAGAAATCTATATTAATAAAACTACCGGCTTGGCCTAAAAACGATGCAATTTTCACAGATGCGCATTTGCTTGAACAAGTGATTTATAACTTATTGTTAAATGCGATTGATGCGTCGCAGAAGTCTAGTCAGCTAGAAATTACACTTAAGATAATGCCGGAAGAATTTAAACTACAACTGCTGGACCAAGGCTGCGGTATGCCATTTACCCCAGATCCTAGCGCTATGAGCGCCCCTACGACTAAGAGATTCGGCACTGGCTTAGGCATTCCGTTCGCCTTTAAAGTGTGTGATGCGCTTGGCAGCACACTCAAATTTGACGCCAGGCCAGCGGGCGGAACGATGATCACCATATTTTTACCTAAGAGTCTGACTTAACCAT
>DASQFK010000083.1:0-10118 GCA_035633175.1 Methylotenera sp.
ACACCGCAAATACAAGTTTGACTGCTACAAGCTTTGGTGTTGCAACCGATACTGACAAAGATAACTTAGTGAATTGGGTACGTGGTCAAGATGTCGACAACGAAAATACTACTACCGCTTTTCCTAATACTATTATTAATGAAATGCGACCTTCCATTCATGGTGGAGTGGTACATTCCCAGCCTGCGGTAGTGGATTATGGTGGAACCATAGGCGTAGTGTCCTTTTATGGTGCAGATGATGGTGTATTGCATGCAGTAAATGGTAATACAACAAGTACCGCTGGAAACGAATATTGGGGCTTTATAGCGCCAGAAAGTTATATAAATTTAAACCGCTTAAAAGTTAACACGCAGAAAATAAATTTCCCCACGGTTTCAAGCTCACTTACACCTACACCTAAAGCAAAAGACTATTTTTTTGATGGTTCAATTGGTGTCTTTCAGAGCACAAGCACTGTTTGGATTTATCCTACCATGCGTCGCGGTGGTAGGGCGATTTATGCCTTCGACGTAAGTACACCCACTAGTCCTAGTCTTAAATGGCGCAAAGGTTGCTTTACCAACATTACAACAAATGATAGCAATTGTTCCGCTGGCTGGTCAGCCATCGGGCAAACCTGGTCGAAGCCTCAGCTTGCATACCTCAGTGGTTACGTTGATAGCGCTAGCAGACCCAAACCGGTTTTGGTGTTTGGCGGGGGATATGACACTTGCGAGGATGTTGATAGCCAGACACGCTGCACAACCACGCCGCGCAAGGGAGCTAACATCTGGTTTGTGGACGCGGATACGGGAGCAATCTTGCGCACTTATCCAACCAATTATAGCGTGCCAGGCGAAATAACTTTACTTACGGATGCTAACGGTTATGCCACCTTTGCCTATGCTGCAGACACCGGAGGATATGTATATCGTGTCAATCTAGGTACATACGACGGGACTACCTTCGGCACAGCTTGGACAAGTAATTCCACTGCAGCAAATATCACTATTGCTAGTTTGAGTGAAACTGGTCAAGCACGTAAATTTCTATTTGGGCCTGATGTGGTTGTATATAATGGCTATAACGCCGTGATGATAGGGTCAGGCGATAGAGAGCATCCCTTAAGTAGTAACTATGCATGTAATAACTTCTCGGCTACTTCAGGTGTACAGAACCAATTTTTTATGCTTAAAGATAGACCAAGCGCCTACCCTTCGGCAGCCATTACACCTGCAGATTTAACGGATGTCACCACTAATCTGACAGCACCCATAGGCACAAATGGTTGGCGCTTCAATTTACTAAACTATACATCTGCTACACCAGCAGCGTCACGATGTGAACAGGCAGTTAATAAAGCCTTGACTATAGGTGGCGTCACTTATTTTGGTACTAATGGCCCAAAAAGCGCGAGTGAAACTAGTAATTCTTGTGGAGTTAATTTAGGTAATGCTCGAGGGTATGCTGTAACATTCTTGAGCGGCGCACCCATTACACCGGCTGGGTCGACTGTATCAAACTCTAGATATACAGACTACAATTATGGTGGTTTACCCCCTTCTCCTGTCGGTGGTATAGTGGATATTGATGGGAAAAAGACGCCATTTTGTATTGGCTGTAAAGACCAATTTGATGGTAATGAACCTATAATTAATCCATCTGGACCACGGCAACGAGTTTATTGGTATCTTGAAACAGATTAAACGTTAGTTGACGGCAGTATGTTAGATGCTGCCGTCATCTAGATCTAATAAGTACTTTCAAATAATTATAGTGAATTCACGCATTGTAATTTCGTCTGGCTTATCAATAGTCATACACGGCTTTGTCTTCTGGATGCTCATGATATCTTTCCCAGAATCGGCATCGAAATCATCATTAAGCCATCAAAGTCAGGCGCTGACTGTAAATTTATTTAAACCAAAACTTAGCTCTGAACCAAATAGTACTACGGCATCGGAGAAAAACTCAGAGGAATATATCTATCCTATGGAAGTCAGTAATGATTTAAAAAATACTACTGATAATGAAATCAATTCAGTTAACACTTCTTTGAATTTTCCGGAACCAAAATACTATACCATCACGGAATTGGATGAATCGCCCGCCATACTTGAAAACATAAATCTTAATCCGCCTGAGCTAGTAAATTATCCTCAAGGAGGTAAGCTAACGGTACGTTTGTGGATAGATATAGACGGTAGTGTGGTAAAAGTTGAGCTAGTAAAATCAGAACTTCCAGAGGAGTTTGTTAAAAGTGCTTTGGCTAGTTTTCTGGAAACTAAATTTTCACCTGGATTAAAAGCCAATGCTGCTGTTAGGTCAGTCGTAAAAATTGTAGTGCAATATACCGCTATGGACTATCCTGTCGACTAAATTTGTAAGCAAGAAGTTTGACGGTAATTAAGCCATTAATCATGCCGAAAAACAGGGCAGCTAAGGCAAAAATAGGGATCAAATATGCCACACCTGCATGTGGAATCAGCCATAAATATACCACAATCAATTAAGCTGCATTTAGTTCGCCTAATTCACTGAGTTTACCTGCTGATATAGGCTTCCAAGCATGTAATTGGTTGTGTAAGTGCTGAAAGTCCTGCAACACATGATCGCTTAATAATCTAGCTCGCTCATCAGTCTAGCCATAAATGGTGATATCGACCAGTGTGCCAAAAACGTAACTTTGGCTGTGATAAAGCGGTTCTTTGAAATAGTTTTTTACAGCACAAAATTGCCTAATATTACAATGGCAAGTGCTTCTAGAAATACAAAGCCTTTGCGCATTTTATAGAAAATGAAGATGAGTCATGTGTTATGTGAGGATAGTTTCTAGTGCATCTAACATAATGCTGGCCGGATTACATGGTGCTTCTATATTAATCGTCTGCTGCGCGATTTCTACCATACCGGTGGGGCTAGTGACATTTATTTCCGTCAAATAGTCGCCAATCACGTCTAGGCCGACCAAAAACAAGCCTTGTTCTTTGAGCACTTTGCCTACGGTAGTCGCAATTTCTAAATCACGTGCACTTAATAGTTGCGCAACGCCTGTTCCGCCTGCGGCTAGATTGCCGCGCGTTTCGCCAGGTTTAGGAATACGTGCAAGTGAATAGGGCAGTGGCACACCATCTATCACGATAATACGTTTATCGCCTTGCCAAATAGCCGGTAAAAACTGCTGCGCCATAATGGTCCGCGTGCCGTAGTGCGTAATAGTCTCTAAGATCACGCTGATATTAGGGTCTTTTAAATCTAACCTAAAGATACTACTACCACCCATGCCATCGAGTGGCTTAACAACAATATCTTGATGCGTATTTAAGAACTCTCGAATTAGATCGTTATTTGCTGTGACTAGAAATTCAGGTGCAAATTGTGGAAAGCGAGTGACTGATAACTTTTCATTCCAGCTACGAATCGCAGCTGGATTATTAAAAATACGCGCACCTTGGTTTGCAGCGATTTCTAATAAATAGGTACTATAAAGATACTCATTATCAAAAGGCGGATCTTTACGCATAATCACTGCGTCAAACTCAGCCGGTGTGTATTCAACAACTTCTGCTAATGTGAAGGTTTGTTCGGTAAAAGTAAACTTTTTAGCATTGATTTTCGCAACATCACCACGTAAAAACAGGTCATGTTGCATGCTGACAAACAATTCATGACCACGGCTAGCTGCTTCACGCATAATAGCGATGCTGGTGTCTTTATAAGTTTTTAGGCTCTCAAGCGGGTCTAGAATGAAAAGTAGTTTCATGTAATGTGATAAATAAAGATTATTGATTTAACGGATCTTGCTCTTGCAATTCAATCGCGGCGGCAAGCAAAGCTAAACGTGCCACTACGCCATACGCATAAAAGCGGTTTGGCAAGGCATCCGGTGCTCCGGCACAATCTGGCATCGTACATGGCTTTTCAAAAGCTAATGGTACAAAATGCGAGCCTGGTGCATTTAAGTTCTCATCCACCCCACGTCCTGTATGTACGCGGTAAAAGCCGCCAATTACAAAATGGTCCATCATATAGACTACGGGCTCAGCTACGGCGTCGTTAATGCTCTCAAACGTATAAATGCCTTCTTGAATAATCACTTCTGAAACCTGCAGGCCTTCTTTCACTACAGACATCTTATTACGTGCTTTACGGTTTAAATCGCGTACATCATCGGGAGATTTTACGGTCATGATACCCATGCCATAAGTGCCGGCATCCGCTTTCACAATGACAAATGGTTCTTGCGTTACGCCATATTGTGCATATTTGATTTTGATTTTTGCCAGCAACTCTTCAACCTTGAGTGCCAGACAATCCTCGCCCGTACGCGCATGAAAGTCGATTTCGCCACAGGTATCAAAATATGGATTTAACAGCCATTCATCAATTTCCAGCAAATCTGCGAATTCGCCGGCCACTTTGTTATAAGCGCCAAAGTGCTGTGATTTACGACGTGTGCTCCAGCCTGCATGCAAAGGTGGGATTAAATCTTGCTCGAGATTATTTAATATCTCCGGTATACCAGCCGATAAATCGTTATTAAGCAGAATTGCGCAACTATCAAAGTCGCCCAACTCTTTGTTAACGAGTTTGATGCGGTTACCATCACGCACTACTGGCTCTAGCAATAAGTGATGGCCATCGTGCGTTTCCAATGAGGTGGGTTCGGTAATTTCAGGTGATATTGAGCCTACCCTTACATCCAGCCCGGCTTGTTTCATGATGCTCACCAGTTCCACCACATTACGTAAATAGTAGGTGTTACGGGTATGGTTTTCAGGAATAATCAGTAAACGATGTGCCTCAGGGCAGATTTTTTCAACTGCGACCATCGCGGCATGGACGCTCAAAGTTAAAAATTCTGGATTCAGGTTATTAAAGCCGCCGGGAAAAAGATTGGTATCTACCGGGGCTAATTTGAAACCAGAATTACGTAAATCGACGCTGGCATAAAATGGTGATGCATATTCTAACCACTGCGAGCGGAACCAATGCTCGATTTTCGGCATATCGTTCAGCATTTTGCTTTCTAATGATAATAGCGGGCCGATCAGTGCAGTAGTTAGATGAGGAACCATAATTTCTTCTTTATTAAGTTTTGATAAGTTAGCCTATATCACTTGATGTGCCTGCACGTCTGCGTGATAACTACTTCTTACCATGGGGCCACTCGCAGTATTATTAAAGCCCATGGCATCGGCTTTTTGTTTTAATTCATCAAAAATAGCTGGGGCTACATATCGCATTACGGGTAAATGATGCACGCTAGGCTGTAGATATTGGCCTAGTGTTAACATGCTTACATTGTGGGCACGTAAATCTTGCATCACAGCTAGTATCTCCTCGTCCGTTTCACCTAAACCTAGCATTAAGCCTGATTTAGTTGGTACGTGGGGATACAAGTCACCAAACGTTTTCAATAAACTCAGCGAGTTCTGATAATCTGAGCCGGGTCTAGCTTGCTTGTAAAGGCGTGGCACCGTTTCAAGATTATGATTCATGACGTCGGGCGGCGCTTTATTTAAAATTTCCATGGCTACATCTAAGCGGCCCCGAAAATCCGGCACAAGGATTTCAATTTTGATATTCGGTGAATGTGCACGTACGGCTTGAATGCAATCTACAAAATGCTGGGCACCGCCATCACGTAAGTCATCGCGATCGACACTGGTAATAACCACGTATTTGAGCTTCATTTGTGCAATAGTACGAGCTAAATTTTCAGGCTCATTGACATCAGGTGCAAGCGGTTTGCCGTGTGCTACATCGCAAAATGGGCATCTGCGTGTACAAATATCACCCAAAATCATAAACGTGGCAGTACCACCACTAAAGCATTCGCCAATATTGGGGCAGCTAGCTTCTTCGCATACGGTATGAAGATTGTTCTCACGCAATATGCTTTTAATCTCTTGATAGCGTGCAGAGTCCGGCACTTTCATGCGTATCCATTCTGGTTTACGCTGCATAGGTTGCGGAATGATTTTGATGGGGATGCGCGATGTTTTTGCTGCATCAATCTCTTTAACACCTGCAATTTTAGGGCTAGGTGTCTTATGGTCGTGCTTATTAATAGAGGTTGTTTCAGTCATGCTTGTTTCCATTGGCTATTTGAACGGTGAGTATTTTTAGTAATAATTCACCTATCGTTTCTTTGTTGGCAGTGATGCCTAAATCGCTTGTTTGGGTTACGTTAAGTCCTACATAGCCACAAGGGTCAATTGCAGTAAATGGCTTTAAGTCCATGTTTACATTCAAACTTAAGCCATGATAACAGCAATTATTTTTAATGCGTAAGCCAAGTGAGGCGATTTTTGCTTCATGTCCAAGATTGTCAAGGACATAAACCCCGGGGGCGTCCTTTTTGGCAATAGCGGATATCTCATATGTTGCCAGTAACGCTATTACCGAATTTTCCAATTGATTGACCAGGCTACGGATATTGAAGTTATTACGTGCTAGATCAAGTAATACATACACAATGATTTGACCTGGACCATGATAAGTAATCTTTCCGCCACGGTCAGTATGTATCAAAGGAATGTTTGAGTCCGCTGGCAAGCGCACCTGCTTACGATTGAGACCTAAAGTATAAACTGGCGGATGTTCGGTTAACCACAATTCATCGGGCGTATCTGCCGACCGATCTGCTGTAAAACGCTGCATGGCCAGACATGTACTGTCAAAATCGGTAATACCTAAATGCCTAATGATTAAAGGCTGCATAGCAGATATATCAACAGCAGTTTGGTTAAAGCGCAAATTTAACGAGGGGGTGCGCACTTAAAAGTCGATAGACATCATCGAGCTGCACTTGTGAAACGACATGTACAGTACAAGTTAAGCTGACGTATTTACCACCAGAGCTTGCGCGCATGTCAATGTGTGTGGCGTTAAATGCTGGCACTAGGGTTTGGATAAGACCAATGATCGTACTCGCGAATGTATCTTGCATTTCCCCCATCACTTTGATGGGGAACTCACATGGAAAGTCGATTAAAGGTCCTGCTGTATGTTCTTCAATATCGGCCATAATCAGTAAAGGTATTGATGTGCTATTTTTTATAAAACGATAGTTTTATTGTAAAAGGAGTTTAATTGAATCCCAAGCGCGGCCTAAAATACCTGCGGCATCAATCGATTTTGCGGCTATTAAGGCACGTTCATCTATCGTTTTGCCGTTTAAGGTGAATTTTACGTTACCAATCACTTGGCCTTTTTTAATTGGTGCGATTAAAGGCTGCGTGCTTGACATGATAGCTCTGACATTAGCATATTCACCTTTGGGCAGAGTGAGAAATAAATCATTGGCTACTGTTGATGCCACTTGATTTTCTGCTCCTTTCCATACTTTTAGTTGATTGATGCTTTGACCTTGTTTATAGACCAGTTTTGAATCAAAAAATTGAAAGCCATAATTAAGCAGTTTTTGGCTTTCAGTCGCGCGTGCGGCATCGGTCGGTGCGCCCAATACAACAGAAATACGACGCACGCCATCACGTTTAGCCGATGAAATTAGGCAAAATCCCGCAGATTCGGTGTGGCCTGTTTTCATGCCATCGACATTAGGGTCTAACCATAGCAAGCGATTACGGTTAGGTTGGGTGATATTGTTGTAGGTATATTCTTTAACTGAATATAAACGCTGATATTCAGTCGGAAAGTCATGAATGAGCGCCGTCGCTAGTAAACTTAAATCTTTGGCAGTGGTGTAATGCTGGGCATCCGGCAGACCCGTTGAATTTATATAGTGGGTATTCTTCATGCCCATACGTTGTGCTTCTTTATTCATCATTTCCGCAAAAAGTGTTTCTGAACTGGCAATGCCCTCCGCTAAAGCAATGGAAGAATCATTCCCAGACTGAATAATTGTGCCGTGCAAAAGCTCGTCAACAGTGACGGGTTTATTCGGCTCAATAAACATTTTAGAGCCTTCAACTTTCCAGGCGAGTTCGCTTACAGGTAATGTTTGATTTAGTTGTAGATGTCCGTTTTTTATTGCTTTGAAAGCTAGATAAACTGTCATTAACTTGGTAAGTGACGCTGGCTCCACCCGCATATCGCTTTTTTGTGAGGCAATGATATTGCCGCTATTGTAATCTTTAAGCAGATAGGCTTTAACAGCCAAGCTAGGCGGTGGTGCAATCTGCGCCCCGCCAGCATTTGCAGATTGGCTGAGCGAGAATGCAAAAAGGCTTGCGAAAAGAGGCGTTAAAATATTATTTAAAATAGTGCGAGTAATGAATGGCATGAGTTTTAATTGACTTATTGATTAGTGACGATTGCGGCGGTGTTTAATTGTTTGCGTATCTTAGTGGCTGTAGCATCGGCTTCACTTCTGCCGGCAAAAGGTCCGAGTTTTACTCGGTATAAACCATTATTATACACGTTAGCAAGACCTACATTTTCAGCGAGTGCTAAGCCTTGTATTTTCTTCTGCAAAAGCTCGCCATTAATTTCGTTTTTGAAAGCGCCTGCTTGCACGTAATATCCACTGTTGTGGTTACTGGTAATAGAAGTCTCAATCTTAGTGTCTGTTATGACTTCATTACTTGATTTGGTTTCAAAGTTTGTTTTAACCATGCCTGTATCTTGTGTAGTTTGCATGGCCGTATTTTCTATTGCCACCTCCGGCATCATGGCGGCGGAATTGTTCGACACCAGGTTGTTTGAATTTTTCAACATTGCCTCTGGGCTAGTGTCGATAGTTTCGACTTCCACTAAGCCGCTGCCCTTTGAGATTAACCTTAATTTATGTGCCGCCGCATAAGATAAATCAATCAATCTAGAGTGCTTAAACGGTCCTCTATCATTAATTCTTACTATTACTGAACGGCCATTTGCTGGATTGGTGACTTTTACATAGCTTGGCAGCGGTAATGTAGTGTGCGCTCCGGTCATGGCATACATGTCATACACCTCACCGTTGGCAGTTTTTCTGCCATGAAACCGTTTGCCGTACCAAGAAGCGATGCCTTGTTTTTTATAGGGCATATATTTGGTCATGGGTGTGTATCTCTGGCCAAGTGCGGAATAAGGTTTGTTGGCGCGCACAAGTGGCGCTTCAGTTTTTAATTTTGCATCTGGAATGCCGTCAATATCTGCCGGTGCGTTTTCACCTGGGCCATCATCTAAATAATAGCCACCAGAGCCAGGTTTTGCAGTGTCTGAATTCGTATCATTTTTGGTAATAGGAGGCACGCTTTTTACGGCAGGTGTTTGTGCCGTATTAGGCTGGCGTGTAGCTGGTGCTTTTGCTTCTGGTTTAGTTACAGAAGCACCACTGCAGGATGCTAATACGCCAACACATAAAATGAGGATGATTTTTTTTACGTCGAGTAAGTTCAAATGTAATACCTTGTCGTTTAAATTGGCAGATGCAATTACGAAGCCACCAATTTTTTATGTGTTTGTATGCTCATTAAAATACCGAAGCTTAAACATAACGTTACCATAGAGGTGCCGCCATAACTAATTAAAGGTAATGGTACACCCACTACAGGTAAAATACCGCTCACCATGCCTATGTTAACAAAAGCGTAGGTGAAGAAAGTCAGTGTAATGCTGCCGGCAAGCAATCTTGTAAATGTACTTTGCGCTTGTGAGGCAATATATAATCCACGCATAATAATTAAACTAAATAATAGCAGAAGTAATATATTGCCTAAAAAGCCGAACTCCTCACCAAACACAGCAAATATAAAGTCAGTCGTACGTTCGGGTAAAAAGTCTAGCTGAGTTTGCGTGCCTTGGAGCCAGCCTTTACCAGCCGATCCACCCGATCCTAACGCAATAATCGCTTGTATCGTATGGTAGCCTGCTCCTAGCGGATCTTGGGTTGGATCCAGCAAGATTTCGATGCGCCGCCGCTGGTAGTCATGCAACATAGACCATAAAACTGGCGTAGATGCGGCAAAGGCTATTGCGCCTCCAACGAGCAGTTTCCAGCTCAAGCCCGCTAAAAATAACACGTAAAAACCTGAGGCAGTAATCAACAAGCCAGTGCCTAGATCTGGTTGTTTAATGATTAAAGTTGCAGGCACTAATAATAGTAATCCACCGATTATAAAGTCAGCCGTTTTCGCATGGCCTTCTCGTTTAGAAAAGTACCATGCAAGCATCATCGGCATAGCAAT
>DASQFK010000084.1:0-5873 GCA_035633175.1 Methylotenera sp.
ACTATTGAACACGCGTTAAAGGCTGGTGCTAAAGTGATGGTCACATCACATTTAGGTCGCCCTGAAGAAGGCGTTTACTCAGAAGAAAATTCACTCAAGCCAGTAGTGGATGTAATTGCTGTAAAACTATCTAAACCGGTACGTCTAATTAAAGACTGGGTCGATGGTGGTTTTGAAGTAGCTGCGGGTGAACTAGTTGTTCTTGAAAACTGTCGATTTAACAAAGGTGAAAAGAAAAGTACTGACGAATTGTCACAAAAATATGCAAAACTTTGCGATATATTTGTGATGGATGCTTTTGGCACTGCACACCGTGCAGAAGCCTCAACACATGGTGTAGCGAAGTTTGCACCTGTAGCGGCTGCAGGTATTCTGTTGGTGAATGAACTTGAAGCACTGACTAAAGCGTTATTAAACCCGGCGCGCCCTATGGTTGCGATTGTAGGTGGTAGTAAGGTTTCGACTAAATTGACCGTACTAGAAAGTCTGTCAGAAAAAGTAGATCAGATGGTGGTGGGTGGGGGTATAGCGAATACCTTTCTTAAAGCTGCCGGCAATGAAGTAGGTAAATCACTCTGTGAAGATGATTTAGTGCCAGTTGCCCGCACATTAATGGGAAAAATGAGCCAAAGAGGCGCAGCAGTGCCGATTGCGCTGGACGTAGTATGTGGTAAAAAATTCGATGCTAATGAACCAGCTATCAAGAAAGACGTGGCTGCGGTGGCTGCTGACGATATGATTTTCGATATTGGCGCGAAATCTGCTAATGAAATAGCAGAGATCATTAAAAATGCCGGTACAGTGGTATGGAATGGCCCAGTCGGTGTGTTTGAATTTGATCAGTTTGGTGAGGGCACTAAAACGATTGCGCATGCAATTGCTAACACTAAAGCTTTTACTTTAGCGGGTGGTGGCGATACGATTGCCGCAATTCAGAAGTACAACATTGAGGATAAAATCGATTATATTTCAACTGCAGGCGGTGCATTTTTGGAGTTTTTAGAAGGTAAAAAATTACCAGCCGTTGAAATACTTGAATTACGTGCCAAAAATTAATGTCTACTATTGCAGCCTGATACATTAGTGGGATTGATAATAAAAAATGGGGCTGCGAGCCCCATTTTTTATTGAATTTTGTAAAAAATACTGAAGAATAGAAATACAAAATTAATATTGGAGGTGCAAATTTGACGCTTCGCAAAACAAAAATTGTTGCAACACTAGGCCCATCTTCCAATAGCGAGGAGATGTTGGCACGCATGATTACTGCGGGTGTTAATGTGGTGCGGCTTAATTTTTCTCATGGTACTGCCGAAGAGCATATTAAGCGTGCTGATATTGTACGAAATATAGCCCTCAAACTTGGCAGGCCGGTAGGCGTACTGTGCGACTTGCAAGGCCCTAAAATTCGCATAGGCAAATTCGAACTGGGTAAAGTGACGTTGAAAACGGGCGATTTATTCGTGCTGGATTCAGATTGCGAGTTAGGTGATCAATATCATGTAGGTTTGGATTATAAAACGTTGCCCCAAGAAGTGACTGAGGGCGTAGTTTTATTACTTGATGATGGCCGTATGACTATGCAAGTAGATAGAGTCAAAGGTAATCAAATTCATTGCATGGTATTGAGCGGCGGTGTGCTGAGTAATAACAAGGGCATCAATCGTCACGGCGGTGGATTGTCAGCCGAAGCGCTGACGTTAAAAGACCGCGAAGATATCAATACTGCAGTTGCGCTGGAGGCGGATTATATTGCAATCTCATTCCCTAAATCTGCTTTAGATGTCGAATTGGCGCGAGCATTGGTTAAAAAAGCTGGCGGCACGGCAAGCATCATCGCCAAAATTGAGCGCGCAGAAGCAATTGATCACCTTGAAGCCATTATTGAAGCGAGCGATGCCATTATGGTGGCGCGCGGAGATTTAGGTGTGGAAGTCGGCGATGCTGCCGTTCCAGGTTTACAAAAACGCATGATACGCATGGCGCGTGCACAAAATAAACTTGTGATTACTGCGACGCAGATGATGGAATCAATGATTACTAACCCTATTCCAACACGGGCAGAGGTGTCAGATGTGGCTAATGCAGTATTGGATGGTACCGATGCCGTGATGCTCTCGGCCGAAACAGCAGCAGGGCACTATCCACTAGAAACAGTGCAAGCGGTACATAGGATAGTGATGGAAGCTGAAAAAGAATATTACAGCCAATATCGTATTCAAAAATTAGACCAAAGTTTTGTAAAAACAGATGAGACCATTGCCGCTGCTGCGATTTACACTGCTCAACACTTAAAAATAAAAGCCATTGCTGCACTCACCCAATCTGGTAACGCTGCACAATGGCTATCGCGCGCCGATGCTGAAGTTCCTATTTATGCATTATCACCCGATAAATTCGCACGTCGAAAACTTACTCTGCATCGCGGTGTTTACCCGTATCCAATAGAGCAAGAGAACAAAGACCGGGATGAAATCTTGCAAGAAATGGAGCAAGTATTATTACAGCAACAAGTGGTCAATCCCGGTGATTTAGTGTTGCTGACATTTGGTGAGCCGATTGGTAGCCCTGGGGGAACGAATACCCTTAAAATCGTTAAAATTGGTGAAAATAGAAAAATATAAGTCATGCTTAGCTAGCCGTTAAACTAAAAATCAGCCTATTAAAACAGACTAAGCAAATCAATAGATAAAGTTTGGGTAGGCATTTATAATACGTCATTCGTATGATGACCAGCTAATCTATCAAAAAGCGACCCATGACCAAGCCTTTATTAGAAACCAACATCCAAAGCCTAAAACGTATACATCAAGGTAAAGTGCGCGATATTTACGATATCGATGCCAATACTATGCTATTAGTCAGTACCGATAGGTTGTCAGCTTTTGATGTGATATTGCCCACAGGTATTGCCAATAAAGGCGCGATGCTAACGCAGATGGCCAATTTCTGGTTTGAAAAACTAAAAGACGTCGTGCCTAATCATTTAACCGGCATCAATCCTAATTCTGTGGTGGCTAATCCCGCAGAACAAGCGCAGTTAGGGAGCCGAGCGGTCGTGGTAAAAAAATTGAAAGCTCTACCGATTGAAGCCATTGTCCGCGGTTATTTAGTAGGTAGCGGTTGGAAAGAATATAAAGCCAAAGGTACGGTGTGTGGTATTAGCTTACCCGCGGGTTTGCAAGAAGCCTCTAAATTACCAGCCCCTTTGTTCACACCGTCAAGCAAAGCAGCTGTGGGCGAGCATGATGAAAATATCACTCTACAACAAACTGCAGATCTAATCGGTAAAGAGATGGCTGCACAGGTAGAAAAAGTTGCCATTGCGCTTTATACCAAAGCTGCGGAGTATGCGCTTACTCGCGGTATTATTATTGCTGATACCAAGTTTGAGTTTGGTTTAGATGCAAACGGTGTATTGCATGTCATGGACGAAGTGTTAACACCGGATTCTTCCCGTTTTTGGCCGGCAGATAGCTACGCGGTAGGCAGCAACCCACCAAGCTATGATAAGCAGTTTGTACGTGATTGGCTGGAAAGCACGGGCTGGAATAAAACCGCCCCAGCTCCAGCGCTACCAGCAGATGTAGCACAAAAAACCAGTGAAAAATACATGGAAGCCTTTGAGCGACTTACGGGTCAGCCTTTAAAGGTTGAATAAAAGTTAAGTATAGAAATATTGCTCGCCACAGATATTAACTTTAGGCCCAAACAATATTGTGTTAGAAAAATTAAAGTCTTTATCCAAGCATCTTAAACAAGAGTTTGCAGTATACCGGCTGGTGCTTAAACATCCTGAAACGCCGTGGGTGGCCAAATTATTTTTAGGTTTGGCGATAGGTTATTTATTGCTGCCTTTTGATCTTATTCCTGATTTTATTCCTGTATTAGGTCAGCTAGATGAGGTGGTGATTATCCCTGCGCTGGTCTATATCGCTTTGCTATTTATACCCAAACATATTATTCAACATTGTCGCGAGCAAGTGCACGTCGCAATTTAGTGGTGCCATTGGTATGCTTTTTCCATTGGCTTGCTATAATCACTGCTCAAAATTAACCAGTATTTTTTTCATCGTTTTTATTATCTAGGAATTAAGTCATGTCGTTAAACCAAGTGCCAACCGGTAAGGATGTCCCTAATGATTTCAATGTGATTATTGAAATCCCAATGCAGGGCGACCCAGTCAAGTATGAAGTGGATAAAGAAAGCGGTGCAATTTTTGTAGACCGTTTTATGGGTACTGCCATGCAATATCCAACCAACTACGGTTATGTGCCACATACATTGGCTGACGATGGCGACCCTGTTGATGTGTTGGTGATGACGCCAGTGCCATTGATTCCAGGCGTAGTGGTGCGTTGCCGTCCATTAGGTGTTCTGCTGATGGAAGATGAGGCTGGGCTTGATGCAAAAGTGCTCGCTGTGCCAGTTGAAAAAGTATGCGGTTTATACGGTCATTTAAAAGCGCACACGGATGTATCAGACTGGCGTTTAAATATGATTTCTCATTTTTTTGAGCATTACAAAGATTTAGACAAAGGCAAATGGGTGAAAATCAACGGTTGGGGTGATATTCACCAAGCCAAAAAAGAAATTTTAGAAGGTGTGGAAAATTACAATAATGCGAAGGTAAAGCCGGCGTTCTAGTTTTTGCAAAATACGCTTTTATCATCATAAAAAGGCAGCCTAGGCTGCCTTTTTATTTGCGGTTCTATGCAGCAACGATATCAAATAGGTAACCAACACCTGCTGTGGTTGTCATCGCTAATGCACCCCAAAATGCTACACGTACTGCTCCCATCCAAAGATTGGCACCCCCAGCTTTAGCTGCCAGTCCACCCAGTAAAGCCAAAAATGCGAGTGATGTGCTGGCTACATAAAGCATGGTGTCAGTTTCAGATACGAAGAAAGTAACCAACAACGGTAAGGCGGCACCAATTGCAAATGTACTCGCAGAAGCAAGCGCTGCTTGAATAGGGCGTGCATTCGTCGTATCAATGATACCCAACTCATCTCTTGCATGGGCGCCTAGTGCATCATGTGCTGTGAGTTGAACAGCTACTTGATGTGCTAAATCAGGTGTTAAGCCGCGTCCAATATAAATACCAGCGAGTTCTTTCAGTTCGCTCTCATGATCGTTTTTAAGCTCTAATCGTTCACGCGTTAAATCAGCCGCTTCAGTGTCTGATTGTGAACTCACTGAAACATATTCACCCGCTGCCATCGACATGGCTCCCGCAACTAAGCCAGCGAGACCTGTGATGAGAACGGATTCATGCGACGCCCCTGCCGAGGCAACACCAATGATTAAACTTGCGGTAGATACAATGCCGTCATTGGCGCCTAAAACTGCTGCACGCAGCCAGCCAATGCGGTGTGAGCGATGATGTTCTGAATGTCTCAAAATGGTTGACCTCAGCTAAGCGCGCCTAGTGAATTTAAGCAAAAGCACTGCTTAATTTTGATAAATAGTAAAAAGGCGACCTAGGTCACCTTTTTACTAATTGAACATATGGTTAAAGCATATGTTCAAATTTAAATGTGTAACAATGGCACAATCAATAACGCCACAATATTAATGATTTTAATCAGTGGATTCACGGCAGGTCCCGCTGTATCTT
Source organism: Methylotenera sp. (assembly GCA_035633175.1). Classification (GTDB taxonomy): domain Bacteria; phylum Pseudomonadota; class Gammaproteobacteria; order Burkholderiales; family Methylophilaceae; genus Methylotenera. The sequence goes on from DASQFK010000084.1 coordinate 5,623, forward strand.
TGTAGGGGTCGCCTACTGTATCGCCAGTCACAGCGGCCTTATGTGCATCTGAACCTTTGCCGCCATGGTTGCCATCTTCAATATACTTTTTGGCATTGTCCCAAGCGCCACCGCCTGTACACATGGAAATTGCGACGAACAAGCCCGTCACAATCGTACCCATGAGTAAACCACCTAATGCAACAGGGCCAAGTATCAAGCCCACAGCTATTGGCACTGCCACTGGTAATAGTGATGGAATCATCATTTCT
>DASQFK010000085.1:0-6232 GCA_035633175.1 Methylotenera sp.
AGGGCTTAAAAGCCCTTTTTTATTATTTAGAGTTTCTTACAAATCTGATTTTAGCTCATCATAAGTCTGGCTTAGTGTCCGGCATTTCATATTTCTGACCATTATCAGCACCCTCAGAACCATCATTATTTAAAAATACAACGGTAACAACTTTGTCATTAATAAAATCTAGTTCGGTGGTTTGATAATAAGTACCATCCTCTGCAGTATTAATATAATGATATTGCCAAATTGACGCGACGACTTTATTCGTCCCCTTGATTTTTACATCATCTGCTTTTGCAGGTTCACCAAATTGGGCAATAATTTGAGCTTTATCAAAGCCGTGAATGGCATTGACAAAGTCTCTCTCAACGGTTGGGATCTCAGTGGTATTGCCGGGCTTCTCTTCCGCACTAGCCATGCTTACAAAAGAAAAATTTGCAATAAAGCTAGCAACTAAAAACCAAAAAAAAGTGAAATATTTCATGATTTCCCCTAACAATTGATTATTTTAAAAATAAACAAACTTGTTTTTATGAGCCGTAGTGCTGTCTTTTAGTTCCGCTTTAGCCTTACCCGTCGATATATTTTAAGTTGTAAAAGTTAGGTATCAGTCAAATTGGGAGTTTCCGGTAGTACTTCAACCATAATCGTATGCAAGCGGCGGCTATCAGCACGCAATACTTTGATACGTAAATTATCTAATATGATCTCATCATCCCGTTTTGGTAAATGACCAAATTGATGGACTACTAAGCCGCCTATCGTTGAAAACTCTTCATCGCTTAATGAGATGCCCAGGGCTTCGTTAAAATCCGCGATTTCAGTAAGCGCTTTTACGCGATAATGGCCATTTCCATTTTGAATAATGTTGTCTTCATCCTCATCATAATCATATTCATCTTCAATATCACCGACAATTTGTTCAAGTACATCTTCAATCGTCACCATGCCAGCTACACCACCATATTCATCCACCACAATGGCGATATGATTACGGTTACTACGAAACTCTTTTAGCAAAATATTCAAGCGTTTAGATTCAGGGATGAATACAGCAGGGCGTAACATGTCACGTACTTCAAAGTCTTCGCCCGCATAATAGCGTAGCAGGTCTTTAGCCAGCAAAATGCCGATGACATCGTTTTTATTATCTTCAATGACAGGAAAACGCGAGTGTGCGGTTTCGATGACATGCGGGATGAATGTTTCAGGAGGGTCTGTGATGTCAATGACATCCATTTGGGAGCGAGGAATCATGATGTCGCGTACTTGCATTTCGCTTACTTGCAACACGCCTTCTATCATGGCGAGTGAATCTGCATCCATCAAACTATTTTCGTAGGCACCGTGTAGGAGTTCTACCAGTTGCTCACGGTCTTCAGGCTCGCGCAACAAAAAATTGCTTAAGCGCTCTAACAGACTAGGCTTATTTAAATTAGATTTATTACTTAACTTTTCCGACTCGGAAGCCATGCGATATACCTTGTGGGCATCCTATATAATGAGATAAGGAGAAGCATACCCTAATTTTGTGACAATTGCAGTTTCCAAGCCCTCCATCAACTCGGCTTGCGCATCTGTTTCATGGTCATAACCATGCAAATGGAGAATTCCATGCACCGTTAAGTGTGCGTAATGTGCTTCAAGTGATTTATTTTGCGCTTTTGCTTCCGCCTCGATGACAGGCGCACATAACACGATATCGCCCATTAAATGCGGCTCTTCAGTCAGCGGGAAGGTTAATACGTTGGTAGGGTAATCTTTACCACGATAGAGATTATTCAGCTGGCACCCTTCTTGCTCGCCCACAATGCGAATTGTGACTTCCGTATCAATGCGCAATGCGGCTTTTGCCCACTTTTGAAACTGAGGTTTGCTGGGCAGATGCATATTATCTACAGCATATTGAATATTGAGATTTAGCTTTGGTGTCATTTAATTTATTCGTTACGATACTCAAATGTGTAATTGTATTCTCTAGTGTTAATTTGCTATATAGCCGGAATGGTCTGCTAAGGGTTAACTAACATTAAATTGTAATGTAGCTATGTAATACTACTAAAACCGTTATTTTAATTTAATTGGGTAAATCAAACTGCGCTTATTTACAGAAAACTTAAAGTCATCCTGTGACAAAAAATAATAATAGAATTCACTACATGGATGGCGTACGCGTCACTTTTGCTTTTATGGGCATTATGTTCCATATGGCTGTCTGGTATGTTTTACATCCCCAAGCACTCACCTTGGTAAAAGCCGTTGATTATTCGAGAACATTCTTTTGGGTTATTGAGATAATCAGGCTGTTTAGAATGGACACATTCTTTTTGATCGCTGGATTTTTTGCTGCGATGGGAATGGTTAAGTATGATTTAACGGCATTCTTGAAGCTGAGAATAACCAAATTACATGTTTTAAATGTTGTCCCAATCGTATTTTTACTTACCACAATCATTTGTTACTTATTGCAATTAAGTCTTGGCGATGTTGGCCCACTATCTACGCAATATTGGAAATCCTTGGTATTCGAACACCATCTTTGGTTTTTGAAAGTACTGTTTATTTACTATATTTTTTACTGGATTTTGGTTAAAAAAACTAATTTGATAAATGTACTGCAAAATAAAACCCAGCCATTTCATTTGATTTTATTAGCATTCACTTATTTGATGTGGGCTGTTTTAGCCAAAATATTCCCTATTCTATGGACCAATAACTTTTTGGTGGAAACCGTATTTAGGGTGTTTATATATCTACCTTATTTTATACTCGGCACCACGATGTACTTCAACAAGCAATTGGCGGATAACTTCATGAGGTTATCATTAGTCCGGATATTGGTTTGTTGTACCTTAATACTTGCTTATCTATATTTCGTTAATCAGCAATATGGAATGATAAACGGGCATGTTCAACCAGCGTTTTTTGCACTTAAATTACTTACCTATCTTTTAAAAGGCGCTGCAAACCTGTGTGCTGTTTATTTAATATTTTTGGTTTCGTCTAATATATTTAAAAGCGATGGGCGGCTCTTAAAATATTTAGGTGATCGCAGTTATACCGTGTATCTATTGCACTTTCCGCTATGTTTGATATTTGGATATTTATTTACCAAAGTGCATTTGGATGTAAGGTTCGAGTATATGGTTTCAGTTTTTTCTATCTATGCAATCACGCTGCTGATGCATGATGTTTTAGTGAAACCTATCACTCTAAAAGCAGCGGAACTTAAAAGTTCTACGGCTTAGTAAGATATCAATTAAGATTGACGCTATAGAAATGGTTAACGGCTAATTTCTATCAGTCTTTATTTTTAAGCTCATATTCCTCATAGGCATTCACGATTTTTTGCACTAAGGGATGACGTACCACATCAGCCGAAAGAAAATGTGTCATTGCGATGCCTTTGATGTCTTTTAATACCTTTTGTGCCTCTATTAATCCACTTTTTTGATGGCGTTGCAGATCGATCTGCGTTACGTCGCCAGTAATCACGGCTTTTGTACCGAACCCAATGCGGGTTAAAAACATCTTCATTTGTTCGGGCGTAGTGTTTTGCGCTTCATCTAAAATGATAAAGCTTTGGTTCAATGTGCGTCCACGCATGTAAGCCAATGGTGCGACTTCAATTGCGCCGCGCTCAAACATTTTATTAACCGTATCGTAGCCTGCTAAGTCATATAGTGCGTCATAGAGCGGGCGCAAATACGGATCTACTTTTTGATTTAAATCCCCTGGTAAAAAGCCGAGTTTTTCGCCAGCTTCCACTGCCGGGCGTACAAGTACGATGCGTTTAACACGGTCGCGGCTCATCGCATCTACGGCGCTAGCAACCGCCAAATAAGTTTTACCTGTTCCTGCGGGACCAATACCAAAGGTGATATCGTAATCTTGAATTTGTTGCAAATAAGTTATTTGGCGGGGAGTGCGGCCGTGCAGTTCGGTGCGACGTGTCATCAATACAGGTGCGTTTGAGTTTGCCACATCTTCAGGCTGTAGCTTATCAATTTCCACCAGTCCAAGTTGAATTTCCTCAAGACTGATTGGGCTTTTAGCGCGGGCATAAAAGTTTTCCAGCAGTTGCACTGCTAAACGTATGTTATGCAGGTCGCCAGTGACCTTGATGTGAGAGCCGCGTCTAGCAATGCCTACTTCTAACGCAGTTTCAATTTGTTTGATGTTTTCATCTAATACGCCGCACAGGTTGGCTAAGCGGGTATTATCTTCGGGGCTAAGTGTAATTTCCATATATTCTATTAGTTAATTATTGATGATCTCGCCGCGTAACCGTCTAGGGTTAGATACATCAGTAATGCGCACATTTACAAATTGATGAATTAGGCTAGCCTCACCAATAATATCGACAATGCGGTTGTTATCGGTTTTGCCAGCTAGCTCATTCTCGTTCTTCCATGATGCGCTTTCAATGAGTACGCGTTGCACAGTACCCAGCATGTCTTCACTGATTCTTTTACCTTGTGCATCATTGATGGCTTGCAGTTTAGCCAAACGTGCGAGCTTCACTTCCTGCGAAGTTTCATCAGTTAAATACGAGGCCGGTGTACCTGGGCGCGGACTATATAAAAAGCTAAAGCTGTAATCAAACCCTACATCTGTCATGAGTTTGGCTGTGGCTTCAAATTCAGCTTCAGTTTCCCCTGGAAAGCCAATAATGAAATCTGAAGTAAAGGTAATATTTGGATTAGCAACGCGCAATTTACGAATGGTCGATTTATATTGCAGACCAGTGTAATTGCGCTTCATCGCCATCAATACCCGATCCGCGCCTGCTTGTACAGGTAAATGTAATTGCACTGCTAACTTTGGAATATTGGCAAAACAGTCAATCAGCCGTTGATTCATTTCATTTGGGTGACTGGTGGTGAAGCGTATACGCTCAATCTCTGGAATTTCAGCAATAGTTTCGATAAGCATCGCCAAATCGGCTTCAACACCATCGTATTCCGCGCGATAAGCATTGACGTTTTGGCCAAGCAAGGTGATTTCCTTGACGCCTTGTTCCGCTAATTGCACAGCCTCGGTCAATATTGCTTCAAATGGCCGCGATACTTCTTCCCCACGTGTGTATGGCACTACGCAGAAACTGCAATATTTGCTGCACCCTTCCATAATGCTGAGAAAAGCGCTTGCACCTTCAACACGTGGCGGCGGTAAATGGTCAAATTTTTCAATTTCGGGAAACGTAATGTCAACTTGTGACTCACCGCTGACTTGACTGCTTTTAATCATTTCAGGCAGTCGATGCAATGTTTGCGGACCAAAAACCACATCCACATAAGGTGCACGTTTAATGATGTTGTCGCCTTCCTGCGAAGCGACGCAGCCACCAACGCCGATCACTAAATTAGGATTAGCTTTTTTAAGCGGAATAAAACGCCCTAAATGGCTAAACACTTTTTCTTCGGCTTTTTCTCGTACTGAGCAAGTGTTAAGCAAAATCACGTCAGCATCTTCTGGCGTCAGCGTTTCTACCATGCCGTCCGTCATCGCTAACATATCTGCCATGCGTGATGAATCATATTCATTCATTTGGCAGCCGAACGTCTTAATAAACACCTTTTTCGGGTTAAGTGCTTTCGGCGCGCCTGCATTATCCGGCGAGATAAATGGCTTTTCTAAATCTTTAAGTGTCGAATTCAAGATATTGCTACAAATTTACAAAGCATAATTTTAGCTCATTTGGATTGAGCAAGGTAAAATAGCATTAAATCAATACGCTATAGGCTTTTAGGCAAAACTCCATGCAAGCACTTCCAATTTTTATGAACATTACCAATCGTCTTTGCGTCGTTATCGGCGGCGGTGAAGTGGCTAAGCGTAAAGTAACCACGCTATTAAAAGCGAATGCGGCAGTTACGCTGTATTCGCCTGAGCTATGTCATGACCTGCAAGCTTTAGTTGAAGCTAAAAAAATTACTTATATCAATGCTAATTTTGAGCCAAGTCAGCTAAACGGCGCATGTATGGTAATTGCTGCTACGGATGACGAAGCTGTTAATACTGCGGTTTCAGTTGCTGCAAAAGCACAGAATATTCCTGTGAATGTGGTGGATTCTCCTCAGTTATGCACATTTACCATGGCTTCTATCGTGGATAGGTCACCTATCGTGATTGCTATTTCAAGCGAGGGGAATGCGCCCGTGCTGGCACGCTATATTCGTACCAAGATTGAAACCATGCTACCAACAAGTTATGGTCGAATTGCCGAGATCGCAGGTGAGTTTAG
>DASQFK010000086.1:0-6615 GCA_035633175.1 Methylotenera sp.
ACGTATTTTGATGAATTCCATCATGCTTTTACTAAAATTGGGGCAACCTGCTAATATACCTACTTTTAAGAAATTAGCGCATATTTTTTCATGTCCTCAAGTAATAATCAGCCAAATAATCTCTCTGTAAACATTCCGCAAACTGGTAGCAACCTCTCCGCAATGACAGATATCACGTTAGTCGATAAAATGTCGCCCATAGAAATGCGCGCCACTGTAAGTTTGGCGTCTATTTATGGCTTACGCATGCTCGGCATGTTTTTGATTTTGCCGATTTTTGCAATTTATGCTTCAACGCTAGCAGATAAACCCAGTAGTTTGATGATAGGGCTAGCATTGGGCGCTTATGGTCTAACGCAAGCCATGTTTCAACTACCGTTCGGCATGGCGTCTGATAAATATGGTCGCAAACCCATGATCTATGTAGGACTTGCGATTTTTGCTATCGGTAGCATGGTAGCGGCTTTGGCGATGAACATTGAAGGCATCATTCTCGGCCGTGCGATACAAGGTGCGGGTGCGGTTTCTGCCGTAGTGACAGCATTGGTTGCTGATTTAACCCGCGATGAAAACCGTACTAAAGCCATGGCGACTATCGGCGGCACTATTGGGGTGGCGTTTGCAATTTCATTAGTAGGTGGGCCATTGTTAAACGAGTGGATCGGTGTACCAGGAATATTCTTCCTCACCGCAGTGTTAACCCTTGCTGCGATTGCTGTGGTGAAATATGTTGTGCCTGACCCTATCCACAGTCATTATCATTCTGACGCCAGCGCTGCACCAGCCAAGCTTAAAGATGTGCTCAAAAATAAACAGTTATTACGGCTTAATTATGGCATTTTTGCATTACATGCCGCACAAATGGCGATGTTCGTCGTAGTGCCATTTGCCATCACCAAATCAAGTCATATGGATGTGAATCAACATTGGTACATTTATTTGCCAGTGTTATTAGCATCATTTGTGTTGATGGTGCCTGCGATTATTTATGCCGAAAAACAAGCCAAAATTAAACTGGTGTTTGTGAGTGCGATTGGCATTATGTTTGCGGCACAATTGATGTTTGCTGCTTCTATTCAACACTTCTGGGGTATCGTGGTTTCACTCACGCTATACTTTATTGCATTTAATGTGCTGGAAGCTTCACTGCCATCAATCATCAGTAAAATAGCCCCTGCAGCAGCAAAGGGCACTGCAATTGGTGTTTATAATACAACGCAGTCTTTGGGTATTTTTGTCGGTGGCGTATTAGGCGGATATCTATCACACACCTTCGGATTTTCCAGTGTCTTCATATTTTGTAGCATAATGATGCTTGTATGGTTCGTGTTGGCGTACTCAATGCAATCGCCACCTGCGGTTAAAACCAAAATGTATAGCATGGATGAAACTGCTGGCGAATTAAGTAATGCCAGCGCCAACGCACTAAAAGCTAGGCTGGCTAATTTAGCCGGCGTGATAGAAGCTGTGGTGCTGCCACAAGAGTACACTGTGATTTTGAAAATAGATAAATCACAACATTGGGATGAAATTGAGATGCAAAAACAAGTGCATCTATTGTTGAGGGGATAAAAATGGCATCAGTGAATAAAGTAATATTAGTAGGCAATTTAGGACGCGATCCTGAGGTTAGATTCATGCCCAACGGTGAAGCTGTGTGTAATTTTAGTATTGCCACTACGGATAGCTGGAAAGATAAAGCTGGCGCAAAACAAGAGCGCACCGAATGGCACAATATTGTGATGTATCGCAAGTTGGCAGAGATCGCTGGTGAATACCTTAAAAAAGGCCGCCCAGTCTATGTAGAAGGTCGCCTGCAAACACGTAAATGGCAAACGAAAGAAGGCCAAGATCGCTACACTACCGAAATTATCGCTGACCAAATGCAAATGTTAGGCGGTAAAGATAGTAGCGGTTCAAACGCTAGCTACGACGGTGGCATGGATCAAAGCAGTGGCAGTGGAGATGAAGGCTACAATCAAGCACCAGCTAAACAATCTAGCGCGCCAGCAAAACAAGCGCCGGCTAGTTCAAAACCAGTCAGCAGTGGTTCAGGGTTTGATGATTTTGAAGATGATATTCCTTTTTAAAAGTTACCTGAGATAAGATGTAAACAAAACCTTTATATTTCATAGATATAGGGGTTTCTTGATTGCAATCAAGAAATTTTAAAAGTCAGTGATTTGTAAGTGATTTTGTAAGTTAGCACTAAGTAAGTGATCTGTAAGTTTTATAAATTTATAGGCCTAAAACTATGAAGCATCACACATTCTCATGATCGCTTTCTGGAGCGTATCGCTGATTGCCTTGTCTGTGTTAGTGGCCGTAGTTGGGTCATTTACCGCTTTGGAACACGCTACGCGCATGCGCCAATCGCAGGGCAAAACGGCCTTAGTTTGGATGACAACAGGCGGCATCACGCTAGGGATGACCATTTGGTCGATGCACTTCATCGGCATGCTGGCGTTTCATTTACCTATTCCGCTCAGCTACGACCTGCCCCTCACTCTGATTTCCGCGTTACCAGCGATTGCCGCTGCCCTGTTCGGCTTTTATGTACTGCGTCCGCGTGTCATTAGCATTATGCGTATAGTAGTGGCTGGTTTGCTAATGGGTGTGGGCATCAGCACCATGCATTACACTGGCATGGCGGCACTCAAGATGTTTCCCGCTATTGAATACAATCCTATTATTTATGCACTGTCGATAGTAATCGCCATTGTTGCAGCATGGGGCGCGCTGCTGATGATGTACCTTGGTGATCAAGTTAGGTTGCCTGTGGTGTTACGGCTTGGTCTGGGAAGCTTGGTGATGGGTTTGGCTATTTCTGGCATGCATTACACAGCGATGCAAGGTCTTGTCATTATGCCAGGTAGCGTGTGCTTGGCGGGTGCTGCACGTATCGACCCTGAAATTTTAGCCGGGATGGTGTCGTTAATCTCATTTTTCTGGTTTGGCGGTGGGATTTTGGCAGCACTATTCGACCGTCGACTTATCCGTCAAAATTCTGAAGCATTACAACAATTACAGCAAGCGCATGAAACACTGGAAAAATCCGCTAGGGAGATGGCCGTCACTATGACGCGAGATTTGCGTGAGAGTGAACATAGAGTGCGCGCTGTGATAGAAGGCGCGCTGGATTGCATCATCATGATGGATGTCGATGGTAATATTACAGAATTTAACCAAGCAGCAGAAGGTACTTTTGGTTATAAGCGCAAACAAGTGATAGGCAAGAACCTTGCAGAAATGATCATCCCTTCATTATTGCGTGAAAAGTACAATGCTGGCCTTAATCGTTTCTACAAAACTGGGAAGTCCGCACTGTTAGGTAAGCATACTGAGATGAGCGCCATGCGGGCTGATGGCAGCGAATTTCCTATTGAATTGAATTTGAGTGAAATCAATTGGTCTGGAACACAGACGTTAGCTGTATTTCTACGCGATATTACCAAACGCAAATTAGCTGAGGCTGAAATTCAGAACTTGGCATTTTACGATCCATTGACCAAGCTTCCCAATCGGCGATTACTACGCGAACGTTTGCAGCATAGTATGGCTGTATGGGCACGGAATAAAGTCTTTGGGGCGATTTTTTTTATGGATATTGATAATTTTAAGTCGCTCAACGACACTCAAGGTCACAATGCTGGCGACTTATTGCTGATAGAAGTTGCTACTCGTTTGCAGTCGTGCGTTCGTGGTGAGGATACTGTTGCACGATTGGGTGGTGATGAATTTATTGTCGTTATGGGCGGGTTGGGTGGTGAGGCTAAGCAGGCTGCTGGTCAAGCGGCAATAATGGGTGAAAAAATCCGTGAAAGCCTTGGTCAACCTTATTTATTCAGCGATTTCAGTCATCAGGGTACGGCCAGCATCGGCGTCGTTATGTTTTTAAACCATGAACTATCAATAGATGAATTGTTCAAACGGGCGGATGCAGCCATGTACCAAGCCAAACAGTCTGGAGGCAACAAGGTGCAATTTTTTGACCCTTCTATACAGTCTGTCGCAACGGATGCAATTGGCTCACCTCTGTAGGCGGGTGTGCTAACTTATTGCTGATACCAAATCTTTGGGAAAATCAGCGGCTATTAAAATAGCTATCATCGCCTAGCAGTTTGAGGCATTACTGCGCTTAATCCAAAAGTAAAATTTAAATCCAAATTCCACACTTAAGTCATTGTTAGATGATGATTTTATATGAGCATTGCCTGCTTTCAACGTGTTTCGTCGCATTGCTTGACGCTGTAAGGTATAATTTCTTTTTTAGATTTTAGCTAGAATTTTACTTATGCCAATTTACGATTATCAGTGCAGTAGTTGCGGCTTTAAGGCCGAAGTAATGCGCAAAATTAGCGCGCCAAATATAGAGGCTTGCCCAGAATGTGCAGCCGAAACGTTTAGCAAGCAATTATCTGCGCCCAGCTTTCAGCTAAATGGCAGCGGCTGGTATGCAACTGACTTCAAAAACGGCTCGAAAAGCGCAACGGTTACAGATAGTAGTAAAGACAGCGCTAGCAAAAGCGAAGCGGTGGTAGAAAAAAAGTCTGATGCAGCACCGGCTGCTTGCGCTACAGGCTGTGGTTGCCATTAACTTGCCCTCATGATTCTCAATTAAATATATTCAATCAAAAGCATGAAAAAATACTTTATTACAGGTTTGTTGGTGCTAGTGCCGTTGTTTATTACGCTATGGGTGCTTAGTAGTTTAATCGGCATGATGGATCAAAGTCTGTTTTTATTGCCAGAAAGCTGGCGACCAAAAGCGCAACTGGGTTTAGAGATTCCAGGTATAGGGGCGCTACTCACATTGCTTATCATTTTTGTCACAGGGTTAATCGCTACCAATTTCTTTGGCATGCAATTAATCTTGTTATGGGAAGCTTTGCTCGCGCGAGTGCCTGTGGTGAAATCTATTTATGCCAGTGTGAAACAAGTGTCAGACACACTATTTTCAGATTCTGGCAATGCGTTTCGCCAAGCGGTATTGGTTGAATTTCCGCGTAAAGGCGCTTGGACGATTGCTTTCGTTACAGGTACGCCAGGGGGCGATGTAGCGAATCATTTGCATGGCGATTACGTGAGTGTTTATGTACCCACTACGCCAAACCCGACTGGGGGTTATTTTTTAATGTTGCCACGTACCGAAGTTGTCGTGCTAGAAATGAGCGTGGATGAAGCGCTTAAATACATCATCTCGATGGGCGTAGTTGCCCCGCATGCCAAGATAAAAATGAACCATTAACCAACAGCGCAGTAAATATTAGAAAAACTAAAAGTAAATATAAACAAAAGCCTTATACATTCACCAATAAACATTAACAAATCATTCAACAAGACTCGAATACTATGCGTACACATTACTGCGGCCATTTAAACCGCGAACACATCGGCCAAACTGTTACTTTATGTGGTTGGGCACACCGTCGCCGCGACCATGGCGGCGTTATCTTTATTGACTTGCGCGACCGTGAAGGTATGGCGCAAATAGTCGTGAACCCGGATGCACAAGCTGCGTTTGCAATCGCTGAAAGCGTGCGCAGTGAATATGTGCTTAAAGTAGTATGTGAAGTGCGCGCGCGCCCTGAGGGCGCAGTGAATGCTAACTTATCAACAGGTGAAGTTGAAATGATTGCCACTGAGATCGAGATTCTCAATGCCTCACTTACACCGCCGTTCATGTTAGATGACGAGAATTTGACCGAAACTGTGCGCCTGCAACATCGCTACATTGATTTACGTCGTCCTGCGATGCAAAAAAACATGATGTTGCGTTACCGCGTTTCTAAAACTTTACGTGACTATTTAGACACCAACGGCTTCATTGAAGTTGAAACGCCGATGTTGACGCGTTCAACACCTGAAGGTGCGCGTGATTACCTAGTGCCTAGTCGTGTGCATGCCGGCCAGTTTTTTGCATTGCCGCAATCACCGCAGCTATTCAAACAACTGCTGATGGTGTCTGGCTTTGACCGTTATTTCCAAATCACCAAATGCTTCCGCGATGAAGATTTGCGCGCAGATCGTCAGCCGGAATTCACGCAAGTGGATATTGAAACATCGTTCATGAGTGAAAACCAAATCATGGACATTGTCGAAGAAATGATTCGACAAATGCTCAAAAGTGTTCAAAACGTAGATTTACCAGCGGCCTTCCCACGTATGAGTTTTGCTGAGGCAATGACCCGTTACGGCTCAGATAAACCGGATATGCGCGTTACGCTGGAAATCACCGAGCTTTCAGATGTGATGAAAGATGTAGATTTCAAAGTGTTCGCAGGCGCTGCCAACATGGCAGGTGGCCGTGTTGCTGCATTACGCGTACCAAACGGCGCTGCGATTGCGCGTAGCGAGATTGATGCTTATACAGAGTTCGTAAAAATCTACGGTGCGAAAGGTTTGGCTTACATCAAGATTAACGACGTAACTAAATTGAATGAAGAGGGCCTGCAAAGCCCTATCGTTAAAAATATTCATGCAACAGCATTGCAAGCCATTATTGACCGTACAGGTGCACAAAACGGCGACATCGTGTTCTTCGGTGCAGATAAAACCAAAGTGGTCAACGAAGCACTAGGCGCATTACGCCTTAAAGTCGGTCACGATAAAGGC
>DASQFK010000087.1:0-2984 GCA_035633175.1 Methylotenera sp.
CATCGTGCCACTCAACACCAAGCTGCAAAACGGCCAGCGAGTGGAAATCCTGACTTCAAAACTTGGCTCGCCCAGCCGTGACTGGCTCAATACCACGCTTGGGTTCCTGCAAAGCCCGAGCGCACGCGCCAAGGTCCGGCACTGGTTCAAATACCAACATTTTGAGGAAAATGTTACACAGGGCCGGGCGAAGCTGGATCGCGAGCTGCACCGGGCCGGCGTTGGCGCAATCAATCAGGAAAAAATCGCGCAGAAACTGCAATTCCAGAAACTGGAAGATTTTCTGGCCGCGATTGGGCGTGGAGATGTCAGCGAGCATCAAATTGCCCTCGCCATTCAGGAAGAGGCGGCACCCAGACCGGAAGAAACCCGAGTACTCACCCCTAAACGCGTCACCACTCTACAATCTCAGACTGGGGTCGTGATCGAAGGCGTCGGCAACCTGCAAACCAGCACCGCCAAATGCTGCAAACCTATGCCACCGGATGCGATTGTCGGCTACCTCACATGCGACCACGGGGTGACTATCCATCGTAGTATCTGTGCTTTTATAGCGCGACTGCCGGAGGACCGGCACAACCGCCTGCTTAGCGCCCAGTGGGGTAACTACCAGAATGTCAGTACGGATATTGATATCGAAGTGGAAGCCCACGACCGCCAAGGCCTGCTACGCGACATCAGTGACCTATTCGTTCGGGAAAAGGTCAATGCCACCAAAGCCAACACCATGAGTAGGAACAATCTGGCGCTGATGCAGTTTTCGATCGAGATATCGGATATGGGGCAGCTCAGCCGCCTGCTGGCGCTGATTCAGCAGCTGCCGAGCGTCATTGCGGCGCGGCGGCGGGTGTAGCGACTATCCATGCGCTCGCCGCCCTTTATACATAACGAACAAAACTATTTACCAGTACCGCCAGTTCCTGTACCAGCCCCACTGCTAGCATCTCCTGTACCAGAGCTCTCTGTCTCAGTACCACCAGTTCCTGTACCAGCCCCACTGCTAGCATCTCCTGTACCAGAGGTACTTGTCCCAGCACCACCAGCTCCAGTCCCGGCGTCACTATGAGGTTTTGGCCCCGCACATCCTACGCAAAAGACGATAGTAATTAGTGCTAAAATTTTCCAAACATTGAATTTTTCCATAAGAAAACTCCTTTAATAATGTTTAATAAGCGATATTAAGGTTATGCTCTACAGGAAGCCTTGTATGTGCGATAGCGCGCTTAGTGAATTTATAGCGTGAATTAATTGAAGGGAGGAATACTGGTCTTCCCACGGTTTGGTAGACACCTAGTGAAACTACCATTTACGAATGTTAATAATTAAAAGCCAAAATGCAAAATGGGAGCCGCAGCTCCCATTACAAACCTCTAAGTAACTATCCCTGTTTAAGCTTGTTTGTTTCTGCGTCGTGCTATAAAACCTAGCAAACCCATACCACATAGCAACATTGCGTAGGTCTCTGGTTCTGGAACAGGTGGAGCAATATTTAACAAACCTGCATATGAACCACCAGCTGAACCTGAAACTGTACCTCTGATTTGAAGGGTATATGTCCCTGCACTCAACGTTAATGGATTTAAAACAACGGTTGTTGCAGAAACTGTTGGGCTGTAGTTTACAGTTGTTCCCCATGCTGACATCAACTCATTAGATGCAACAGCTGCAGTCTGGTGTGTACTACCAGTATATAACCTTGCACGAAGATTACTTAATCCCAAAATGCTGTCTAGATTTATTGATGAAGTTACAGAATTGACTGAGCCATCTGGAATGGTAAATATATAATCATCCCAAAATGTTGTACCCGAAACTGAACTGGCGAATGTATTGCTGTACGTTAATGATGCTGGCAATGAGCCAACCGCAAGAGTATTAATGGTGTCAGCAAAAGCACTAAAACTAGAAATACTAAATGCGGCAACTAACGAGATTCTCGTTAGCATTTTACGAGTTGCTAATTCCATACTTACTCCTAGACAAAATATTAATTGTAAAAAAATGTTTACATTAGAATATTATCTAAAGAGCATTACCTTAATAATTATAGAAGGGTTGATAATATAGTTAGGTTGGACTATAAAAAGTTGTTAATTTATGAAATAAAATCTTTTAAGTACTAGATTAATAAGTATTTTGAAAGTTTAATGCTATCAAGTTATTCACGATTCTTCTGAAGTTTACCCATTAACTTTATCTCCATATCGAATTTGATCATCTTCCACATCTCTAGAGTGGTGTGGTGAGAATAATTAAAAATAAAGTATCAAAAGACCTAGGCCCAGAATTTTTTTTGAGAAGTAAATGTTCGCCAGATTCCTTCTAAATGTTCCAAGCTGCTTGTAGCATGATAGGCATTCCAACCAGCACAAATGTACGTCGCTTCATTGATCATGCGATTTGGTCGTGAACCTATTAGTTTTTGCACTAGTTTTTCGGTTGTAGTGATGTCATTAAGTACACCCAAACAATCTTGCAATTGAGATAAACTGCGTACATATGCAGTTGATTTTTTTGAAGAATAAAGACTAGCAAAAAACTCAGCTGCATAGCGCAATTTTTTTGCAGCAATACGAATGACATGGCGTTCTTCAGCATGCATTTTTGTTATCCCTTTACCGCTCTGTCGCAACTGCCTGTGACGCTTTTTCAGCATAGCATTTGCGATGTCGAGTACTTTGACTTTATTAGAATCATGAATACTTCCGCACCAACTCTCATTTTCAAGCCAGGCTCCCAGCATTAACAAAAAACACTGATACCGCTGTGACGAAAGCGCTTCCCGCACTGATTTATAAGTCTCAGCCTTTGCTAACTCGGCTTTTTGGTGCAGGTTTAAGAGGCCTGTATGATTCTCAAACTGCACAATAATGGGCGGTATTGTTTGTGTGATGAATACATCCAGGTCGCGCGCTTCTCCCAGTATGCCACTAAGCCAGCCAAGTTCTGACTTCAATACATCAGTATTTTCGCTGTTAAGTAAT
>DASQFK010000088.1:0-16917 GCA_035633175.1 Methylotenera sp.
GAAGTATTAGATTATTGCAAACGCTCAGCCAATCCAATCGGCAGGCTATTGCTGCATCTTTATGGGAAATCTACGCCTAGTAATATTCAACTCTCTGATAATATTTGCACTGCATTGCAAATCATCAATTTTCTACAAGATATTGCGATTGATTTTAAAAAGAACGACGGCAAGCAACGTATCTACATGTGTCAAGATGAAATGCATGCATTTGATATAACTGAACAACAAATAGCTTTGGAACTGGCTGATAAACGCTGGCAACAATTCATGCAATTTAATTTGCAGCGCGTAAGTACCTTACTACAAGCAGGCAAACCGCTAGGGTGTATTTTAACGGGACGCATAGGCTTTGAAATGCGTATGATTATTGCGGGTGGGGAACGTATCATTCATAAATTAAGCAAAGTAGAGGGTGATATATTCAAGCACAGACCTACTTTGAATAAATGGGATTGGCTAGTAATTTTGATTAAAGCAACATTTAAAATATAAAAATAAATAATGACACCACAGCAATATTGCCAAGAAAAAACCGCAAACAGCGGATCAAGCTTTTATTACAGCTTTATGTTTTTACCACAGCAAAAACGGGAGGCAATTACTGCACTCTACGCATTTTGTCGTGAGGTTGATGATATTGCAGATGAATGTACCGAGCTGCATATTGCGCAAACCAAACTCAGTTGGTGGCGTAGCGAAATTGAAAATCTCTATCAGGACAAGCCTCAGCATCCAGTCACTCAAGCACTATTGCCGCATATTAAAGCCTTCAATCTGGACGCTGAACATTTCAATGAAATCATCGATGGCATGGAAATGGATTTAAGTTTCAATCGTTATGAAGATTTCAAACAATTACAGTTGTATTGTTACCGCGTCGCCAGTGTAGTAGGTCTACTTTCTGCGCAGATATTTGGTTTCAGCAATCGTAAAACGCTTAAATTCGCACATGATTTAGGTATGGCCTTTCAACTCACCAATATCATTCGCGACGTAGGTGAAGATGCACGACGTAACCGTATCTATTTGCCGTTAGATGAGCTTGCTACTTTTAATGTGACGGAAGATGATATTTTGCATAGCCGTGAAACGGATGCAGTGAGAAAGCTACTCGAGCATCAAATCGAGCGTGCAGAAGGCTATTACGACCGTGCATTAAATGAACTACCTGGCGAAGATCGAAAAAATCAACGTGTAGGCTTGATGATGACCGCAATCTACCGTACCTTGCTGCGTGAAATTAAACAAGATGGTGCACAAAAAGTTTTAAACTCACGTACGTCTTTAGGCGCACTACGTAAGTTTTGGTTAGCTTTTCAAGTGTGGATTAAAAATCTGTAATTAGTAATCTTTGATGAACAATCTCTAAGGATAATTTTGAATTTATCTAAAACTCATGTCGCCATCATTGGTGGTGGCTGTGCAGGTCTAAGTGCCGCGGCAACGCTTGTTGATCAAGGTTACAAAGTCACGGTGTTTGAAGCAAGCTCACAACTTGGTGGACGTGCACGTACTGTGGTAGTGGAAAATAATGACTTAATGCATCTACTTGATAATGGTCAACATATTCTTTTAGGCGCCTATCGCGAAACGCTGTCCCTATTGCACAAAATTGGCGTAGATGAAAAGAAAGTATTTATGCGATTGCCATTGCGAATGAACATGCAATCCATGGCAGCACAATTGCAATTCTCTCTAAAAGCAGCACACTACCTACCCGCGCCACTTAACATGCTCATAGGGCTATTTTTTTGTAAAGGATTAAGTCTTTCTGAGCGAATTGAAGCGGTTAAGCTGATGGCCAGGCTTAAAAAGATGCAATATCAAGTTGCAAACGATATGCCATTAAATAAGTTCTTAATCAACCAATATCAAACTAGCAAACTGATTACCATGTTATGGGAGCCGCTTTGTTTAGCAGCGCTTAATACACCGATTAAAGAAGCTAGCACCCGTGTATTTTTGAATGTATTACGAGACACGTTTACGGGCAACAAAAAAAATAGTGATTTTTTATTGCCTCGTTTAGATCTATCAAAAATCATCTCGCAACCACTATCACAATATATACAAGCGAGAGATGGTGTAATCAAACTCAACCGTCGTATCCGTAGTCTTGAAATTGCAAAAGACGGTGTAGGCAAAGACGGCTTTAATTTAGAAACACGTGATGGAAAGTCTTTTTTCAGCCATGTCGTGATTGCAGTATCCCCTGCAAGAGTTGAGGCGTTGTTAGAAGAATTACCAAAATTAAAATATGCGCTAGCACAAACGCAAACCTACACATACCAACCTATCTACACGATCTATTTGCAGTACCCATCTGAAACAAAGCTTCCAAGTGTAATGACTGGAATGACCGATGGTATTAGCCAGTGGGTGTTTGACAGAGGGCAACTATGCGGACAAAAAGGTTTGATAGCAGTGATTGTCAGCGCTGAAGGTAAGCATCAAAAATTAACACAAGATGATCTTGCCTTAAGGATTGCGCGAGAACTGAGCCATGCATTCCCTGAGCTAACAAAACCTTTATGGCATAAAGTGATCGCTGAAAAACGCGCTACTTTTTCATGTGTAGCGAATCTTGCTAGACCCACCAACAAAACTTTGCAACCAAAACTATTTTTAGCAGGTGATTACACTTATGCAGATTATCCAGCCACTATCGAAGGATCGATTAGAAGTGGTATAAAGTGTGCTGAGCTGATTTTTAATACCTAATGTTTACAATAGCAAGTTTTTTAAAGCATCTTTTTTAAACTAAACCTCTCGCATTTTAGCTAATGCTTGGTCTAAACGCTCAACACCTATTACCTCAATACCTTCCATACGCTGCTTGGGTGCATTCGCTTTAGGCACAATTGCTTTAGTAAACCCTAGCTTTGCCGCCTCTTTTAAGCGCTCCTGTCCACGCTGTACTGGACGCACCTCCCCCGCCAACCCAACTTCACCAAATACAATAAGTTTATTATCTAGTGGTTTGTTTTTTAAAGAGGAAACGATAGATAGTATGACTGCTAAATCGACTGCTGGCTCACCAATTTTCACGCCACCGACAGCATTAATAAATACATCTTGATCAAAACAAGCGACGCCAGCATGACGGTGCAATACTGCCAACAACATCGCTAAACGATTTTGTTCTAAGCCAACACATAAACGTTTAGGATTTGGGGCGTGTGCTTCATCTACAAGCGCTTGGATTTCAATCAATAACGGTCTTGTGCCTTCCATCGTGACGGTAATGCATGAGCCGGCCACCTGTTCACTATGATGAGATAGAAACAAGGCCGATGGATTGGTGACTTCGCGCAGACCTTTTTCTGTCATGGCAAATACGCCAAGCTCATTAACTGCCCCAAAACGATTTTTGAAAGCACGAATAAGGCGGAAAGAAGAATTTTGGTCGCCCTCAAAATACAGCACAGTATCTACAATATGTTCCAGCACTCTAGGTCCAGCCAGTGCGCCCTCTTTGGTAACATGCCCGACCAGTATCACAGTAATGCCAGCCTGCTTCGCTAATCGAGTTAACTGCGCCGAACATTCACGCACCTGTGCAACCGAGCCAGGTGCTGATTGCAGTGCCTCTGAATAAACGGTTTGAATCGAATCGATTACCGCAATATCTGGCTTATGCTTTTGTAAGGTGCTGATGATTTTTTCTAGGTTAATTTCTGCGAGAAGTGAGATTGGACTGGCGTCTAAACCAAGGCGCTTGGCGCGCATGGCAATTTGTTGCGGGGATTCTTCACCGCTCACATAAATGGCTTTGCGTGCATTACCAATGTGGCACAAGGTTTGTAACAATAAGGTAGATTTACCGATACCGGGGTCACCACCAATCAACACCACGCCGCCAGGTACCAAACCGCCACCCAGTACACGGTCAAACTCACTAACACCAGTCGGTTGACGCGGCACTTCTGCAGCTTCAACTTCAGTGAGTTTTTGCAAACCTGCAGTTTCTGCTAAAGGCGCATAACGGCTGGCAATACTTCCTGCAACTGTAGTTTCTGCAACCGTTTCAACTAATGTGTTCCATGCAAGGCAATTAGGGCACTGCCCTTGCCATTTAGGTTCCACTCCACCACATTCTGTACAACTGTAGATTGTTTTAGCTTTTGCCATTTTTTGATTGTTATAAAGGTATTAAAGCTAGTTATACTTAATTCTAATTTTTAATAGCTATCAGCCATATAGCCGCTACCAGCAAAGTTTTCAAACCGTGTATGTTGGCCTAAGAAAGTCAGCCGTACGCGGCCAATAGGGCCGTTACGCTGTTTACCGATAATAATTTCAGCCGTGCCCTTGTCTGTACTGTCCGGGTTATATACTTCATCACGATAAATAAACAGAATCACGTCAGCATCTTGTTCAATCGCGCCTGATTCACGTAAATCGCTCATTACTGGACGCTTATCCGGGCGGGTTTCCACAGAACGGTTAAGCTGTGAAAGCGCGACCACAGGACAATCTAACTCTTTAGCTAAGGCTTTGAGTGAGCGCGAGATCTCTGAAATCTCCGTAGCTCTATTCTCGCCTGAGCGACCTGCGGGTGCTGACATCAATTGTAAGTAATCAATGACGATTAAACCCAACTTACCGCATTGACGATGCAACCTACGTGCTCTTGCACGCACATCAAAGCTGCTTAAGCCTGCGCCTTCATCAATAAAAATAGGTGCTTCGTTTAGCTTACCTAGCGCAGTGGTCAGTTTCTCCCAATCTTCATCTTCGAGCTTACCAGTGCGCATGCGATGCTGATCTAATCGCCCTACTGAGCCTATCATCCGCATGGCAAGCTGTGTTGAAGCCATTTCCATAGAGAACACCGCCACTGGTAAACCGCTATCCAGTGCCACATTCTCGGCAATGTTCAATGAAAATGCGGTTTTACCCATGGATGGTCGCCCAGCAACGATGATTAAATCACCGCCTTGGAAGCCAGAGGTCATGGAGTCTAAATCGGCAAACCCTGTAGGAACGCCAGTGACGTCTGATGGATTATCACGAGAAAATAATTGGTCAATCCGGTCAGCCACTTGTGGCAGCAATACTTTAATATCGACGAATCCTGCAGAGCTTCGTTTACCACCTTCTGCAATTTGGAATATCTTTGCTTCAGCTTCATCCAGTAATTGCTGTGCATCGCGGCCATTAGGGGCATAAGCGCTTTCAGCAATCCCTGAACCGACCACTACCAATTGCCGCATTACCGCACGTTCATGCACAATTTCAGCGTAACGTCTGATATTGGCGGCAGTCGGGGTACTTTGGGCTAATGCACCTAAATAGGCGATGCCACCGACACCTGAGAGTTCTGCGGTGTTTTCTAAAGACTCAGCCACTGTGACGATGTCGGCTGGTTTATTATGCTCTATCAGCTTGGCAATATGCTGAAATATGGCTTTATGGTCATGTCGATAAAAGTCTTGTGCGGTTAAAATGTCTGCTACTTTATCGAGCGCTTCATTTTGAAGGAGTAAGCCTCCGATGACTGATTGCTCAGCTTCTACCGAGTGTGGGGGAATTTTAAGTGCATCTAATTGTTCGTCTGCCATGGCATGATTATACTCAATACTTCAATCACCCGTGACTTACCTACCAAATAAAAAAGGCTACCAAAGTAGCCTTTTTTATTACTTAAAACTGAGATTAAAATTAAGCGCGCTGCATATGGGTTATATGTAAGCGCTTAATTTTATGAAGCAACGACGTATTGTGACGATATTTTAAGCTTCACCAACCACTGTTACTGTAATATCTACAACAACATCATGATGCATAGCTACAGTTACCACATGGTCACCGATTGTTTTCAATGGGCCATTTGGCATACGGATCTCAGCTTTAACCACTTCAAAGCCTTGTGCAACTAAAGCTTCAGCTACATCGCCGTTTGTTACTGAACCGAATAAACGGCCATCCACACCCGCTTTTTGTGTAACTGTCACTACAAATGCAGCTAATTTTTCACCACGTGCTTGCGCAGTAGCTAAAATTGCAGCTTGTTGTTTTTCTAATTCTACACGTTTCGCAGCAAATTCAGCTTTGTTCGCTTCAGTAGCGCGTTTAGCTTTACCTTGTGGAATTAAAAAGTTACGGCCGAAACCATCTTTAACTTTAACAACATCACCTAAACCGCCTAGGTTACCTACTTTTTCTAATAAAATAATTTGCATGGTAGCCTCCTATTGGTGTTTATCAGTGTATGGAAGCAAAGCTAAGAAACGTGCAAGTTTAACTGCAGTCGTTAATTGACGTTGATAACGTGCTTTTGTGCCCGTCATACGTGCTGGAATGATCTTTGCGTTCTCTGAAATAAAATCTTTAAGTAAATCTACATCTTTGTAGTCAACTTGTTTGATGCCTTCTGCTGAAAAACGGCAGTAGCGGCGGCGTTTGTACATTTCTCTTGCCATTTGAAACTCCTAATCTTTTAATATATCTAGCTCTATATGGTTAATGTGCAATACCAGTTGTGTGCTTTTAAGGCTGCGCTTGGCTAAAAAACCAGTTGCCAGAATGTATGAGCCTAATTTCAGGCCTTTCAATGCTAAGTCACCTAAAGTAACCGCATTGACTTCACATTCCACCTTACGCTTCATGCCAGCTTCAACTTGCTCTGAAACATGTCGCAAAACAATACTTAATAACGGTATGCCAGCTGGTGTGTAGCGAAGCGGTTCAATTTGCACCACTTCAGCTTTCAGTGCCAGCTTGTTCATTCAACAATAAACTTAAACTGCTGCTGCCTCTGTAGCTGCCGCAGGCGCTGCTGGAGCAGCATCTTTATTCAACACTGATCTAGATTTTTCTTCTTTCATCATTGGTGAAGGTGCAGTCACTGCAGTTTTTGTAGCCATCATTAGATGACGCAATACTGCATCATTAAATTTAAAGCCATGCTCAAGTTCAGCTAATACTTCAAGGCTGCACTCAATGTTCATCAACACATAATGTGCTTTGTGAATTTTTTGGATTGGATAGGCAAGTTGACGACGACCCCAGTCTTCTAAACGGTGAATTGCACCGCCATCAGAAGTGATAAGCGCACGGTAACGCTCAATCATCGCTGGTACTTGCTCGCTTTGGTCCGGATGGACGATAAACACTAGTTCATAATGTCTCATTAGTACTCCTTTTGGATTTAAGCCACCCACAAAATGCTTAATAGTTTTTTATTAGGCATAAAAATGTATTTGGTAAAATATCAAATACAAAATTCGTTGCAGTGTGACAAGGTTATGATTTTAATTAAATCTATACTTACTTAATAACAGTATCAAGTAAGCGCGCGATTATAGACAGAATCACACTGATAAGCAACCTATAATCATACAATATTAATTAATATCAATATATTTCAGAATTCAATAAGTGCATGCAAATCAAACCAAATCAGGCAATTCTGCTCCAAAGAATTTAGTCTTCAGTTTTTTCAGCTGGTCTCTATAGTCTGCTGCTTTTTCAAACTCTAAATTCTTCGCACTGTCGTGCATGGCTTTTTCTAAACGCTTCATTTCTTTGGCGATTTGCTTTTCACTTAAAGACTCATAGTTAGCTTGGTCTTGCAGTACTTTACGTTCACGCAAAGCTTCATCTTTATCGTAAACACCATCGATAATATCTTTAATGCGCTTAGTAATGCCTTTAGGTACGATGCCATTAGCAGCGTTAAATGCTAACTGCACGCCGCGCCTGCGCTCGGTTTCATCCATCGCAGCTTTCATGCTACGGGTAATTTTGTTCGCGTAAAAAATCACTTTGCCGTTCAAATTACGGGCGGCGCGACCTGATGTTTGAATGAGTGACCGCTCAGAACGCAAAAAACCTTCCTTATCGGCATCCAACACCGCAACGAGTGATACTTCCGGAATATCCAAGCCTTCACGTAGCAAGTTAATGCCTACCAGCACGTCAAATTCACCTAAACGCAAATCGCGAATAATCTCCACGCGTTCTACGGTATCGATATCACTGTGCAAATAACGTACTTTTACACCATGCTCACTCAAATAATCTGTCAGGTCTTCCGACATACGCTTTGTAAGGGTTGTTGCCAGCACACGCTCGCCTGCCGCCACACGCAGTTTGATTTCGCCAAGCAAATCATCCACTTGCGTATCCGCTGGCTTTACCGTGATTTCAGGGTCGACCAAACCAGTGGGTCGCGCAATCATTTCGACTATTTGTTGCTGATGCGCAGCTTCGTATTCTGAGGGCGTTGCAGATATAAATACACATTGCCGCATAATGTGCTCAAACTCTTCGAACTTAAGCGGACGATTATCTAGCGCAGACGGCAAGCGCCAGCCGTAATCCACCAAGTTTTCCTTACGTGAACGGTCACCTTTAAACATCGCGCCTACCTGCGGCACGGTAACGTGGCTTTCATCAATAATCATCAAAGCGTTATCCGGCAGGTAGTCAATCAATGTTGGTGGCGGATCTCCCGGGTTGCGCCCCGATAGATGACGCGAGTAATTTTCAATGCCTTTACAAAAACCAATCTCGTTGAGCATTTCAAGATCAAAACGGGTCCGCTGCTCAATACGTGCGGCTTCTACCAGCTTGCCAGTTTTAATATAAAAATCTACGCGGTCTTTAAGTTCGTGTTTGATTTTTTCCATAGCGCGAATCGTCGTCTCACGCGGTGTTACATAATGGCTGGATGGATATACGGTGTAACGCGGAATCTTGTTGAATATCTGACCGGTCAGCGGGTCAAATAAAGTGATAGATTCAATCTCATCATCAAACATCGAGATACGTACTGCAGTCTCGTTATTTTCTGCGGGAAATACGTCAATCACATCGCCCCGCACCCGGAACGTACCGCGGGAAAAATCAAACTCATTGCGGTCATACTGCATGCCCACCAAGCGCGCAATCATGTCGCGCTGCGCGATCTTTTCGCCTAACTGCACATGTAACACCATGCCGTGATAATCACTTGGATCGCCAATACCGTAAATCGCAGAAACGGTGGCGACGATGATGCTGTCTTCGCGCTCTAATAAAGCTTTGGTGGCTGATAGCCGCATCTGCTCTATGTGTTCGTTGATGCTGGAGTCTTTTTCAATGAACAGATCACGTGAAGGTACATAAGCTTCCGGTTGGTAATAATCGTAATATGAAACGAAATATTCAACAGAATTGTTAGGGAAAAACTCTCTAAACTCACTATATAACTGCGCAGCCAAGGTCTTATTCGGTGCCATTACTATTGCCGGACGGCCGGTACGTGCGATCACATTCGCCATGGTAAATGTTTTGCCCGAGCCGGTAACGCCAAGCAACGTTTGAAACTTCATGCCCTCGTTAATACCTTGTGTAAGCTTGTCAATGGCTTGTGGCTGATCACCCGCGGGCGGGAAAGGCTGAAATAACTGATATTTACTATTGGGGAAAGTGACGAACACGTTATTCTTCATTTCAATTTTAACAATTAATTTTAACAGTAAAATTGACAATCACCGGTAACTAATAGTGCCCGCATCTGCAGGTTAATGTGTGAGATTAGAACTTTGTGTGTTTATTAAAGTAATGCTAGATTATTAATACAAAACTTATATAAGGCTCGACTTAATAGATTAACGAGGCCTTTTTATTGAACTAAGCCACACATTCATGTGGTTGAAAAATTCCTAACTACAGTTTTTATGCGTAAAATAACGAACATTCAATCATTTGCATAAAAATTGTTTTAAGGAAGCATATTTTGTCACAGCCGCAGTCATTTAACCCATCATCAATATTATCCATCCGCGTTCAAGCGATCAAAGAATCTCCCACCCTAGCCATTACGGCAAAAGCTGGAAAATATAAAGCTGAAGGCCGAGATATTATTGGCTTGGCCGCGGGTGAGCCTGATTTTGACACGCCACAACATATTAAAGATGCAGCAAAACTGGCGATTGATAACGGCTTTACTAAATACACGCCTGTTGCAGGCACTCCAGGCCTTAAAAAAGCCGTCGTTAATAAATTCAAAACACAAAATGGCTTTGATTACGCGCTGAATGAAGTGATCGTAGGTGTTGGCGGAAAGCAGACCATTTTCAATCTGTGCTTAGCGGTATTGAATAAAGGCGATGAGGTTATCGTACCGGCGCCTTATTGGGTGTCATATGCAGATATTGCTTTGGTGGCTGAAGCAACGCCAGTGATTATTCAATGCGGTATCGAGCAAGGCTTTAAACTGTTACCAGAACAGCTAGAAGCAGCGATTACGCCAAAAACTAAACTGTTCATGATTAACTCACCGTCTAACCCTACTGGCACGGTATATACATTGGATGAACTAAAAGCCTTGGGAGAAGTATTGCTCAAACATCCACATGTATTGGTGGCTACAGATGATATGTACGAACACGTGAATCTGACAGGCGATAAGTTCTACAACATTCTTAACGCAGCACCAGGGCTAAAAGACCGCTGCATTGTGCTTAATGGCGTTTCTAAAGCTTACTCAATGACTGGCTGGCGCATCGGTTATGCCGCAGGCCCTGCTTACATTATTAAAGCCATGGAAATTTTGCAATCGCAATCAACCAGCAACCCAACGTCTATTTCCCAAGTTGCCGCACAAGCAGCGCTAGAAGGCTCACAAGATTGCATTATTCCAATGGTGACAGCGTTTAAAGAGCGCCATAAATACGTGGTAGACCGTTTTAACACAATGCCTGGATTAAGCTGTTTAATGGCGGGAGGTGCCTTTTATGCATTCCCCGATGCACGTACTGCAATTGCTAACTTATACCAAGCAGGCAAAATCAAGGCTGCAACTGATATGGCATTGGCTGAATATCTATTGGAGGAATTTGATGTCGCTGTAGTGCCGGGTTCTGCATTCGGTGCAGAAGGTTACTTCCGCATTTCATTTGCGACCTCTATGGATAATCTCAGGAACGCGCTAGACCGCATTGAACGCGCACTTAAATAAAATGCTTGCTTAAAAAGTTTACAACCCGCAAAGGCTTATTTAACGGTTATTTACCGTCGAATAAGCCTTTAATTTTATCTATTGCCCCAGCCGCCTTAATACCTAAACCTGTACCTACGCCTGGGCCTAAAATGACAGTGCCGGCAATTGCGCCAGCCAACGCCGCTTTTGAAGGTAATACTACAGGGTGACTCACTGTGCCAGATACTACCAATGGAATTGCAGTCATACCCAAGCTGCGCTTCATTTCTACCTCTACCACGCCATCTAACTCTTTATTTGGTTTAACTTTCACTTG
Organism: Methylotenera sp.; assembly: GCA_035633175.1. Classification (GTDB taxonomy): domain Bacteria; phylum Pseudomonadota; class Gammaproteobacteria; order Burkholderiales; family Methylophilaceae; genus Methylotenera. The sequence goes on from DASQFK010000088.1 coordinate 11,253, forward strand.
CCCAGTCCCTGCTAATAAACCCGAGCTGATTTTAAGATCACGAAAATGATATTGCTTACCTGTTACATTGAGTAGACCAGATAACTCATCAAACTCAGTTGCGCCACCGCTTTGTGCTTGCTTGATAATCAAGCTTGCCGCCTTCACTAAATCCAATCCATGTAACACGCCGTTATTCACTTTAAACTTAATATCTGCGCGCACGTTATCTCCCAGTTTGACCGCATCTTTAGCGGCACTGGAAAAATGACCGTTTCCAAATAGATTGCCACTCAAATAAACTGCTTTACTCACCAAACTACTAGGCTCTTTAACTGATAAATTAGCCATCTTAAATTTGCCATTGGTACGCCAATTCTTTTCCCAGGATATCAACGCGTTACCCGTTACTTTTCCGTTATACAGCGCAACATCAAAATTAGGAATTTCTAACTGACTGCCTTTTAGATGCATTTCAAGCTTCGCCTGATCAATGAAGACAGGTAATCCCACAGGTAATGTCCATTTTTCTACATTAACCACTATCAGATGCTCTTCGCCATTGGGTGTGATATCTGCTTTAACTGCACCATCTTTAGTTTCTAGTTTTGCCGATTCCAACCCGTTAACATTAGTCAGGTTAGCTTCTACATTAATAATAGGCAGCTTGGTATCAGGCCAATCAAATTGCAGTTCATGAATCTTTACATGACGAATATTGACAGCAGCAGCTTCGCTGGGTTCTGACTTTTTACTCGATAAAACAGAGATCAATTCTATAGCAGCCTGCTTAAGAAACGGCTTACTCACTTCCAGATCAACTACTTTAGTTGCAGAAAACAAAGAACTTAAAGTAAGAATCACTAACACCTCTGCCACTTTAATCTCTTGATCTTTACCTATAGCAATATCATTTGCCACCACACGCGGACTAGGCAGTATTAACCAATATCCAGAAGCAATAGTCACAGGCACACCTAATTTCTCACTCGCAATGCGTTCAGCCTTATTTAGATAAGTCTGGGTAGGAATTAAAAAAGGTAAAATAATCAATAAGCTAATAACAACGGCAATACCAATTAATATTTTTTTATATTTTTTCATCAAATTAATCCTAAATAATGTCGCGTAGTGATTGACCAAATGCCGCTTAGCCAGTATTATTGCGGCTTCACCGATTCCTCGATAGCTCAGTCGGTAGAGCAACGGACTGTTAATCCGTGTGTCCCTGGTTCGAGCCCAGGTCGAGGAGCCAAATACTTAAAGCCCTGCAGAAATGTAGGGCTTTTTCTATTTCTATCTTGCATGTTGCAAGTGCATCATAACTGCCTGAGATATGTGCTTCATTGGCTTCAATCTTGATCTCATTTTTTAATAATTTCAAATAGTCTTTTCACAACCTTTAATTGTGATCCAGTAGCTTTGCTCGTAATGAAAACGGATTGCTTATTATTTATTCATGAATAGCTACATTAGGCTATTGATAACCTCATAGCAGGCTGTTACTGTGAATCTAATTATTAGCCCATAAATGGTTGGCGTGGTTGCTAATTGTTTTCCAACATTAACAGGATAATTTAAAGTGGATTAGAAATGCAGCTTGTACACGCAAATGTCATCATGCCCACAAGGAATAGATGCGAGCTCGCGTCGGAATTGCGGATGTACTTCTCGAACCAATCGATCGAGATCCTAGTGGCGCGGCTGGATAATGTAGGGCTGGAAATCATTCCCTCACTCATTGAACTGCTTGATGATGCGGAGAGTGATAGGGCGAACCGCTTTATATTTGAGCGTGACCGGTTTCGATTCATCGTTGGTCGTGCGCGGTTGAGACAGGAGCTTTCGGCACGTCTTGACGTGCGGCCTGAGGCGGTCGAATTTGTGTATGGACCGTTTGGCAAACCTGCGCTTTCCCGACGATTCGAGGGTTCCGATCTGCACTTCAACGTATCACACTCCGAGGATGTTGCTGTTTACGCCTTCTCCTGTGATCGCGAGATCGGAGTCGACGTCGAAGCGGTTCGCATGGTTCCTGAAGCCGACGATATTGCAGCACAGTTCTTTTCCGATCACGAAAAAGAGGCCTACCTCGCCCTAGATCCGTGTGACAAACCGTTGGGTTTTTTCAATTGCTGGACGCGTAAAGAAGCATTCATCAAGGCGATCGGTAGTGGTCTCTACCATCCTCTCGATAGCTTCGATGTCTCGCTCGCGCCTAGAGAACCGGCTAAGATTCTACTTATCCAAGGCACACCAAGAGATGACTGTGGCTGGTACATGAGTAGCTTTTTTTCGGCCCCCGGTTTTGTTGCTGCGGTCGCCGCCGTAGATCGCAAATAAAATATTAATTTATGATAAATAAGATGAGGCATCACATGCTGACTGAAGTGCTCAATTCTATAAGAAAATACTGACCCACTAAGGGAGTACAAATGAAGCATCCCAAGAAGTTAGGAACGTGTTTGCATGAGCGTTTCGAGCAGCAGGTTAAACGCGCTCCAGACACTATTGCGCTGGTCTGGGAGGATAAGTCGCTGAGCTATGCAGAGCTCAACTGCCGCGCCAATTGGCTCGCACATCGTCTGCGCGAACTCGGCGTTACACCGGGACAACTGGTTGGCCTTCACACAGAACGTGGTATTGAAATGGTGGTTGGAATCATCGGCATTCTCAAGGCTGGTGGCGCCTATCTGCCGCTGGATCCAGTTTATCCCAAGGATCGCATTGCTTTCATGCTCGAGGACTCTGGTGTGCAAGTGGTAGTCACGCAAGAAAGCTTGATAGAGAACCTTGAAGGCACCCTAGGGACGCAAGTGCTATTCGACGAATTGTTCTCGGAACCTGACCATAATCCGGTTCCGGTAGCGACAATCGATGATCTTGCCTATGCAATGTACACCTCTGGTTCAACCGGCAAGCCCAAAGGCGCATTGATTACTCACCATAACGTGACGCGGCTCTTCGATGCTACCGAAGGCTGGTATCATTTCGACGAGCATGATGTGTGGACGTTGTTTCATTCCTATGCCTTTGATTTTTCGGTTTGGGAGTTATGGGGAGCGCTGCTCTATGGGGGACGCCTCATCGTAGTGCCGTACTTGATTAGTCGCTCTCCGGAAGACTTTAGAGAATTGCTGGCACGTGAAGGAGTAACGGTGCTCAACCAAACCCCCTCAGCGTTCCGGCAATTGATCCAGGCAGAGCTGGCGCAGCCTAAAGCCGACCTTGTCCTGCGCTATGTGATCTTCGGTGGCGAGGCGCTCGAATTACAGAGCCTGCGGCCCTGGTTCGAACGCTATGGTGATGAACGGCCACTACTCGTAAACATGTATGGCATTACCGAGACCACTGTGCACGTTACCTACAGACCGATCCGCTTAGCCGACCTGCGCTCCGGCCAGGGCAGCGTCATCGGTGTGCCGATCCCCGACCTGCAGCTCCACATCCTCGACCCTGACGGAGAGCCTGTGCCGGTTGGAGTGCCTGGCGAGATGTACGTCGGAGGCGCTGGTGTAGCGCGTGGTTATCTCAACCGTGCCGAGTTGACTGCGCAGCGCTTCATTGCCGATCCCTTCGTTCCTGAGAGTGAGGCACGACTTTACCGTACGGGTGATCTGGCGCGCCGTCTTGAGAGCGGTGACATCGAGTATCTTGGACGTATTGACCATCAGGTAAAGATCCGCGGCTTTCGCATCGAGCTGGGTGAGATTGAAGCGGGCATAGCGGCGCACCCTGTTATCCGCGAGGTTGTTGTGATTGCGCGTGAGGACGTGCCGGGAGATAAGCGACTGGTAGCCTACGTCGTTACCGAGAACGAGCCGATTGATCTAGTGGACCAGTTGCGCGAACTCCTTCGCGTCACCCTGCCGGAATATATGATCCCTGCCTACTTTGTCAGTCTTGATGCGCTACCGCTTACGGAAAATGGAAAGGTTGACCGAAAGGCATTGCCGGCACCCGACCGCGTTACTCAGGAGGCCACCTATGTCGCGCCTCGTACGCCTATCGAGGAGACCCTGGCCGCCATTTGGGCCAAGATTCTCGGGTTCAAACGCGTGGGTATCCACGACAATTTCTTTGAATTAGGTGGTAATTCGCTATTGGTAATCAGCGTTATCCAGCAAATGCGTCAGGCGGGACTTCACGCCGACGTCAGTAGCCTATTTCTCGCGCCTACGATTGCGGAGGTGGCTGCGGTGGTAGCTAGTGATAGTCTCGAAATTGAAGTGCCGCCCAATCTGATTCCACCAGATTGTAAGGCCATCAGCCCCGACATGCTACCGCTGGTGCAATTAAGCTCCGAGGAGATTGCGTACGTGGCAAATGCCGTGCCTGGCGGTGCTGCCAACATCCAGGACATCTATCCTCTTGCACCGCTGCAGGAAGGGATGCTGTTCCATCATCGAATGGCCAGCGAAGGAGATCCTTACATTGTGACGACCGTGTTTGGCGCTGAAAGCCGTGAACCGCTCGATCGCTATCTCGTGGCCCTGCAGTTGGTAATCGATCGCCACGACATTTTGCGCACTATCTTTTTGTGGGAGAGTCTATCCGGTCCTGTTCAGGTGGTATGTCGCCAGGCAGCGCTCATCGTGGAGGAGACCGAGCTGGATCCGGCCGACGGCGATATCGCCAAGCAGCTACAGGAGCGCTTTGACCCGCGTCATTACCGGCTTGATGTCCGTCAGGCACCGATCATCAGGATCTTCATCGCCCACGATGCAGCCAATGCACGATGGGTGATGTTACGAATTCATCATCACCTGATGGAGGACCACACCACCGACGAGTTAATGAGTGAAGAAATTTATGAATGTTTGCAAGGCCGAGCAGATCAGTTGCCCCCTGCACTTCCCTTCCGCAACTTCGTTGCCCAAGCGCGTCTCGGTATTCCTGTGGAAACACACAAGGACTTTTTCCGCTCCATGCTCGCCGATGTGGATGAACCCACCGCCCCATTTGGTTTGACCAACGTTCTGGGTAACGGCCCGAGAATCGAAGAAGCCCGTTATTTGGTGGAGCCTCTTTTGGCAAGCCGCTTGCGGGAAACAGCACTCAAATACCGAGTGAGTGCCGCCAGCCTCTTCCATCTTGCTTGGGCTCTGGTAGTGTCGCAATGTTCCGGCCGCGATGACGTAGTTTTTGGCACTGTATTGTTTGGTCGTATGCATGCCGGACATGGAGCCGAGCAGGTGATGGGCCCCTTCATCAACACTTTACCGTTGCGCCTACAACTGGGTGACACCAGCGTTCAAGACATCATCCAACAAACTCATACCCGTATGGCACTACTGCTGGGCCATGAGCATGCCTCTCTTGCTGTGGCCCAAGGCTGCAGTGGCGTGGCGGCTAACGCTTCGCTATTCAGTGCGCTAATCAATTTCCGCCATCTAAAAATCCAAGGGGAAATTCCAGAGAATTCAAATCATGCCATGGCAGTAGCCATCAGCAGGATGGGGCTTGAATTGCTGAAATTTAAAGAGCGTACTAATTATCCACTCGAATTATCGGTGGATGATCTGGGTGAAGGTTTCATGTTGGAAGCACAGGCCCAATCACCGATTGACCCGCAGCGCATCTGCACCTACATGCACACCGCATTGGAGCAGATCGTTGTTGCTCTGGAAACCTCACCGACAAGCACGCTGCGCAGCCTGAACGTGCTGCCTGATGCCGAACGCCG
>DASQFK010000089.1:0-6060 GCA_035633175.1 Methylotenera sp.
TGACGATATGCTCGGGTCATTGCTAAAACAGCGCACGGGTATCCGCTCAGCTAATCCATCCCAACCATAATGTGTTTCCAACGCAATGACTATTGCCTCTAGCGTCAGACCATGTAAAGGATTATTGTGTTGTTTATGAGGCGATGACTCAGGTTGTGAGTCACGAATCTTTGAATTAATGGCTGGCAGTTTCATATATGTTTTTCTATAAAGCATCATTATATGCTGCTTTAACTATGAAACAGGACGTCAGAAATTAAGCAGTCTTGTTATTTTACAAAGGTTTGTAACTGGCATGTTAACTTGGAATCAAACTAATCTATGACAAACCAAGTGAATATAATTTCTATTTGCTGCAATGTTTTTTTAGATGTGATTGATCATTCAAAAAAACCAGATTCTGAACAAATAGTCTCTAGAAATCATATGAATGATTTAATCAGTATTGCATTTAAATACATTGGCAAGACTGATCGTATTATGCTGAATACTGGCGATGGCGCAGCAATTGTGTACATGGGTTCGCCAGAAGATGCCATGTTCATGGCGATGGATATTCGTAAAGGCGTTTTAAGAGCGAATAAACCCGGTATAACACCTATGTCTGTATGTATTGGTATTCATCTTGAATCTGTATGTTCATTAAACGATATTAATGTAAAACCCAATATTATTGGCGATGGCATTAATACAGCAAAACGAATTATGAGCCATGCAAAACCCAACGAAATTTTAGTCTCACGCGAATATTACGAAAACAGCTCGCCATCAACGCAACAAATTTCAACAATGTTCAATGGCTCCGGTGTTAAACAAGAAAACCACGTGCTTGAATATCAAGCTTATCTAGTCAATCTAAATCAAAATATAACTCATATTGTAAATCAGCCATTAACTTCAGATCAGCCGATAATTTTGACGGAAAGCCTGAAATCATCTGGAAGTTCAGCAATTAATTGGAAATATGCAGTGGTGTGTTCGTTTTTTCTAATCACGCTATTTGCGGTAGTTAAATTAGCTAATGCACCAGAGTCACCTAAACAAGTTTTAACGCCTCATAAAACTGTAGAAAATTCAGCGTTAGAAAAAAAGCTTAAGGCGGAAAATCTAAATACGTTAGTTACAAACCCTAATATAACTTTGAAAGAAGAGAGTTTTAATGACAAAAATGATGCATTAATGCAAGAAAAAATCCCTAAAAAATTAGAACAAGATATCGTTAAAACGAACCTTGCTAAAAAAGATGTTAAACAGATACCTAATAGGGTTGATTCAACGCCTGAAAAGAATAAAACTAAAGAAATAATAAGCTGGAAAATTCTGCAGGATAGTATCAGGCAAGGCCAGAAAAACAAATGTACTCAATTAGAAATTACATTGAAACAATGTGATTAGCAAATTTAATGTTTCATGCAGAAAAAGTATATAGGTAATTTAGAGTAAAACACCAGACATAAAAACCCCCACATTTCTGCAGGGTTTTAAGTATATGGCTCCTCGATCTGGGCTCGAACTAGGGACACACGGATTAACAGTTGATATAACCTATTGAATTTTAATGATATAAACTCGCCATCAATCGCTGGGTTTCGCTAAGACTTGTCAAGAATGTCATGCAGCCTAATGATTTAACTTAATTTTAAGTCAGCTTTCACTCCTCATTTTATTATTAACTCCAATCAGAACTTCTGGTTATTTGAGGTTTAGTCAGAACCCTGTGTATTACAGCGCTTGGCAAGCCAGCTTTCTCCATCATCTGCTTAGCTTGCAAACCACCTCTAAATTTATTCATAATTAATCCTTTATTGACTACGTGATCAAATATGTTATTTATACGTTTTTGCATGATGCCTCCAATAATAAAGTTCAACTTAATCGGCTTAATCAGTGCTTCTGATGTTATGCGGCTCGTATAAAACTCTCTCAATAACAATATACGGCAGTCCTATTTTCCGCATCATTTTACTGGCTGATGCAAAATGCTTTTCTCTAGACATTTCAGCCCCTTTCTTTGCCGCTATTTCAAAGATTTTGTTATTACGTTTAATCATTATTGGTCTCCTTAAATATATGACATTAATAATGAATTACAAAACCATAAATTTCTGTACGCTTGCCCACATAGTTAAATCAACCAGAGATTAAGATAATTCTTATGACATTTAGATGTGGACTCAGTTAACTTTATTATAGTTAAGTTTGCTAACGTACAGAGAAGCAATAACATAAAGTTTATAGTAATTTTTAAGCATGATGAAATGTAATTTCATGCAGGAGTGCACATAATGAGCGAGGGTCAAGTAATTGGCGCTATAAAAAACTTTGTTGGTAAAGTTCAGGGAGATTTTGGAAAGCTGATTGGCAGTAAAGACCAATTAAATAAAGGTGTCAGAAAACAAATAGTCGGCGATGCTTCTGTCTCTTTCACCCAAGTTTTTGAAAATCCGCGTGTCGGCAGTTCGATTCTGTCCCCGGCCACCAGTATTTAGAAAGCTCACAGAGATGTGGGCTTTTTTCATTTCCAAGCCATGGGGCACTGGTGGGACAATCATATTACAAAATATTCACATTAAACGTAATAACAAAAAACCAATGGGAGGGCTTGGGTCGCACAGAAGCGGGGCCACACAACTCCCATTTGCGATCCCAAAAAAGCATTTGAAAGAACCTAAATACTACCATCTGAGGACGAAGACTCTTTATTCCGATTAGTCATATACATAATTGCCTTTTTCCCCAACTCCTGGACATGAGGTGGCTGGATCAGGCCGAGATGGTTTCCATCGACGCGTTCTATGTAAAACGAACCGTGAAGTAATCGTCGCCACCCATAATCGTCGTCGATGGTTATGTGGCTTCCCCATTCGGATCGATCTAATGCCTGGAACAGTACCACTTTGAAATCAGCAAGAAGCTGGCCACTGCCCCACTTTTTCATAGCACTGACAAAGGCAATCTGTAGTGGTTCGTGCACCTCGTACATATCATTCATCTGATTCCCGCTCTTGGACTTGGAATAATAGCCGCGGTACTTATGCCAAAGCTTCCCGAATAACAGACTGATTCGATTGAGGGCATCACCACTCGCTATGGCTGCCAACTGCGCAAAGATAAACCTGCCCCAATGCTTTCGGGTACTCCAAGGAAGTATCGTATCGAGAATGAACACAAGATCAACCACAGCTCCGCTTTTTCGTAATCGCGACGCGACTTCGACCGCTAACACACCTCCAAAGGAAAGTCCGGCGAGTCGGTAGGGCCCTGCCGGGCGGTATTTAAGGATTGCGTTGTAGTAGGCCTCGGCCAGTCGGTCTATTGATAAATCAAGCTTCTCACCTGCGCTGGCATGGTTGACAATTGCCTCTTCCTCTGCGACATAAACGCCATATACCGGTTGTGTAGGCCCCAGGCTTCGGGCAAACTCTCTGTAGACCTCAATACCAATCAAGCAAAAAACCGGTATTCCGTCACCCTCGCTTTGAAGCGGAACAACAGTAGAAAGCTTTGGCTTTCCATGTGAATACACACTTGCGCTTAGTAATGCGATTGTCGGAGACTCGAAAACCTCGATCAAACTTATTTTGATCCCGATCTGCTGTTCCATTTCATAGACCAGCTTGATCACGCTCAACGAATTTCCGCCCAGTTCGAAAAAATTGTCATTAATCCCTATGCCTTGGATTCCAAGTACTTTTTCCCAAGCAGCAAGCAGACCACCCTCCAGATCGTTTCGGGGTTCAGAAAACTCATCGCTGAAGTGCCGGTCCACCCCTTCGGGTGCCGGCAATGCTTTGCGATCGATCTTGGCGTTGGGGGTGAGCGGCAATCTCTCGAGCATGACAAAATGAGCTGGGACCATGTAATCGGGCATAGTGATACGAATGAGCACACGCAACTGCTCGAACAGATCAGCAGGTGGATTCTCGCTAACGAGGTAGGCCACCAGGCGTGAATCTCCCGTAACATACGCGCGCACGACGACTACGGCATCGCGAATCGCCGGATGCTTGGCGATACCGGCTTCGATTTCACCCAGCTCAATGCGGTAGCCACGCAGCTTGACTTGGAAGTCTAGGCGTCCGAGGTGCTCGAGCGTACCGTCATTGCGCCAGCGGGCGAGGTCTCCGGTGCGATAGAGCTTGGCCCTCGAGGTAGTGCTGAACGGATACTCAACGAATCGATCAGCAGTCAGCTCGGGTCGGTTCCAGTACCCCAGCGTGACCCCGTCACCCCCGATGCATAGCTCACCGGCTACGCCGACTGGGCAGAGATTCATATGCTTATCGAGGATATAGATAGCGGTATTGGCAATTGGCCTGCCTATAGTGATCCCATTGGTAGTGTCGGTAATGCGAGCACAGGTCGACCACACAGTGGTCTCGGTGGGCCCATACATGTTCCACAGCTCGACACCGAGTGCAATGAGTTGATCGGCGAGGTCTCTGGGTAAGGCTTCGCCACCAACCAGAGCCTTAATGCCCTTGCCCTGCTTCCAGCCTGCTTCCAAGAGCATCCGCCAGGTAACTGGGGTGGCCTGCATGACTGTGGCACGGTGTTCCTCAAGTAGCCCTCGGAGCGCATGGCCATCTACGGCCTCATCACGGCTGGCTATCACGATCGTTGCCCCTACCATGAGCGGAAGCTGCAGCTCCAGCACAGCAATGTCGAACGACAGCGTGGTCACCGCCACTAGCACGTCATCGGCAGTCAGACCTGGCTCGTGCACCATGCTGGTGAGGAAATTCACCACTGCACGGTGTGGCACCACCACTCCCTTGGGCTGACCGGTAGAGCCTGAGGTATATATAACATAGGCTGGATCTTCAGGCTGGGCATCCAATGCAGCATTCGGTGTTAGTCCTTGATTCGGCTGCGATGCAAGGACAGCTGCATCGATGTCTAGTAACAGTTGGCGCTCCCGTGGCAGACCGAAGACCGCCGTCAGTGCCGAAGTCGATACCAACAGCGCGAGCTGGGCATCCTCCGCCATAAAGCGCAGACGCTCCTGCGGTAACATAGGGTCAAGCGGCACGTAGGCGGCGCCGGTCTTGAGAATGCCCAGCACAGCAGCGAGCATCTCCACACCGCGATCAACACACAGGCCGACCCGTTGACCGCGCGCCACGCCCCGCGCACGCAGCTCCTCTGCTAGTTGGTTCGCGTGTGCATCGAGCTCTCCATATGAAAGCGAACTTGCGCCAGCCTTCACTGCCGTGCGATCGGGTGTACGCGCCGCCTGCGCTTCGAACGACTGGTACATCAGCAGGTTCGTTGAGTAATCTTCCTGCGTATCGTTCCACTCCACCAGCAACTGGCGGCGTTCGGCATCAGGTAATACGTTCAGGCTGCGCAGCGGGATGGATGGTGTAGTCTCCAGTGCACTCACAAGTTGCTCCAGTGCAGTTTGCATGTAGACGCAGATGCGCTGAGGATCGATCGGTGATTGGGCCTGTGCATCTAGTGAGAAACCTTCGCCCTGATCATCCACTGACATAAAGAGAGGATAGTTTGTGCGCTCCTCCCAACCCAGTAACTCGATACCCGTCTTGGCATGATCCGCCTCCACCGAGGCTTGTTCCATGGCGTCGCTATAGCGGTAGTTTAATAGCGCACTAAACAGAGGTGTACGTTCTGCCACCGCACTACATCTCTGTGCTAGCGCAAGTGGGGCATGTTCGTGGCGTAGCAGTTGTGCAAGCAGCATGTGAGTGTGCCGAAGGCTACTTAGCACGCCTTTCTCGCCAATGCCGATACGCACTGGCACGGTGTTGATGCATGGCCCCAGAACCCGGTCGGCACCTTCACCGCCTTGCATACGTCCAAAAAGCACCGTGCCAAACACTACATCGTCACGGCCGGATATCCGCGCCAACACCTGTGCCCAGGCTAGGTGGAACAAACTGGCAGTGCTGACTCCAACCCTTTGCGCCATCTCACGCAGTCGCCGGGCAAGTGTGGGATCGAGGAGGGAACGCGCTTCTTCGATGCTCGAACCGTTGCCAAGAACATCGGTGAGTCCATACGGCGCGGTGGGCTCATCCACGTCGGCGAGCATGTGGC
>DASQFK010000090.1:0-3389 GCA_035633175.1 Methylotenera sp.
CAATTGCACAGCTAAATGCCCATTTGATGCAAGTTATGAAGTGCTTAATGAGCGATTGTTTAACCAAACTTTGGTACCAGTTGCAAAGCAATATACGCTGACACCACTAACCAAAAATACAGCTTCCGGCTTTCCAACCAAAGCGGTATTTGTGCATGACGAAATGCTCTCTGCAGCGCATGCCTTGCTCAAACAGCCTTTCCCTAAATTTTTTGTATTCGATCCAAAGGTTCATGGCGACTGGTCGCTTAACCGGTTGCAGTTTGTGGCAGATTGCTTAAATGAAATGGAAGAAGTGCAGGTATGGGTGGGTGATACTTATGAAGTGTTAATGAGCAAAGGGGTAGGACAGGTGCTGACACAGGACACACCAAACCTAAAGCTTAAAGAGTTATTAGCACCATTTTTACCGCGATGGGAGCCGGTGGCTAAGTTTGTGGATATTGAAATTAGCGAAAAACGCTTAAAACGTTTTTCTAGATATTGGGATAAGGTCGGACCAATTGTGATGGGTGATACCCAGTATCGAAAACCATAAATATCAGAGTTTTTAAGCGTAGAAAGAGCCGTAAGCGTAGAAAAGTCATAAACTATAATAAATTTAACTTTAAGAGGAAACCGGATGATCTTGTGGATAGTGGTTGCAGTAATCGTGTTGTATGTGGTGATAACGTATAACAGCCTTGTGAGTATTAAAAATAACGTTGAAAAAGCGTGGGCAAACATTGATGTGTTACTTAAGCAGCGCAATGATGAGCTGCCAAAACTGATTGATACCTGCAAAGCGTATATGGCACATGAATCGCAAACTTTAGAAAGCGTTATTCAAGCACGCATGGGAGTAGATGCTGCACGTCAAATGCATGATATCACTGGCTTGGCTAAAGCCGAGGCTGGCTTACAGGCTAGTCTGGGCGGTCTGTTTGCCGTGGCAGAAAACTATCCGGATTTAAAAGCGAATCAAACTTTTATCAATCTGCAAAGCCGCATTACTGGTCTAGAGAATCAAATTGCTGACCGCCGTGAGTTTTACAACGACTCTGTCAATAACAACAATGTGCGTATTCAGCAGTTCCCTGACATGATAGTCGCTGGTTTATTCAATTTTAAACGTGCCGAAATGTTACGATTTTCTTCTGCAGAATTACAAGATGTTGACGTAAGTTCACGTTTTAATGCTTAATTTTTAGCTGCATATTTATCTCAGATGTTTCAAAGGCTCTCTAGCCATATTGTCGACTTGATCGCGGCTAGCGTTTACGTTTGGGTATTTTTTGCCGCTTATTTCATGACTTTTGGCCAGGCAGATCAGTCAACTTGGCAGTTAATCTTAAGCTTTGCAATGCTGGTCAGTTTGTTTGCATTAGCCTTCAATTACTGGCGTTTCCTTAGAATTACCGAAGCGCCTATCTCCTCGATCGCGGCTGCAGCGCAGGGTTATATTGAATTGCATGGCACTGCTTCTACATTGAAGCCCCTCAAAACACCTTTTCATGGTATCCCTTGCGTTTGGTACCGTGCTTGGGTATTTGCGGACCGACACGAAGATGCGGACTCAAATAAAATCACTGATACTAGACTTTTAGAATATGTGGAAAGTGATCAATCGTTTCTGCTGCAAGATAGCTCAGGTAGTTGCACGGTTAACCCAAAAGGTGCAGAGATTATTTACAGCGAAAAACGCACGCAACATAAAAATGAGCATCGTTATGTAGAAGAGTATTTGCCTGCTGGCAAACGTTTATATGTGCTTGGTCATTTGGATACTCGTCATGAATACAGTACTGCAGATGCAATACAGCGAGATACCGGCATATTGATAACGTCATGGAAAACCAATCCGGCAAAACTACTGCTACGTTTTGATCACGATAGAAATGGTCACATTGACATGGATGAATGGGAAAGAGCAAGAGCCGAGGCGCGGCATGAAGTTGAAATGCATCATCAAATGCGCGCGCATACCGAGATGTACACGTTAGCGAAGCCTGCTAAAGGTCAATTATTTCTGATTTCTGCACTTTCACCACAAGCGCTGCGCGGTCGCTACGAATATTGGAGTTGGGTGCATTTAGGCGCGCTTGTTTTATTACTGATGGCTTATGTTAAATTGGCGTAGATTAAAACTAAATAGTCTCTTAAACAGTATCTTGGGTTATGTAAGGCTTCGCCGTTCGGAACGTTATCATTAAATTGGGTTATAAAGACCGCAAGGGTCTTCCCCGTAGAATATATCTGCTGAAGCAGATTATTCATACGTGAAACCCGCTGTGGTAAAATCACGGCTATATGAATACTGTAAACACCCCACCCCAAGAGCAAGCACGAGAGCTGGCAAAATCCTTCGACCCAAAAACCATAGAAAGTCACTGGTATCAATTTTGGGAGAGTAACGGCTATTACGCGGCCGGCTTAAATCCTGAAATTAGAGATAACTTCTGCATTCTATTACCGCCGCCCAATGTGACGGGCACTTTGCATATGGGGCATGGTTTCAACCAAACCCTGATGGATGCATTGACGCGTTATCATCGTATGCGCGGTGATAATACTTTATGGCAGCCAGGTACAGACCATGCAGGAATCGCGACGCAAATTGTGGTTGAACGTCAGTTGGATGCACAGGGCGTTTCTCGCCATGACTTGGGTCGTGAGAAATTTCTGGAAAAAGTATGGGAATGGAAAGAATATTCAGGCGGGACCATCACTAAACAAATGCGTCGTTTGGGTACGTCACCAGATTGGAGCCGAGAGCGCTTCACGATGGACGAAGGTTTAAACAAAACTGTTACAGAGACTTTTGTCCGCTTGTATAACGAAGGTTTGATTTACCGCGGTAAGCGCTTGGTGAACTGGGATGTAAAACTAGGCACAGCGGTGTCTGATTTAGAAGTGGTGCAGGAAGAGGAAGACGGCTTCATGTGGCACATCAACTATCCGCTTGCTAGTGGTGAGGGATATTTGACTGTTGCTACAACGCGTCCAGAAACTATGCTGGGTGATGTGGCAGTAATGGTGCATCCTGAAGATGAGCGTTATGCACATTTGATTGGTCAGAATGTAAAGTTACCTTTATGTAATCGTGAAATTCCGATTATCGCCGATGATTATGTAGATAAAGAATTCGGCACAGGCGTGGTTAAAGTGACGCCCGCGCATGATTTTAATGACTATGCGGTTGGTCAGCGCCATAATTTGCGTCCAATTTCAGTATTGGCACTGGATGGAAAAATTAAGAGTTCTAGCTTTGATGATTTTTCTTGGGGCCACAAGGCGCCACATGACTCTGGAGTAGTTGAAGCTGACGCAGGTGTCGCAGGTCCAATAACTATTAATTTAATTCCTGTCAAATATCATGGACTTGACCGCTTCGAAGCAAGGAAGCAAAT
>DASQFK010000091.1:0-6343 GCA_035633175.1 Methylotenera sp.
GATTCTAAAGGCTTTGGCTTTATTACTCCAGATGATGGCGGCGACGATTTATTCGCGCACTTCTCTGCGATTATTGAGGCGGGTTACAAAAGTCTTAAAGAAGGTCAGCGCGTTAGTTTTGAAGTGACCGATGGTCCAAAAGGCAAGCAAGCTTCAAATATACAAAAAGCTTAGGCTTTATTAGTAGGTTGGCTATTTTTACAGTATTTGCAATAGCTAATTCAATTGTATCAAAGTCTTAAAACAGCAGCTCGTCAGAGATGGCGAGCTGCTGAGTGCTGTGTATTTGATTTTAATATCTATAATCAAGATTAATGACTACATATTGGCAATAATTTCATCGCCAAATTCAGCTGTACCAACCTGGGTTGCACCTTCCATCTCATTTGAGAAATCGCTAGTCACACGTTTTGCAATAATGGCTTTTGCTACGCCACTGATCACTAGATCTGCCGCTTCTACCCAGCCGAGATGACGCAACATCATTTCAGCTGAGAGAATAATAGAGCTTGGATTAGCAATATTTTTACCTGCAATTTTAGGGGCAGTACCGTGTGTAGCTTCAAACATTGCTACTGTGTCACTTAGGTTTGCGCCAGGTGCAATACCAATGCCGCCTACTTGTGCAGCGAGTGCATCGCTCATGTAGTCGCCATTTAGATTAAGTGTTGCAACGACATCGTAATCTTGTGGGTGCAATAAGATTTCCTGCAAAAATGCATCGGCGATACAGTCTTTAATAATCATACCGTTGGGTAATTTGCACCACGGACCATTATCGATTTCAACCGCGCCAAATTCTTGTTTAGCGATTTCATAACCCCAGTCTCTAAAACCACCTTCAGTGAACTTCATGATATTGCCTTTATGGGCAATGGTGACGGACCTGCGGTTATTATCAATGGCGTATTGAATTGCTTTGCGTACTAAGCGTTGGCTACCTTCTTTTGATACTGGTTTAATACCAATGGCAGACGATTCTGGAAAGCGAATCTTTTTACGCATACCCATATCACTCAAAAAGCTAATCACTTTTTCTACTTCGTCAGTGCCAGCGGCCCATTCAATACCTGCGTAAATGTCTTCCGTATTTTCGCGGAAAATGACCATGTCGGTTTTTTCGGGATGTTTCACTGGGCTAGGCACGCCAGTAAAATATTGCACTGGTCGCAAACACACGTATAAATCTAACTCTTGGCGTAGTGACACGTTAAGTGATCGTATGCCGCCACCTACTGGCGTAGTGAGTGGTCCTTTAATTGAAATCACATAGTCGCGCACTGCATGCATCGTTTCTGCAGGCAGCCAATCATTCTCGCCATAAACTTTAGTCGCTTTTTCGCCTGCGTACACTTCCATCCACGAAATTTTACGTGCTCCGCCGTAAGCCTTATTCACAGCGGCATCCACTACTTTAATCATGGGTGGTGTAATGTCTGCACCTATGCCATCACCCTCAATAAATGGGATAATGGGGTTGTTTGGTACGTTTAACGTATTATCTGCATTAACGGTAATTTTCTCGCCCGTAGCAGGTACTGTGATTTTGCTATCAATCTTATTTTGTGAAGTCATGTTATGTTTCCTAAAGTTGCGTTTTAATTCTAAGTCTTTTAATTTTAAATCCATGATAATTTTATTTAATAAACCCTTTAACGTAGTATGCCAGTTCAGCGCACATGAGAAGCACCCTACGTTAAAAGACTTTATCCACGTGCCAAATGTTTATGCCGCAGGGCGGCTGGACACAGATAGTGAAGGTTTACTCATTTTAACCGATGACGGCATGTTGCAACACCGTTTAAGTGACCCAAAATATAAAGAATTAAAAACATATTGGGTGCAAGTGGAGGGCGCTGCTTCAGATTCTGATTTAGCACCATTGCGACAAAGTATGGATTTGGGTGATTTTGTAGCAAAACCAGCACAAGTTCGAATAATTCCAGAGCCAGAGCGATTGTGGTTACGCGACCCACCAATACGCGAGCGTAAAGCGATACCAGCGACTTGGTTGGAAATTAAAATTTCAGAAGGTAAAAATCGACAGGTGAGGCGGATGACCGCTAAAGCTGGCTTCCCTACGTTACGTTTAATCAGATATTCGATTGGTAATTACACGATTGATGGCGTTGAAAATGGACAATTTAAGATATTTTAAAAGGTATTGTAAGGTATGAAGCCCATCATTATTTTTCGCAATGTTGCACATGAAGGTCCTGGTTATTTAGGCGATTTTTTAACGGAACAGAATATTCCTTGGCAGATAATAAACACAGATGAACCAGAGGCTTTACCGCACTCGATATTAGGCTACAGCGGTGTTGTATTAATGGGCGGCCCAATGAGCGTAAATGATGATTTGCCTTGGATAGCACCTATATTAAACTTGATCCAAGAAGCACATGCGTCTGATATTCCGTTGTTAGGCCATTGTTTAGGTGGACAACTGATTAGCAAGGCGCTTGGTGCAACAGTCACACAAAGCGCTATTAAAGAAATCGGCTGGGGTGAGGTGGCAGTGAGCCAGCATGAAACGGCTAAACATTGGTTTGGCGAGATTGAAAGCTTCAATAGCTTTCACTGGCATGGTGAAACGTTTAGCCTGCCACAAGGCGCCACGCATCTATTAGCTAGCCCTTACTGTCAAAACCAAGCTTACTCGATTGGTAAGCATTTGGCGTTTCAAAGCCATATTGAAGTCTCGGCTGAGATGGTGCAAAGCTGGTGTGAAATTGGCACAGAAGAATTGGCAGAAGCTTCTGAAAGCCCTGCGGTACAACAAGCGGACGAGATGCAGCAAAATTTGCCGTTGCACTGTTTTTTTCTACAGAAAGTTGCCAAGCAAGTGTATGGTCAGTGGATTAAAGGCTTGATGCATTGATACACTCCTCAATATGTTAAAATCATGTAAATTTCTAAGAGAAAAGCATCATGTCTGGTAATACATTCGGCACACTTTTTACGTTAACTTCATTTGGCGAATCACATGGCGCAGCAATCGGTGGCGTGGTAGATGGCTGTCCGCCAGGATTGGCATTATGTGCGGAAGATTTACAAATTGATCTAGACCGTCGTAAACCTGGTACATCGCGTCACGTGACGCAACGCAAAGAAGATGATGCAGTGGAAATTTTGTCTGGCGTATTTGAAGGTAAAACGACTGGTGCCCCGATTGGACTGTTGATTCGCAACACTGATCAACGTAGCCAGGATTACAGCAAGATCATGGATACTTTCCGACCAGGTCATGCCGATTATACCTATAGTCAAAAATACGGCGTACGTGATTACCGCGGCGGTGGCCGCTCTAGTGCGCGTGAAACCGCCGTGCGCGTTGCGGCTGGAGCGATCGCAAAAAAATGGTTAAACGAGCGCTTTGGTGTGACGGTACGCGGCTACATGAGCCAATTGGGCGAAATTGAGATTCCGTTTGAGAGCTGGGATGGTGTAAATGACAATCCATTTTTCTCACCAAATAATAGTGTGCTGCCTAAGTTAGAAGAATATCTTGATAAGATTCGCGCTGAACGCGATTCTGTGGGCGCACGTATTACCGTAGTTGCAGAAGGTGTTCCTGTCGGTTGGGGCGAGCCGGTATTCGACAGGCTGGATGCAGATATCGCGCATGCCATGATGAGTATCAATGCGGTAAAAGGCGTGGAAATAGGCGCTGGTTTTGCAAGTGTGACGCAACGCGGTAGCGTACATAGTGATGAAATGACCCCACAAGGTTTCGTCACCAACCATGCTGGCGGTATGTTAGGCGGCATTTCTACAGGTCAAGAAATACGTGTTAATGTTGCGTTAAAGCCAACTTCTAGTATTCCGCAAGAGCGCCGCTCGATTGATAAAGACGGTAACGCCGTAACGATGCAAACCACAGGTCGCCATGACCCGTGTGTAGGTGTGCGCGCTACGCCAATTGCTGAAGCGATGTTAGCACTCGTATTGATGGATCATGCATTGCGTCATCGTGCGCAGAATGCGGATGTGGTAACAAGTATTCCTAAGCTATAACTACTGCTATCGCTTTTTTTGAGTAATGATTAATGCATGATCAGCATCATTCGCTACATTGGCGACTTTCGCGCTTTTACTTCATTTATTACTTTTTTGTTGGCGCGTTCGTCCCTTACTGGGGCTTGTATCTACAGTCTGAACAATTCAGCCCTGCTGACATCGGTATCTTAATGTCCTTGTTTCAAATTAGCCGCATCTTTGCGCCTAATTTTTGGGGTTGGCTGGCGGATCACACAGGCAAGCGAGCACAATGGATCAGGCTTACCGCGTTCTTGGGTTTATGCGGGTTTAGTGCGGTATTCTGGGCGCATGGCTTCTTCTGGCTATTCTTTGTGATGGCGGCATTAAGTATCTTTACCAGTTCAACTTTACCGCTTGCTGAGTCACTCACATTGGCACATTTAGCCACTACCAACGGACATTACAGCCGAATCCGCATGTGGGGCTCGCTGGGGTTTATCGTAGCAGCCGTGATTCTGGGTTTTATGATCGATGCTGCAGGCATCCATAGTTTGCTGTGGTTTCTGCTGCTAGTGCAAATGACCTTATTTGTACTTTCTTACACACTGCCAGACCCAAAAATAGAAGCGCATGAGCACGATCACTTCTCCATCTGGCAAGTGATCAAACAGCCGAATGTGATTGCATTGTTGGTCGGCTGTTCACTCATGGTGACTGCGCATGGCGTGCTGTATAACTTTTACTCGATTTATCTAAGCGAACATGGCTACAGCAAAGGCATGATAGGTTTGCTTTGGGCGGTTGGCGTTATCTGTGAAATAGGTATTTTTATGCTTATGCCAAAAATATTGGCACGTTTTAGCTTAAAGACAGTCCTATTAATTAGTTTGGCGCTAGCAGTTATCCGGTTTAGTTTAATCGGCATTGCAGTGGATAATATCTGGTGGTTGATTGTAGCCCAAAGTTTGCATGCCGCAACATTTGGCAGCTTTCATGCCGCATCGGTAGAAGTCATTACAAAGTTCTTTAATGGACGTCATCAGGCTAAAGGCCAAGCTATTTACAATAGTGTAGCTTATGGCATTGGTGGTACCATTGGAGGTGTAGCTGGTGGATTTGCCCTCCAATATTTCGGTGGTCAAAAAACTTTTATGCTAGCGGCAATTTTTCCGCTAGTAGGGTTATTGGTGATAGGGTTGGGTTTGAAATTAAGCCAAAGTCACCACACAACGCAAGGGGTGTTTCGATGAATTTAGATACTATGGCAAGTAAAATATCAGTTTTTAGAGTTAATTTTCTCCGAGTTAACTTTTTGGTATTTGGTATGTTGATGTCTGGTGTATGTGCGGCAGATACGCAAGTGAATATCGTTGGGTTATTTAATAATAAAGCCGTCGTGATTATTAACGGTGGAAAACCTAAGACTTTAAGCGTAGGCCAAACAAGTGAAGGCGTTAAGTTGCTCGCAGCAAACAGTAGCCTGGCGACTTTGGTGATTGAAGGGAAAACCAGGCAGTTGGGTATGGGGCAAGGGGCTACTGTCGGCGGCAGTGCAGCAGGTGCTAGCCCAAGTGTTACGCTGTACGCGAATGCCGAAGGACATTTTATTTCAGACTGCCAAATTAACGGTGCGACACTTAAATTTTTATTAGATACGGGTGCGACCTCAGTAACACTTAACAGTGGCGATGCAAAATTTGCCAATATCGATTATAAAAGTGGTATGCCACTGGAACTAAGCACAGCTAATGGCGTGGTTACTGCTTACCGTGTGACGATTGCGAGTCTTAAAATTGGTAGTATTACCCTAAGTCAGGTTGAAGCTACTGTAGTAGAAGGGGGTGCGCCTTCAGTGGTGTTAATGGGGATGACCGCTTTGAATAGGCTAGATATGAAGCGCCAAGATATTGCCATGATATTAACTAAAAAATACTAATTAGACATTTTAGTCAGAAAAGCCATGCTATTAAAAATAATGGCTGTATAAACTAAACATAATAAAAAAGCCACTAATGTTTATTTAGTGGCTTTTTAAATCTAGTACAAAATTACATTTTACGTTTATCGTTTTCAATCAACGCATAGGCTGAGTGATTATGAATAGATTCGAAATTCTCACTTTCTACTGTATACGCCACAATGCGTTTTTCCGCGTTTAGTTGTGCAGCCACATCGCGTACCATGTCTTCAACAAATTTTGGATTATCATAGGCGCGTTCAGTGACATATTTTTCATCCGGGCGTTTAAGCAAGCCATAAAGCTCGCATGAAGCTTGCTTTTCAACCAAGTCAATAATGTCTTCAATCCAAATGAAGTCATTCACTAATGCCGTCACAGTGACATGTGAACGCTGATTATGTG
>DASQFK010000092.1:0-10902 GCA_035633175.1 Methylotenera sp.
TAACTTTAATCTGAGCTTACATGCCGATGCAAAACAAGAATTGGTGAATAGCAAATTTGATTTAAAAGTAGATACCACGCAAATGAATGGTGATGTTGCTGTGGTTAGTTTCAAAAAACCCAATATCAAATTCAACTTAAATGCTGACACCCTGGATTTAAACAAATTGCTAGGCACCAGCAAACCAACCGAAAAAACTGCAGCTAACCAAAAGCCTGCAGATTTGTCTGCCTTGAAGAATTTATTGCTGGACGGAAAAATCAAGATTGGCAATCTCATTTACCAAAAATACCGTTTAACTGGCTTAAACGTGAGCATTAAAGCGGATGGCGAAAAACTAGCGCTGACTGGCCTCAATGTGAAACTTGATGATAGCCAAATCAAAGGTAACTTAGCGATTAGCCAGTTTGCTAAACCTCTATATACATTTGATATTGATATTGATCGACTAGACGTAGATAGATACATGAAGGTGCAGGCTACCGGTGCCGCACCTGCTGCGAGTAAAGCTAGCGATAAGCCCCTTGATTTAAGCGCGCTCAAGGCACTAAATGCAGATGGCTCTTTACGAATTGGTAGTTTGAAATATGGCAAAACCAAAGCTTCCAATATTCGCATTGATTTGAAGGCAGATGGTCAAAAATTAAGCTTGAACCCACTCGCGGCAAAAGTGGATGACAGCCAAGTGAACGCCAACATCGGCATCACACGCTTTAATGACCCAATCTACAGCTTTAATGTGAATATCGATAAACTGGATGCCGATAGATACATCACCAAAAGTGATAAACCCGCCGCTAAAAGTACAGGCGACACACCGATTGATTTGAGCGCACTAAAAAAGTTGAATGCTTCGGGCGAGGCGAAAATCGGCTGGCTTAAATTAGCAAATGTAAAAACGCAAAACGTCATTATTGGCTTAAAAGCGGCAGATGGCATTGCAACCCTATCGCCATTTTCTGCCAATTTATATCAAGGCAGCATGAATGGCATACTCAAGGTAGACGCCCGCGCTACGCCCAGCATCGCTTTCAAACAAGATATGAAAGGCATCGCAATTGGCCCGTTGCTGGTGGATGCCATCAACAACAACATGCTAGAGGGTAAAGGGTCTCTCAATGTAGATGTCACCGCCTCTGGCAATAGTGTTAACGCGCTGAAAAAAGCGCTGGCTGGTAAAGCCGCAGTCGACCTGGTGGATGGCGCGGTAAAGGGTATAGACATTGCAGGTACGCTTCGCGACGTTCAATCCAAGGTCAATCTCTTTAAAGATAAAAACAGCATTGGTGCGGATCAAAGCAAAAAGACTGACTTTAGCGAATTGTCTGCTACTTTTGATATCAAGAACGGTGTTGCCCATAATGAAGACCTTACCATGAAAGCACCAATATTGCGTTTAGGCAAAGGTGATAGCCGTGGCGATATTGATATTGGCAATGAAACGATTAATTACCTCGCCAAGCCTACGGTGGTGAAATCCCTCAAAGGGCAGGGTGGCGCTGATTTAGACGCTTTAGCCGGTTTTGCTATTCCGGTAAAAATCACTGGTACATTTTCTAGCCCTAAATATGGAATGGACTTTGCTGCAATCGGTGCGGCGGTCGCTAAATCTAACTTGCTGGATAAAGTAGGTGGAGAAAAAGGTACGGCGGTTAAAGAACTGATGGGTGGAGGCGACAAAGTAAAAGCGCTAGAAGGCTTGTTCGGTAAGAAAAAACCTGCTGCCACTACAGCGCCAGCAACTCCAGCCACACCGGCGGGAACTGAGGCAGCGCCGGCTCAACCAGCTGCGCCTGCCCCTGCTGTGCCTGCTGAAAAACCAAAATCTGCTGAAGCACCCAAATCTGTGGAAGATCAGGCTAAAGAAAAAGCTAAGGAGAAATTAAACAAGATGCTAGGTTTTTAAACGCAGCATCTATTGGATTTAACTATTTATCCTTGTTATGGCCTGGGGCGTTTTCACTATTACCTGGGCCGTTTTTATGTTTGTTGTGGCCAGGCGCATTTTCGCTATTGCCTGGGCCATCATGACGATGGTGGTGCACACACGCAGTTAACATTGGCAGTATCATTGCAATGGTGATTAAGAAATATTTCATAGGGTATCCTTAGCTAGTTTAATAATGGTGTTTACATCCTACAGTAATCATCAGCCATTCAGTAAACTTAAGCATCTAATACGATTAAACTCTGCCCATGACTTCTTTTGCAACACGCCTTATTACTTGGCAAAAACAATTCGGCCGCCACGATCTGCCTTGGCAAAATACCAGTGACCCTTATGCGATTTGGGTGTCTGAAATCATGCTGCAACAAACCCAAGTAACCGCAGTCATTGGCTATTACAGTAAATTCATGCGGCGGTTCCCTGATATTGCAACCCTCGCTGCTGCTACGCAAGATGAAGTGCTGCAACAATGGAGTGGCTTGGGCTATTACTCACGCGCACGCAATTTACACAATGCGGCACAAACCATTATGGATGAGCATGATGGGAAATTTCCGCAGGACTTTGACACCATTCAAACACTCGCCGGCATTGGCCGTTCAACTGCGGCTGCGATAGCTTCGTTTT
Organism: Methylotenera sp.; assembly: GCA_035633175.1. GTDB lineage: Bacteria > Pseudomonadota > Gammaproteobacteria > Burkholderiales > Methylophilaceae > Methylotenera. Next base: position 2,576 of record DASQFK010000092.1, read on the forward strand.
CATTCAATCAAGTGCAGACTATATTAGATGGCAACGTTAAACGGGTATTAGCGAGGCACTTTTTGGTTGAAGGCTGGCCCAGCAGCCCAAAAGTTGAAAAACAATTATGGACACTCGCTGAAGATTTATTACCCAAACACGATATGGTCGCTTACACGCAAGGCCTTATGGATTTAGGTGCGACCCTTTGTACTAGAAGCAAACCAAAATGTGGTGTATGCCCGCTTAATAATTCCTGCGAGGCGTATCAACAAAATCGAGTAAGTGAATTACCTACGCCAAAACCGCGCAAAGCCATCCCGGAAAAACACACTACAATGCTCATATTGCTGCATGGTAAAGAAGTGATGCTAGAAAAACGCCCGCCTAGCGGTATTTGGGGCGGGTTATGGAGTTTTCCTGAAGTAGAGACCGACTACAATACTGAAGCCGCTGTACTTAGCCGCTTTGCGATACATGCTGAAGCGGATGAGCCTTTGGCTACATTAAGTCATGCCTTCACACATTTCAAGCTTCATATTCAGCCGCAACCGTTGCATGTGGTAAAACTGAATTCTAAAACTGGTGAAGCTGGACAAATTTGGCTGAGCATCGAGGATGCAGTGGGTGCGGCAATTCCCACACCCGTGCGTAAAATTTTGCAATTACTACAAAATAAATCTTTAAAAATAATATAAATGTTTAACGTCTATTCATAGACATACTAAGCTATTAATAGCTTTCCGCCATTTCAGCCTCCACATCCTGCCTTTTCTAATCTTCGATTTATAGCCCTAAAGGGTCATTGATACTTATAGTGCAATCGCTACAATGACTTTTCCTGCGATACGTTTTTATTGTAACTTTTAATGAGTTTAGATAAACATTCAATACGCGGACTATAAGAAATGAAATTTAATATTATTACCTTATATATCAAGCCATTAATGCTGCTAGCAGGATTCATCGTATGCACAGGCAGCATAGCAAATGAAGCCGAACAATCAACAGATACATCACAGATTGCCGCAAGCTCAGAGGCATCATCCACAACAGCCGTTGACTCACAAGAAGTTAAAAAGTCATTTGAAAATCCAAACGCTATGCTAGTAGAGATGGCATTCAAGTTCAAAAATTCAGAAGGCACACCGCGTGACTATGCAGAGGTTGCAGCAAAGTATTGTAGTGCTGCGAAAACTGGCGATGCAGATGCACTCTATGCATTAGGCTGGATGTACGCAAATGGACGCGGTGTGCCAGTAGACCAAAGCATTGCCGCACAGCTATATGCCAAGGCTGCTGAGCAAAAGCATGTGCGCGCAATGGAGTCACTTGCTGAACTCTCTACCACTGCGCCAAAATCTGCATTACCAACTTGTCTGTTGCCTGATCCGCCAAAAATGATTGTAACGATAAGAAATGAACCCGAAAGAAATGAAACAGAAAAGAAAGCAATCTCGGATAAAACTGCAGCCTTATTTTATTCTCAAGGGCATATCTTAAAACTGGTCGATAAACTTGCACCCCGCTATAAGATAGATAGCAATTTAGTGATGGCTTTTATTGCTGTGGAATCCGGATTTAATGTACAGGCAACCTCACCGAAAAATGCACAAGGTTTGATGCAACTCATTCCAGCAACAGCTAGACGTTTTAATGTAAAGAATGCTTATAAAGCAGAAGATAATATAAAGGGCGGCCTCGCTTATCTACAGTGGCTACTGGCTTATTTTGAAGGCGATGTGGAGTTGGTTGCGGCTGCATATAACTCTGGTGAACGGGCTGTAGATAAATATAAGGGCGTGCCTCCTTATGCGGAAACACGAACCTATGTTAAAAAGATTGCCCGCCTTTATAATAAAGCTTCGCATCCTTATCGCGAGGATTTGGTTAAAGCCTCTCCAATTGTGAGTTTGGCTAAAAAAAGGGCAATTTAAACGGATTAGCTAAACTAATACTACACAAACATTAAAAAAGCGGCCTAGGCCGCTTTTTTAATTACAGAAATCTAATATTGGGTGCTTACTTTTGATCCCAAGAATCTTCCCACATGCAATGTTTGATTTTATGACGGTTTGCAATCAACTCATCAATGGTTGGCTCATCGTTTAATGCGCGTTTAATCGCAAGTTTTGTTGCATCGTAATTATTTTTATACATGTCAGCTTTGTCCAGGTTCGGATCTTTTGCTGCACCTGGATCAATCCATACTAAACTGATAATACATAAATCATTTACTTGATCTTTTGGGATAATGCCTTCGATAACACAATCCAAAATAGCATCAGCGGTAGCAGCCTGAACCAAGCCACCGAATAATGTAATATTTGCACTGTCTTTTAATGTGACTTTTGGCACCATCATGCAAGCAGGGCGTACTAACTGGTTAATATCGCGCACGGCAAACATTGCAGTATGGCCTTTACTTTGCGCCATCATGTTGGCAAATGCTTGGCCTACTGGGCCATCAACGCTGCCGATCAAGATTTCCGGCATGGCCGCACTAACGTCTTTACCTTCCGTAAATATGGTAGCTTCGCCGGCTTTAAAAATGATTTTTGACATAACAATCCTCGAATATAAGTGAATAAAGTTTAACTGTACAAGTTTATAGAATCACTCGACTTTAAGCAATTTACGAAGGACTAAATTACTTAATTATAGAATTAACTGCATATCTACATGCGGGATATTGGCATCTTGATATACGCCACTGGTCTCAATAAAACCTGCCTGTTTATAAAAAGAAATAGCGTGCGTTTGTGCTGTTAAGTTGATAGTTTTACTGCCGTGCATTTGGCAAATGGCAATCGCCTCAAGCAATAAAGCCTGCCCAATGCCTAGCCCTCGCCAAGCTTTTAGTACAGCCATGCGGCCAATTTTCTGATGTTTAATGATACGTGCGCAACCCACGGGTTGATTATCAACATGCGCCAACAAATGTATAGCGACTGCATCGATATCATCCCATTCAAAATCGGGCTCGACTTCCTGTTCAACAATAAACACTGGTTCGCGCACAGCCATTAACTGCGCTGCATGCGTTGCCCAACTGACTTGAATTACCTGTAAATTTGATAATATTTGTCGCATTTAATTAAAAACTTAGTTTGTGTTATAAGTACTGTATGTATTGGCTGAGGATATAGACTTGCAGTCTAAAACAGTTCCGTGCATCATGCATCTTTTATCAATTCACGTTAGTTTTATTAAATCAGTTAACCAAAGGTTTCGTATGCAAAAATATCAAACAACAGTCGCGCGTATCTTGTTAGCCCTTGTATTCTTAGGTGCAGTCATTTTAAGACTATTAGCAATTACCAGCCATCCAAATGGCTATATTGATTATCAAATGACTTTAGGTCAATTAGGTTTACCTAGTATCTTTGCACCCTTGCTAATTCTGGTGGAATTAGTCGCAGGATTAGGCTTATTAGTCGGGTATAAGACTAAATTATTTGCCTACATATTAGCTGGTTTAGCGTTCTTTTTAGCGATTGTTCTAGGTAGGTTTGATTTCCAATCAATGTTCATCTATTTTGGTATTGCAGGCGGCATGTTACTTCTAGCTGCACATCCTCAAACCAGTTGCAGTATTGATAATATTAAAAAATAGTTTCCGTTCGACTATTAAAATTGGCGGCTAAGCACTCTATCTTAGCCGCTTTTTTATTCCCATTCCAAAGCCGGGTAAATCGTATTTACGTTACGTCTATTCGTAATATCAAACAATAGCCATTTGTCTTTTTCACTCGCTGCTGCAGTATCCATCGTGCTTTCCATACTGATACCCTTTTTAATATTGGCACGAATATCAGCAAGGAGGGTGGTTAAGTAACGCTGTTCGTTATCTAGCGCTTTTATCCAGTCTTTCGTAACTCGTCCATGACCGGGCACGACTTGTTTGATAGGATAGGTTTTTAACAACTCTATGGTAGCGATTAAGCCTTTAATATCACCCTCAATCACAGGCGTACGATCAATAAACAATAAATCTCCAGTAAATAAAGTCTGTGTTTTGCTATCTATCACTGAAATGTCGGTATTGGTATGCGCCACTAAATAAGGTGTCACTTTTAAACTTCTATCGCCTAAATCTAACTCCATCGGCGCTTTTACCAGTAAAGTTGGCTTAACAATCTCACTGCCTTTGGCAGCCGCGCCTAAATACTTAATATTCAGTTTATCGTACGCTTCTTTACGTAGCTGCATCGCATCGGCCAATTTAGCATGCCCGACAAACACCGGCTTATCTTCTTTTGAATCACTTGGTAGAAAAGCCGCATTTCCAAAAATATGATCCGGATGCACATGTGTATTGATGACATACAAAATAGGCAAGGAGGTCACTTTTTTAATTGCACTCTTTAACTCATTCCCCACCTTTAAGCTGCCGCCGGTATCTATTACCGCCACACCTTTGCTGCCCACCACAAAGCTAATGTTGCAAATATCACCTTGATAGCCGGTATCGATATCCAAATGCTCACCATGATGCACATAAATGCCATCGCTAATATTTTCCACCGCAAAATTAGCTGGCTTTACATCCGCATACGCACAACTCATCAAGCAAAAAGCGCCAAGCAAAATAAAAAAGTAATTAAACCTTAACTGCCTATTTATGTACATTTTTTATTGCCTTCCGAAAGTGTTGCAGTGAGGATTTTTTCCTATGATAATAGCCTAGATAACGTTTATGTGTGAAAGCCGTCACACAGATTTCTAATAACAAAGAATGAAGGATTTGTATGTTAAATAGCACTACACGCTACACCAAAACCGCGGTGATATTGCACTGGCTCATCGCGATTTGTATTTTTGGCATGTTTGCCCTAGGTTGGTACATGAGCGAGCTGCCAAAAGAAGCGCCCAAACAAATGGCTTATGATTTATTTGACTTAGGTCTTTACACTTGGCAATTAGCTGAAGAAGCCTCACCTAGAAGTTTTTATTTCAATTTACATAAATCATTAGGGGTGACCATATTCGCACTTATCGTCATTCGTATTCTATGGCGCATTACACATCGACCACCTGCGTTATTAAGCACTTACCAAGCTTGGGAGCGTAAATTGGCCACGGGCACCCACCATCTGCTTTATTTGCTGATGATAGCCTTACCAGTAAGCGGCGTGATTATGGCAACCTATAGTAAATACGGCATTACATGGTTCGGTGTACCGTTCATCAAGGGGCTAGACAACAACCCGATGCGCGAAGTATTTGAAGAAGTGCATGAAGTAATAGGCTTAATTATTTTAGTGTTGATAATTTTGCATATTGCGGGTGCGTTAAAACATAAATTCATTGATAAAGATGACACCTTGAAGCGGATGTCATTGCATTAAACTCAGTCGAATAAAAAGCTCTCATTTGAGGGCTTTTTATTTTATTGAGGATGTTGTTTGTATGTTCTCGCATTCTAACAATACAAAGCCATCTACTAAGGTAGCCATCATACCAAGGATGTTGCTGGCCCACCATTGAGCGCCGTGGTTTTTGCTGTGGGTGACTGGCAACTGATGATGCGATTTCTTCCAGTCTGTTTAGCCATATACATGCGCATGTCGGCCATTGCCACCAGTTCACGCCAATCCGTAGTTTTATCTTGCAGCCTTTCGGCGATTCCGATACTGACGGTTAGTGGGGTGCCGTCTGGTCGCTGACCAATACCCGACTTGCAGATGCGCTCAAGCGCGATTTGCGCCTGTCCGCTGTCCGTGTTGGGCATTATCAGCACAAACTCCTCGCCGCCCCAGCGTATCATGATGTCGCTGGTACGCTGATTAAAACGCAATGATTTGGTTGCTTCTACGAGTACGGAGTCGCCAGCATCATGGCCGTGTTTGTCATTGATCTGTTTGAAAAAGTCGAGGTCGACGAAGGCCAGTGCAAGAGATGCTCCACTACGGCTTGCCTGAACGTATTGCATCTCGAGCAGTTTTTCCCCACTACTTCGCGAAAAACAGCCAGTGAGACTGTCATTCATTGACTCACGCACTAATACCAGGATAAAAGCAAGTTGTGACACGCCAGCCATTGTTGACACCGAGGTTATTAGCATTAGCAGCCATAACGAGGCAGCGGCAGTCGGCCAGTCAAGCAAGGGCCAACGCATCATATAAGAACCAAGCTGAATCAACAGTATTGGTGCCGCATACACAAGGCTCTCCACAATCGTCAGCGGAAAGATGGAGAGGCCCGCCAGCATGACAAAAGGCAGGAGGTTATAGCCACTGGAAAGTCCCACCTGTAGACCCTCCAGCGGGACTTGATTCAGGTACTGACATGTGAATAGGAAAAATAAAGTTGGCACCGCGAACATCATGGCGAGCAAGATATAAGCTTTGCGCATGGTATCTACATGTTTAGCCGCTAGAACGACAGCGACGAAGGCAATAGTGGTGAGTACTCTTGCTACCGCCAGACTAGGCCACACATCGTTCGGAAAAATAAAAATATCCACTATGATCCATAGTGGCGTTAATACCGCGAACAAACCAGCCACTACTTGAACTCGCGTCGCGAGTATTGAAGTGCGGCGAGTGGCAAGCAGTGAGGTATGCTTGTTTGGTAAGGCAAGCCAGCCCAGCTCCTGGTGCGTCATGCCCACTAGGACACTTGTCCAGAACTGTGTCCAGATTTTTTGAAACCAATAGGTATTCATTTATGATTTTCCATTATTCTTAGTTACCCAATCAGTAGTCTTTAAAAAATACTATTTAATTTATGATGAATATTTCCAGAAACGAGCAATATTTGCAGTGATGTATCCGGTAAACAACCCCTATAGCAGCATCTATTAACATTTCTATCCATTATTTTCCCGCCACTCTATGTCACAACACAGCACACGCAACTGACCACCGACTTGGAATGTCGCTGACAATGTGACGCACAGACGCGAACTGGCAACCGAAAGATAAGGGCGGCTGACTTGCAGTTCGCCTGGCTGGGTGATAGCACGGTAGTGGTAGGGCTTGCGCGACCAGTTTGCCCCGCTGGAGTCTTCCAATGGGGCAAAGCGGGAAATTGCGCTGTTTATGCTGTTCCTGTGCGCCACTAGGGGCGCCCCAACCTGGTGACCGCTGGCATCAATCACGTAGCAGCGGTCGATTCTGGGCATGGCAATCAATGGGGCACAGGCAGACTCTAATAGTTGGCCGTTCGCTAAGCGCAACAGTACACATTTGAATTCCATAGTATAGGGTTGCAGTGATTGGTATTGCACACCGTCATGCCGGACATCCGGATGCATGTCGGCAAGTTTTGCGATGCCCCCATCACCCTGTTGTATCGGTTTTGCTGTGGGCATAGCAAAATAAAAGCCTTGGACCAGATCAGCATTGCTATCAAGCGCGATGATGGCTTGCTCACTGTTTTCCACACCTTCAAGCAGGGCCAAACTGCCCGCCTCGTGGATGAGCGCCACGGTTGCCCGCAATACCCGACGCGCTTTATCATTAAATTCAGCAGCAGCAATGATTTTACGGTCCAGTTTGACGATATCGGGGCCGACGCTCCATATACGCTCGATATCCGAGGCTTCGGCACCAAAATCGTCGATCGCTACCAAGCATCCAGCATCTCGATAAAATTTGACTGCTTCGTTGAGCAGCTTGAAATCTGGGATAACACCTTCTACGATTTCCACCACCACACACTTGGGGGAAGCATCGTAGCTGGCCATCAGCTCTACGAAGAATGGACCATGATCCCAGCGGCGATTGACAACCTGCTCCGAAACATTGAGGAACAGCCATTGATTGTTGATTTGTTCCACTTGGTAATTATGCAGGTGAATAGTACGGCACAAGCGATCTAGAAAAACTGACTGTGCATTGCTGACATGACCTCTACCCTCGTTGAATAGTTGCATGGGAGGGATATTCGTGCCCTCAATATTGGTGGCACGTAGCAAGCCCTCGTGACCGACGATGCGGCGATGTGCTAGGCTATAGATGGGCTGAAAAGCACTATCCAGTCGTGTTGCGCCGAAATAACCGTGAGCTCGTCCGGCTTCTATGCGCATGGCCTGCTTTACATTGTCTAGTGAGGCGAGATCTAGCATGGTAAGGGCATGATCTGTTTCATGTGCTACCGTAGGTGAGATAAACATGATCTCGATGTCTCCAAAAAAAAGACGCCTACCTGATAAATACCAGGTAGACGTCTTTGTCTAATATTCTAGTGTATATCAGCCCTGCACTGGGCTGATCGTGTATGTAACTAAGCAATTCCCATACCACATATGGCCTAGTCTTTGAATATTAAGTAAAAAAGTTTAATAAGCGCTTTTTGTAGCATTTCTAATGTTAAGTCGATTATTCATCCGACACCTGCCA
>DASQFK010000093.1:0-16096 GCA_035633175.1 Methylotenera sp.
AGCATGCTGGGTTGTTTATTGGCTTGATTAGCCGTTAAAATTTTAATAATACTCATGGCTTTTAATTAAAACAGGCAATTAAAATTAAGGCAGGCGATAACGTTGCTCGTTATAAAGTAAGTTAGGCAACAAAGAATTCGCTAAAGCTCGTTGTTCCAATTCTTTGGCATTTTGCGGCGGCGCAACTTCAGCCAGTTTTTTGATCTTGTCATCATATAAACCATGGGCAGGTACTTTGCCAGCGCGTAGCACGACAACTTCTTTACCGGTTGCACTTTCTTCCATCCAAGCAAAATTATCATTGTACTGCATCATCGCGCGGCCTTTGGTTTCAGGCGCTTCGCTAGATAAATCCCGGCCCGTCATTGGATGCTGTACTTGAATTCCCATCAGCGATAGCATCGTCACCGGTAAATCGATTTGGCTGGTGACGCTTGTTAAGCGTTGCGGTTTAATGTCAGCGCCCAGTATCAATCCTGGAATATGGAAGCGCTCAATCGGCACCAAGGTATCGCCGCGTACACGAATGTCGTGATCGGCGACGATGAGAAAGACCGTGTCTTTCCAATAGTCACTTTTTTGCGCTTTTTCAAAAAACTGACCGATTGCATAGTCTGCGTATTTAACGGCATTGTTGTCGGTAGCTTTGGGTTGTTCATAGAGTTCGATACGGCCATCAGGAAACTCGAAAGGCGCATGATTGGATGATGAGAACGCCAGCGTGAAAAATGGCTTGCCGGACGCGTGATGCGCCAACAATTGTTCGTGAGTTTTATTCAATAGGTCTTCATCGGATGCGCCCCAACTACTCACGAATACAGGGTTCTTGTAGTCTTTTTGCTCGACAATATGTTGGAAGCCATTGCCAGTAAAAAAACCGCGCATATTGTCAAAGTGAGACTCACCGCCATAGATAAATTCGGTGCTATAGCCTTGTTTGGATAATAGCGCTGCTAAGGTAAAGAAGTTCTTTTGTGATTTCGAGAGCTTAACCGTACTGTCTGCCGGTGTAGGTTGGAAGCCGGTGATGACAGCCTCAATGCCGCGCACCGAGCGTGTGCCCGTCGCATACAGTTGCTCGAACCAAATGCCTTGTTCTTTTAGTCTCTCTAGGTTGGGGGTCACTGGCACACCACCAAGTGATTCTACAAAAGTCGCACCTAGGCTTTCTTGCAGGATGATCACCAAGTTGAGTGGCTTCTCACGTTTTTGACTTGGAATGAGTGTTTTCAAAGTCGGGATATCGGTATCTTGGTTGCCGGTGAGTTTAAAGATTTCTTCGCGTGGCATTTTGCCGTACATCTCACTGGATTTATCTTCTTTGATCAGATTGTAGGTCGCGTAACTAACCGAGTAAGCAGAATTCAGTACCAGGCTATTGACCATGCTGTCCGCAGTAATTGCGAACATGGCTGGGTTGGCTGGGCGGTGCCCAATAGTTGAGCGAATACCAAATGCTACTAAAATGAATATCAGCGGCCATGTTACTAGTGTTTTGGTGACACTCCAGCTGGATTTAGACGCTATAGATTCAAACCGTAGCCATGGCTTCATGAGTTTTCGCATCACATAAACGGTGAGCGCAATAAATATTAAGCTGGCGAATATATGGATGCGGAATCCGACCCATAACATGCTCATTACTTCATGTGGGTATTTTAGATATTCAACAAAAATCCGATTCGGTCGCACATCGTATTCAGCAATAAAGCCGGGAGTGGCAACCTCTAAAAATACCAGTAACACGACGGTAAGCACTACCCATAGATAGGTAAAGGTTTGCCAACCGCGCCACCATTTGCTGAGGGCAAAAATGGGTAATAACAACACGGGAATCAGGCTTAGCAAACACAATTGAATGATATCTACCCGCAAACCTTGCAGGAGCAGTTCACCTAAGTGGCCTGTGGCGTTGACACGGTCTAGTTTCCATAACACTAAACCGAAGCGTGACAGTGTGAGCACAACTAAGCTGACGGCAAACATTGCAACTAGCGGTGCATAAGGTCCGCTAAAACTGAAGCGCTGCCAAATTTTAGTAAGAGTATTTTTCGTAGTCATGAGTCAATAGTTCTTTGAATCAAAGTAAAACGAGATTATAAAGCTTTACGCACGATAAAGCTTTATTGCCTGCTTAGCATTGATTCAATCACTATTTTTTTAGGACTCTCACCAAGGCAATCAAACTGATGCTAACAAAAATTACAGCACCGAAAATGGTAGCTATCTGGATGACAGGCAAGCCGTTTTTCTCCATCACGACGTACAATCCTACTAAGGTCAACATCGTACAGTTCTCGAAAAAATTCTGCACCGCTACCGCATTACCGGCACCGACCGTTTCATGGCCACGCTCTTGCAATAAGGCATTAAGCGGTACCACATAAAAGCCGCCGGTAGCGCCGATAAGGATTAAAAATACGAGGGCGATGTATAAATCTGAAACATGAGCAAAGGCCATGATTAAAAGGCCAATCGCCATACCTACCGGCAATACACGGTTGACATTCTGCAGACTGATCATGCTAGCCGCCAATGCTGCGCCAACGGCAATGCCGATTGCCACGGCACCGCTCATATTGGCTGGCATGCTAAGTTCTGAAATATGCAGTGCTACCGGCACCCACGCCACCAGTAATAAACGCAAGGTGGAGCCTGCTCCCCAGAACACGCTAGTGCCTAACAAAGATAACCGAGCATCGCGATTGCCAAATAAGGTTTTGAGTGCGTGGATGAAATTGTTCACTAAGGGACAAAGCGCAAACGTCTGGTTTGGTTTAAATGCCGGTAAGCGTGGAATCAAGGTGTTGGCAAAAGCTGCTGCCAAGTAACAACCGCATACCGTCATCAATGCCAGATTGACGGAGCTATCTGCCAGCATGCCGCCTAGTACAGCACCTAGCAAGATGGCGACAATTGTAGAGCCTTCCATCATGCCGTTGGCTTTGACGAGGTCTTTTTCACTAACCAACTCACTTAGGATGCCGTATTTTGCCGGTGAATAAGCCGCCGCACCTACGCCGACCAAACCATAGCTCAATAGTGGATTGACGTCCAGCAACATAGTACTTGCGCCTATAAATTTAAGTATGTTTGCGATCATCATCACTCTGCCTTTGGGATAGCCATCGGCAAAAGGACCTACAAACGGCGCGAACAGAATAAAGGCCACTACAAAGAATTCCTGCAGCATGGGAATCTGCCAACTAGGCGCACTATGGGAAAGCAATAACGCGATCGCTGCGAATAATAAGGCGTTGTCTGCCAGGGCAGATAAGAACTGCGCAGTCAAGACTGCGATCATGCCGCGTGAGGTGAGCGATTGTGCTTGTATGTTGTTGAGGGAACTCATGCCTTGGCTTTCTCAAAGAAATTTTTGGTTTCAAAAGTTGATTTGGTAAATGCATTACCTTCGAAATTGATAAGGCGTTTTGTAGCAAAATCAAACATCAATGGGTTGTAGTGACGCAGGTTCTGCAGGAATAGTAAGTGTTCGTCTTTCAGTAAACCCATAAAGGCTAGTTCTTTAGTGGAGACAAGCGGCACAATGCCAGGCAGTGGATAATCTGAACCATTAATCAAACGATGATGCCAATCTGGGCGGGCTAATACAGGCTTGATTGCCCAAGCATGATTAAACAGAGTGAGTGCGGAAATTTCGCCAAACACTAGCTTCTCGTAAGCCGGTGTATCCATCAAGCGGCTAAATAAATCGAAGCTCTTGATAGATCGATTATTGTTATCTAAATCTTCATCGTGGCCATCACTAGCACAGTGCGCTAGTACTACGCGTACGCCTGCATCGAGCGCACGTCGCATTCTAAGTGGATTACCATGTGCCTGATTACCGCCTTGTACGGCACTTTCACGGCCTGTGTGGCTAATAATAGGCAAGTCTAGATCATGCAGCTTTTGGTAAAACTTATCGCACTTGGGTGAGGCAGGGTCTATACCCATGCCGGAGGGCAGCCATTTAATGGCGCGTGCGCCTAATGCGTGGGCTTTTTCAATTGCATCGATGCAGTCTTGACGATAAGGATGGATGGACGCGACCCATTCGAAATGTTGCGGATATTGCCTAGTGATATCCGCAACATATTGATCCGACACATGGAAAATGGAGTGGCTTTTGTCGGGCTGGCCTTGTTCATCGTGATACCAGTCGAAAGCGAACAGCATCGATTTGTATCCGTCGGGCATTTCTTTGGAAATTTGTACTAGGCGTTCGACATAGCTATGGTCGACTCTATCGGTATTAACGCAGCCGCCATTCATGTAAAACATTTTCTGTATTTTGAGTATGGGGTGCCAATAGCTGTCCATATTCGGATTGAACCATACTGGCTCCTGCTTACTTTCAGGATCGGCGTCGCCTATACCTACGATATGCACATGGCTGTCCCATACCTGTGCAGCGTCAATGCCCTCCCATATTTTTGACATGAGAGGATGATTTCTTAAGTCCTCAGGCAAACCAGCTAAGCACGGGTTGTTCAAACCGGATTCAGGCCAAAACCTTATACCCGCATAGCCTAGGCTGGATGCGGCTAATAATGCCGTGCCACCAAGCAAACTTTTATTCAAGAATTGTCTGCGGTTCATCGTTATTCTGCATTCTCCGCCATCTGCTTCAAGGTCACATAATCGGTTTTGCCGGTGCCTAATAACGGTAGCTCTTCTATCAGGATAATCTTGCGTGCGATGGCAAGCTCAGGGCTGCCCAGCTCTTTGGCACTAGCACTAAGTAGTTCGCGGGTAAGTGTTGCATCTGTGGTGTAAAGAATGATGTTTTCCCCGCGCTGTAAGTCGGTTTGTGTGGTGGCAGCATGCTGATGCTGGGTTGAGGCATGGTTGGCTATATCTTCAACGGTTTCCAGCGATACCATTTCACCAGCAATCTTGGCAAAGCGTTTGACGCGGCCTTTGATGATGACGAAGCCATCGCTGTCGATTTCGACAATATCACCAGTGTTATACCAATTATCCTCGGGGGCTTGGATGACGCCGGGTTGGTCATATAGATAATAACCGAGCATCACATTTGGGCCGCGCACGAATAATAAACCGCCGGTGCCTATGCCGGGAACCGCTTCCAGCTTGGCTTCCAGGCCAGGCATTAAGGTGCCTACCGACCCGTTTTTATTGGCCATAGGTGTGTTAACAGCCAATACCGGGGCACATTCTGTTGCTCCGTAGCCTTCCAAAATGCGGATGCCGAATTTGTCTGCCCAGACTTTTCTTACTTCTTCATTGAGTTTTTCCGCACCGGCGACTACATAACGTAATTTGTAAAAATCATAGGGATTCGCAAACTTGGCATAGTTGGATAAGAACGTACTGGTGCCGAATAACACGGTACAGCCGCGGTCGTAAATCACTTCCGGGATCACACGGTAATGCAATGGTGATGGGTAGACAAAGAGGCGCGTACCGGTAACCAAGGGCATGATTGCACCGCAGGTAAAGCCAAAGGCATGGAATAGCGGCAATACCATCATGAATTTATCCTGAATGGAAAAATCAATGACAGATTTTATTTGGGCGATATTGGCCAAAATATTGCCATGCGAATGAACTACGCCTTTGGGTTTTCCTTCAGAACCAGAAGTGAAGAGCACCACGGCAGGGTCGGTGGAATGACTTTTCTTGATGGCCAATCTGGGTAGCCATAGTGCAAAACCCATGAGCCAGATTTTATCCAGCAAACTGAACGAGGCGCGTAGGTCTTCCAGGTAAAGGACTTTGACATCTTTTAAGCCTGCAACCACTTCTTCAAGTTTGGCGACTTTAATGAATTCACGCGATGAAATAATGGTTTTGATGCAGGCGACAGTACAGGCGTTTTGTATGCCCGCGCTGCCAGAGGTATAGTTAAGCATGGCGGGTACACGTGCAAAAGCACTCATGCCAAACACCAGGCAGATGGTATTGGTGACGTTAGGCATCAATACACCAACATTCTCATGCGGCGTAGTGACTTTGCTGGCGATGCGCCCCAAGGCCAGGCTCTTTTTCAATAGTTCGCCATAGTTCTCTTCTACTTGGCGCATATCTTCTACAAGTGCGGTTTTGCGACCATAGATCGAGATGGCATCTAGGAAAGCTTCGAATAAGGTATTGATAGGCGCTGAACTGAACAGCATTTTTTGCATTTCACGACGTATGGCATCACCGGATAATCGACGTCTTAATTTCGCAGTGGGCGCTTCCGGCATGGCGATGTGGGTGGTCGGAAGTATGGAAATGGTGACTTTTGGAAATAGTGTTTTGGATTCACTATGTTGTAAGCGACTGAAATAGGAGCGTGCAGCACCATCGATACGCACGGGCAAAATGGTTGCACCGGTTTTAGCGGCTACGAAACCAGGGCCGTCATATATCTTCATCAAAGAGCCGGTTAAGGTGATGCGCCCTTCAGGGAAAATTACTACTGGTTTGCCTGCTTCTAATAGCTTGATGATTTTTTTCATGGCTAAGGGTGACGTTGGGTCGACCGCCAAAAAAGGGGTTAAGCGCAAGACTTGTCTAAAGAGCCAGCTATTCAATACCTTGGTATGCACCACAAACGTTGCACGTATCGGTAGGAATAAACCCAGTAATAAGCCATCCAAAAATGACTCGTGATTGGCAATAATGAGAAGTTTATTTTGTTGTGGAATATTGGCGATGCCTGCGACCTCGACGCGGAAGACGAGACGGCAAATAAATCTTAAAGCTGTTGCAGCCATGAACGATTCCTTTAGTTTTTTTATTGGTTAAGTTTCATTTTCAATGTAAGTCAAAACACTTTGTAATGCCGTTAAAACACTGCTGCGATTAATCCAAAAATACACTTCCTTGCCGATTTTTTCAGAATTCAGCACACCGGCCCCATGCAGCACCTTTAGATGGTGTGTCACTGCGGTACGGCTTAAGGTAGTGGTTGAGACTATTTGCAAAATGTTCAATCGCTCGCCTTTTTCAAAGGCTAGCAAGATGCGTTGACGATGCTCGTCGCCGAGCGCGATAAAAGTCGCTGCGGTATCTTTAAATTCTATGGGCATGTCAGTGATTGATCTCATAACTATATAATTAGTTATTTGGTTGTGTATGTCAACCATTATTTTAAACATATAAATTTTAGGCAATAAAAAGGGCGCTTACGCGCCCTTTTTAAACTTATATAATCTAACTAAAACTTAGTTATGATAAGCACGTTCACCGTGTTCAGTTGTATCTAAGCCTTCACGCTCAGATTCTTCAGATACACGCAGACCGATTAACACGTCTACAATTTTCAGAGCAACGAATGAAACCACTGCTGAAACCACAATTGCGGTCACTACCGCGTAGACTTGTGCAGTCATTTGCGCGGCAAAGTTGTATTCTCCAACAGCATTCGCTACGTAATCATAAACACCCATACCACCTAGCGCTGGGTTAACAAACACACCCGTTGCTAGAGCACCGAATACACCGCCGACTGCGTGAACACCAAATACATCTAGTGCATCATCGTAACCAAACATGTATTTCACTTTAGCTACGAAGAAGTAGCACATTGGTGAAACAAGTAAGCCGATCACGATTGCACCCATTGGGCCTACAAATCCACACGCAGGGGTAATAGCGACTAAGCCAGCAACAGCACCAGAGGCAGCACCTAACATAGAGGGCTTGCCTTTAAGTAGCCATTCTGAGAATGTCCAAGATAAAGTAGCAGCGCCCGTTGCAATTATCGTATTTACTAAAGCTAATGCAGCGTAACCGTTAGCTTCAAGGTTAGAACCAGCATTGAAACCAAACCAGCCTACCCATAGTAAAGCAGCACCAGCCATGGTTAAAGTCAAGCTATGAGGCGTCATAGCTTCTTTACCATAACCAATACGTTTACCCAACATGAATGCAGCTACTAGACCAGCAATACCTGCGTTGATGTGAACAACAGTACCGCCAGCAAAGTCTAATGCACCCTTAGCCCATAACCAGCCTGCATTTGCAAGCACAGTTTCTAGTGAAGCAGCGTCTGTAATCGCATCAGGACCATCCCAATACCAAACCATATGTGCCATTGGTAAATAAGCAAATGTGAACCATAACACCATGAATGCTAAAACAGCTGAGAACTTCATGCGTTCAGCAAAAGCACCAATAATCAATGCAGGTGTAATAGCAGCAAAAGTTAGTTGGAATGCAACAAACACTAATTCAGGAATATAAGCACCTTTACTGAATGTTGCACCAAGTGAATCTGGTGTAACACCTGCTAAAAATGCTTTACCTAAACCACCAAAGTAAGGGTTCCCACCTGTAAATGCAACACTGTAGCCATAAAGCGCCCAGAGTACAGCCATCAGTGAGAAAATCACAAAAGTTTGCATCAGTACAGATAACATATTTTTCTGACGTACTAAACCGCCATAAAACAAGCCTAAGCCAGGAATCACCATCAAAGTGACCAATGCTGTTGCCATTAACATCCAAGCGGTATCGCCTTTATTTGGAACTGGTGCTGGCGCGGCAGCCGCTTCAGCAGGGGCAGCTTCTGTCACCGTTACTGTTTCAACAACAGCTTCTGCAGGAGCTGCTTCAGCAGCTGGTGCAGCAACTTCAGGTGCAATAACTGCAGTCGCTGCATCAGCAGCTGGTGCGGCATCTTCCGCAAATGAGCTGACTGTAAAACCAAAACCTAGCGTAGTGACTAACGCAAGTATCGAAAGTATTTTTTTCATTATCATCCCCTTATAGCGCTTCTACGCCGGTTTCACCGGTGCGGATGCGATAAACTTGTTCGAGATTAAAGACAAAAATCTTGCCGTCACCAATTTTGCCAGTAGCTGCCGATTTTTCAATCGCATCTACCACTTGGTCTAGCAGATCGTCCTTAATTGCGACTTCTAATTTAACTTTTGGTAAAAAATCTACTACATATTCAGCACCGCGATATAGCTCAGTGTGGCCTTTTTGGCGGCCAAAGCCTTTAACTTCAGTAACGGTGATGCCTTGTACGCCAATGGCGGATAGTGCTTCACGAACCTCGTCAAGCTTAAATGGCTTGATAATTGCGGATACAAATTTCATGAGTGCCCCCTAGTTGAGTGTAATCATGCGACAGCAAATACTTACAAAATATATCTGAAGTATTCTGCCGCACTTTGACTAAATAATACGTACTAAAAAATTAGAACGTTTTTTGAACGAATGCTGTGAAACCATCAGCACCCAAGTCTGTGCCTTTATATAGCGCTTTACCATAACCAGCATCTTCAGCATCGGTTCCAGTGTAGAAAGCACCTACGTTAACACCGTTGCTCCAGGATTTAGTCACACCAACTTTCCAGTCGTTGTAAGTATAAAGTTTGTCATTAGAAGCGCCGCCATTAGATGCGTCGCTACCTCTGTAGTCTTGGCGGCCATAATGCAAGTTAGCAGTAAGACCAGTATCCAAAATTGGTATATTTGCGTTCAATTCTGCATAGTAAGAACCATCAGAATCCTCAACACCGAAAATATCAGTTAAACCATAAGATAATTTAGCTTGTAACCATTTATATGACAGCGCGCCGTAAGCTTCTAGTGTGTATGGATCGGTGAAGCCGTCATACGCTTTACCAGCTGCTGTTTTGCTACCTGGGTAGAAATAGTTTAAAAGACCAACATCGTAACCAATGCCAGTTTCACCGATTGTATTGCGATAACCTCCGTAAAGATCAAATTCAGCGCTAGAATGTTTGTAGTTGCCACCATCATCTAACCAGCTAATATTAGAACCCCAAACGCCAGCGTATAAACCGCTTGAATGTGAGTAGTCAGCGCCGCCTTGAATGGCTGGGCGATCTGCAGTTTGAGTTAAACCACGGAAAATATATTGGCTGTATAAACCAAGGTTGTAAGTGACCGTATGTGGTGATGCTGGCTCTGCAGCAGCTGGTGCAACTTCTTCTGCAAACGAAACTGCTGGCATATAAAACGCACCTAATACCGCCGTTAGTAATAGTGATTTACGCATATTCCTTAACTCCTTAATTATTAGATTGAACAAAAATACACTTAAAGCCGTAAGCAAGCCATGTGCCAACTCAAATTATGTTTATAATCAAAGACATAATATTGTAACTATCATGTATAACTTGTGTAATTGCAACATAAACCTGATAAACTTAGATTAAATATTCATTAATATGTAAGGAAATTGTATGTTCAATACAGATAAGCTAAATGAAATCTCTAGTAAAATCAGAGGGATAGTGAATGACTCCCCCTTGGCTAATGTTGAAAAAAATATAAACGCACTATTAAAGGGCGCGCTCACCAAAATGGAGCTTGTTACACGTGAAGAGTTTGATGTCCAAGCTGAAGTATTGCGAAACACGCGTGAAAAACTTGCATTACTTGAAAAAAAATTGAATGAACTAGAGTCACAGATAAAGCAATAACTTGGCTTCCGCACTGTTCATTAACAATAATTAAAAGAAAATAGAATGAGCCTCGCCGTACTTTATAGCCGTGCTTTGAGCGGTATGGATGCACCAGAAGTGATTGTAGAGGTGCATCTGGCCAATGGTTTACCTAGTTTTACCATAGTGGGTTTGCCCGAAGCTGAAGTTAAGGAAAGCAAGGATCGCGTTCGTGCTGCATTACAAACCGCGCAGTTTGAATTTCCGGCGCGTCGTATTACGGTAAACCTTGCACCAGCCGACTTACCAAAGGAAAGCGGACGCTATGATTTACCGATTGCGTTAGGGATATTAGCGGCTTCTGGGCAGATTCCTACTGAGCCACTAAGTCGTTATGAATTTGCAGGTGAGTTGGCGTTAACTGGGGAATTACGCCCCATACGTGGCGCCTTAGCAATGACTTCCAGCATGATGCGCAGTCAGAATTATTCAGTTAATCAGCATTCAGCACAAAAAAACTTGCTTAATGCCACAACTAACATCACACCAAAACGTGCGTTTATTTTGCCCCAAACTAGTGCAGCGGAAGCGGCACTCGTGCGTGAGGCGATTATTTACCCAGCAAAATCGTTGCTGGAAGTATGTGCGCATTTAAGTGGTCATACTGCGTTAACGCAATTAGAAGCTACGGATAGCTTTTCAGAAATTACCTATCCAGATTTTAGTGACGTGAAAGCGCAAAGTATGCCGAAACGGGCGCTAGAAATTGCCGCTGCTGGGAATCACAGTGTGATTTTAAGCGGTCCACCCGGGACTGGTAAAAGTATGCTGGCGAAACGATTTGTCGGCATTTTGCCCGCGATGACAGAAGCTGAGGCGCTTGAATCTGCTGCGATACAATCACTTAATGGCGGCTACAAGCTGGAAAACTGGAAGCGCAGGCCTTATCGAGCACCTCATCATACGGCATCCGGCGTGGCACTGGTCGGCGGCGGCGGTATTCCTCGACCGGGCGAGATCAGTTTGGCACATCATGGCGTATTGTTTTTAGATGAATTGCCTGAGTTTGATCGCAAGGTATTAGAGGTATTGCGCGAGCCGCTTGAGAGTGGACATATTACAATCTCGCGCGCTGCGAGGCAGGCAGATTTTCCAGCGAGCTTTCAACTGATCGCAGCCATGAACCCATGTCCATGTGGATATTTAGGGCATCACAATAATAAATGCCGTTGTACGCCTGACCAAGTATCCCGTTACAAAGCCAAGATTTCTGGACCATTGTTAGACCGCATTGATTTGCATATTGAAGTGCCTGCATTGAAAGAAGACGAGCTGATTAAGGCCAGTGTAAGCGAGCACTCACATGCTATCAGGGCAAGAGTGGAAAATGCACGTGCAAGGCAGTTAAGACGTCAAGGCAAGCCTAATAATCTGCTGGGAACAAAAGAAATAGAGTTGCATTGTGTGGCAGATGAAGCGGGCTTGACGTTGCTTAAAACTGCAATTTCACGCTTAAGTCTATCTGCCCGTGCCTACCATCGCATTCTGAAAGTGGCGCGGACTATTGCCGATTTAGCCGATGAAGAAGCGATTCAACCAGCACATATTGCAGAAGCTGTGCAATATCGTCGTTACGATAAAACCGCTTAAGAAAGTATGCAAATGCCCGTAAGAAAAATATCTCTAAGAGAAATGGCTTTAGAAAAAATCACTGGCTATCCTTCCGCCTGGTTGTTGTTAGTGCAATTGGTTAGCATTGTCCTTCATCCCGCTTTAGAAACAGCCAAGTTTAACCAGGCAATATTTAGCTGCTTTAATGTAGCTGCACTGACATTAGCCGTTTGGGTGGTGAATCGTAGTCCAGCTATTAACTGGGTGGCGTGGGTATTGGCTATTCCTGCTGTGACATTAACGCTTATGTACGTAGTGAATGAAAATGCCCAACATTTACTATGGGCGCAAATTCTAGAAAGTATCATGTATCTTTACACCGCCATTGGCTTGGTGATGTACATGTTTAATGACCATATTATCACCCGCGATGAGCTGTTTGCTGCTGCAACTACTTTTACTGTGTTGGCTTGGGGTTTCGCATTGGCCTATGCGGTTTGCCAACAAATTTACCCTGGCAGCATTACGGGTATTCTTAATCCTGATCAACCGCGCACTTGGGTGGAGCTGATATTTTTAAGTTTTTCTATACTTTCTAGCACAGGATATGGCGATGTGATGCTGGTACATCCAATCGCCAAAGTGATTGGCACATTCCAAATGTTTATCGGATTAATGTATATGGCACTGATAGTCTCGCGCCTTGTTACGCTCATGTCGCCAATGCGTAGGGATTAGCATGATAAAATGACGCTTATATTTATGCAGACAGAATAAACCGTCGAAAGAACTAAATGCAAGACTCCCCTACATTTCCCTTAGATATGTCACCAACTGAGCAGCAGTTGCGTGCTTTATTAGCACAACGCATCTTAATTTTAGATGGCGCAATGGGAACGATGATTCAGCAATACAAGCTGACTGAGGCAGATTACAGAGGTACACGATTTGCTGATTTTGCAGCGCCCACCGGCCAGCGTGAACTATTCGTCAAAGGCAATAACGAGTTGCTGACCCTCACACAGCCGCAAGTTATTTCAGAGATTCATGAAAAGTATCTAGCCGCTGGTGCCGATATCATAGAAACCAATACCTTCGGCGCAACTACGGTTGCACAAGACGATTATCACATGGGGCACTTGGCCTATGAGATGAATGTGGAGGCTGCCAAGCTCGCTAAAGCTGCTTGTCTCAAATACAGCACGCCGGATAAACCACGTTTTGTAGCCGGCGCTTTAGGCCCAACACCTAAAACCGCTTCTATTTCACCAGATGTGAATGACCCTGCAGCACGTAATGTGAACTTTGACCAGTTAGTGACCGCTTACTTAGAACAGACGCGAGGTTTAGTGGATGGCGGTGCTGATATTTTAATGGTGGAAACCATTTTTGATACGCTCAACTGTAAAGCCGCTTTGTTTGCAATTGATACCTACTTTGCTGAGACGAATACCAAGTTGCCTATCATGCTGTCAGGTACAGTGACGGATGCTTCTGGTCGTATCCTCTCAGGCCAAACGGTGACTGCATTCTGGCATTCAGTGCGTCATGCTAAGCCGCTGACTATAGGCTTGAACTGTGCATTAGGCGCTACTTTGATGCGCCCTTATGTAGAAGAACTCTCAGCAATTGCAGACACATTTGTGTGTATTTACCCGAACGCAGGTCTGCCTAATCCAATGTCTGATACTGGCTTTGATGAAACGCCGGATGTAACTTCAAGCCTATTAAAGGAATTTGCAAATAGTGGCTTTTTGAACGTCGCTGGCGGCTGTTGTGGCACTACGCCAGATCATATCAATGCCATCTATAACGAAATTAAAAATTTACCACCGCGTCAGCTCCCAGTATTGCCGGTGACTACCAAGTTATCAGGCTTAGAGCCGTTCGTGATTGATGATGATTCCCTATTTGTAAACGTGGGTGAACGTACCAACGTCACGGGCTCAAAAGCCTTTGCGCGATTGATCATCAACGAGCAATACGATGAAGCGCTCACCGTAGCACGCCAGCAGGTAGAAAATGGCGCACAAGTGATCGATATCAACATGGATGAAGGCATGTTGGACGCCATCAAAGCCATGACACACTTCTTGAATCTGGTCGCTTCAGAGCCGGATATTGCACGCGTGCCGATCATGATTGACTCTAGTAAATGGTCAGTAATTGAAGCGGGTTTGAAATGCGTACAAGGCAAGGCGATTGTTAACTCGATTTCCATGAAAGAAGGCGAAGCAGCATTTATTGATCATGCTACTTTATGTAAACGCTACGGCGCTGCTGTCATTGTGATGGCGTTCGATGAAAAAGGTCAGGCAGATACCTTTGAACGTAAGATCGAAATTTGTAAGCGCGCTTATGATTTGTTGGTGAAAGAGCTGGATTTCCCGCCGGAAGACATCATTTTCGACCCGAATATCTTCGCGATTGCGACGGGTATTGAAGAGCATAACAACTACGCGGTTGATTTCATCAACGCGACACACTGGATCAAACAGCATCTGCCATATGCCAAAATTTCAGGTGGCGTATCGAATGTGAGCTTCAGCTTTAGGGGTAACGACCCCGCACGAGAAGCGATTCACACCGTGTTTTTATACCATGCCATCAAGGCCGGTATGACCATGGGTATCGTCAATGCCGGCATGATGGGTGTGTATGATGACTTGCCTGCAGAACTTAAAGAGCGCGTTGAAGATGTGGTGCTCAATCGTATTATTGACCCGAATAATCCACTAGCCGCTACCGAGCGCATGATTGAAATTGCCAGCACTTTGGTAGCTGGCGGTAAGAAAGAAGCTGCAACGCTAGAGTGGCGCGGTACGGCTGAAGCGCCAACGCCTGTTGAAAAACGTCTAAGTCATGCCATGGTGCATGGTATTACCGAATTTATTGTAGAAGATACCGAAGAGGCGCGACAAAAAGTCGCGGCGGCTGGGGGTAGACCAATTCATGTGATTGAAGGCCCGCTCATGGATGGCATGAATGTGGTCGGTGACTTGTTTGGCCAAGGTAAGATGTTCCTGCCGCAAGTGGTGAAATCTGCGCGTGTAATGAAATCTGCTGTCGCGCATCTCATCCCGTTTATTGAAGCGGAAAAAGCCGCTGATGAAGCACGCACCGGTATTGTCGCCAAACCTAAAGGCAAAATGGTCATCGCGACGGTGAAAGGCGATGTGCATGACATCGGCAAAAACATTGTCTCAGTAGTGTTGCAATGTAATAACTTTGAAGTGGTGAACATGGGTGTGATGGTGCCCGCTTCTGAGATATTAGCCATGGCAAAAGCGGAAAATGCGGACATCATTGGCTTGTCCGGCTTGATCACGCCGTCGTTAGAAGAGATGGCACATGTGGCGCGTGAAATGCAGCGCGACCCTTATTTCCAAGGTCAGCAAATGCCATTGTTAATTGGTGGCGCAACTACTTCACGTGCCCATACCGCAGTTAAAATTGCGCCGCACTACGATGGCCCTATTGTTTACGTAGCGGATGCTTCACGTTCAGTGACGGTGATGCAAAACTTACTTACGCCTGAAACCCGCGGTGCGTATTTAGCCGAGATTCAAGCTGATTACGAAAAAGCCCGCACACAGCACGCCAATAAAAAAGGCACGCCGATGCTGACCATCGCTGAAGCGCGCGCCAATAAGGCAGACCTTTCGTTTGCAGGTGAGCATGCGCCGATAAAGCCTAAATTCATTGGTCGCCGTGAGATTAAAAATGCTGACTTGAGCATCATCGCGCAATATATCGATTGGACACCATTCTTCCAAACTTGGGATTTAGCAGGTTTCTACCCGGCTATTTTGAAAGATGAAGTGGTAGGAGATGCGGCGACCAAGTTATTCAACGAGGCGCAAGCCATGCTGAAGAAAATCATCGATGGCCGTTGGCTCACTGCTAATGGCGTGGTTGCCTTGCATCCCGCAAACAGGGTGCATGACGATGATATCGAAATTTACACCGATGAAACGCGTGAGCATATTGCGTTTACCTATTACGGCATGCGCCAACAAACCGTAAAACCGGTGATTGACGGCATTGCACGCCCCAATCAGTGTTTGGCCGACTTCATTGCACCTAAAGGTACGCCAGATTACATCGGT
>DASQFK010000094.1:0-5566 GCA_035633175.1 Methylotenera sp.
GCCAGACACAATGTCAAAGCCAGCGCCTAAGCTTGCAAATAAATTTAAAATAGCGAGGCTAGGGTTGGACTTTACCGCAAAGCACACCAAGTGATTGGTGCCTTTGAAGCCAGCGCTAAAGCCTTCAAAAGCTTGTGAGAGGGCAGATTTTGAATAGACATAGCAAGGCGTACCAAATTCACTGGCGATTTGATTAAGTGCTACATTTTCAGCATGTAGGGTAGTGTTTCTAAGAGTAAAGGAATTCACGGGGCTAGCTTATAAAATTGAGTATATGAGGAAAGTAAAGCATGCATTTATTTTTTTGCAGGTGTTTCTTGCGGATATTTCTGTTCGGGAATATAAAGTGGGCCTTTGGTGCCACAACTATTAAGTGAGCAACATATTGCAGCTAACAATAATAACCAAACGGTGTTTTTTTGCATAAGTTAATACCTCGTGTTGCTTAAAA
This sequence comes from Methylotenera sp., assembly GCA_035633175.1. Lineage (GTDB taxonomy): Bacteria > Pseudomonadota > Gammaproteobacteria > Burkholderiales > Methylophilaceae > Methylotenera. Next base: position 452 of record DASQFK010000094.1, read on the forward strand.
TTAGTATTCAAAAGCTTTAAGTTGGGTGGTCAATGGCTTGTATATGACTACTACCAACGGATTTTAACATAAAGGTTTCTCTAGTTTTATTTTCAGGTTTTATTTAATGGGATGGCACGTCCCTACTAGCGGAAAAAGCCGTTTATCAGCTAAGACTACCGACCATCGGTTGTCGCTAGACTAAGACAAAATGCCTGTGCATGATGATTTTAAGTAAAAATAGGACATAAAATGCGTACCCTAGCATGTTTGCAAAATAATCGATTACAAGTCTCTCTGACTCACAGAGGTTTTACGTTAATTGAACTGATGATTGTAGTGGCGATAATCGGCATTCTTGCCGCCATTGCTTACCCCAGCTATCAGCAGTACGTCATCAAGAGTAAGCGTAATGCAGCTCAATCGTTTATGCTGGATATCGCAAATAGGGAAAAGCAATACTTGCTGGATGCCAGAGCATATACTACAACGCTATCTAATTTAGGCATAACAACGTTACCAACTGAAGTTTCACCAAATTACACTATAGCTATTACTGTAGGAGCTGCTCCTCCTTCATTTACGATTACAGCAACGCCAATCGGTGGACAAGCCGATGATGGTGATTTGACACTGACTGACACTGGCATTAAAGAGCCAAGTGGCAAGTGGTAATGTAACTGAAATGAAGCAATTAAAATTATCTATGGGATTCACCCTAGTCGAGTTGCTCGTAGTGATTACTATCGTAGCTATATTGGCTGGTGTAGCGCTGCCTAGTTTTCAGGCACTCATACGTAGCCAGCGGGTAAAGAACGCTAGTTTCGAGCTTTTTGCCAGCCTGATGGTAGCAAGAAGTGAAGCTATCAAACGTAATGATGATGTCACGATTACACCGTTGTCCAGTAGTTGGCAAGATGGTTGGCAGATAACAGCTTCAAGCGGGTCAGTATTAATAAAAAAGCATCCTGCTCTGGTAAATGTAAGTGTAAGCGGTGCACCAGCAACGCTAATCTATAGAAGGACTGGCCGCTTATCTGCTGCTACTTCACCCTCGATTCAAATTGATGTTAATCCCACAGACTCTGAATATATTCGCTGCATTACCATTGAACTGAGCGGGTTACCACGCACCAAAAAAGGGGCGTGCTCATGACTAGAGCAAATATCAAGGGTGTAAAGGGTTTCAGTTTGATTGAGGTATTAATAACTTTACTCATTCTGATGACTGGGTTGCTAGGTTTAGCTGGCTTGCAAGGTAGAGCTTTGACTTCACAATTAGAGTCTTATCAAAGATCGCAAGCACTTATACTAGTCAAGGACATGGAGGACCGTCTCAACGCCAACCGTGCTAATGCAGCAAGTTATATCACTAATCCGACATATCCATCCCCGCTTGGGGTTGGATATGTCGGATGTACAACTACAACAACAACAACCGCGGCTCGCGATTTATGTGAGTGGAATTATGCTTTGCAAGGCAGTGCCGAGGGAGCAACCTTAGGTGCCATGATTGGCGCACGTGGCTGTATATATCGGCTTTCCGCTGCGGTACCCAATAAATATCTCATTGCTATTGCCTGGCAAGGCTTGACACGTACTGCTGCGCCCGGGGTTGACTGCGGTCTAGACAGTTATGGTAGTAACGATGCTTTACGCCGCGTAATCACCATTCCGATTACCATTGCGAATCTGAACTGATATGTTAATTATTACTCATCATCATTCCTCGTCTAAAATCTCGAACCAGCAAGGCTTTTCTTTGGTTGAACTGATGATTTCAATCGCCATTGGTTTGCTCCTCCTCGCTGCGTTGTCAACCCTGTTTGTCAATCAAAGCAGAACTAGAGCGGAACTCGATAAAGAAAACCGTATGATAGATAATGGGCGTTATTCGTTAGATATTCTGTCGGAAAATCTTCGTTTGGCGGGTTTCTATGGTGAATATGACCTTTCATCATCAAGTCTGCCCGCAACGTGGCCGAATAATCCTTGCTCAACCACGGCATCTGCCATTGGGGATTCTTTACTTTTACATGTGCAAGGCTACAATGCCGCTAGTGCAACTTCTGCCGTCGCCTCTCCGCCGACCTGCGTACCATCCACTATTAAGAATGGCAGTGATATATTGGTGATGAGGCGTGCGCAGACTACTGCCATAGCTGCAGCTGCAGCGGTAGCTAACACAACATATTTACAGGTCTCCCTTTGTACTCCAACAACAGGGTCCGAAAGTCCGTTTATTTTAGCCACAGCCCCCGCTACTTATAACCTCAGTAAAAAAACATGTACGGCGGTTAATTCAGGGCCGTCTGCAGATTTACGCAGATTCCTAGTCCAGATTTATTATGTGGATTCCAATAATGTGGCTGGGGACGGTGTCCCCACCTTGAAAATGGCAGAGCTAGGCCCGGCGAATACTTTTACTTCTACCCCGTTGGTGGAGGGTATCGAGTATATGCAAATCGATTACGGTATTGATGGCGTTGATACCAATGCAGATGGAATCCTCGACGCTAATATCGATGGTGTTGCCGATGGGGTGTACGTCTCTTGCTCAGCATGTACTGCTGATCAGTGGTCGCACGTTGTTTCAGTCAAAATTAATATTTTAGCGCGCAATCTGGAAACTAGCACAGGCTATACTGATCCCTCGACTTACACCTTAGGTACTGTTCCAAGTATTACTCCTAATGATGCTTATAGACGCCATGCTTATACGCAAGTTGTACGCCTAACCAATCCAGCTGGCAGAAGAGAATAGCTATGAGATTTCCATCCAAAGAAAGAGGAAATACATTGTTGGTTGGCATGATCATGTTGGTCTTATTAACCTTGATTGCTGTGTCGGCTATTCAAAGCAGTACCTCAAGCATGCAAGTCGTCGGTAACGCGCAATTTCGCCAAGAAGCCGCCGCCGCTACACAACAAGCAATTGAAAACGTTATCAGCACACCGGAGTTCACTATTGTAGCGCCTGCACCACAACTCATTGATATTAACAATGACGGCGCTACTGATTACTTAGTCACTTTTTCCCCTGCGCCTAGTTGTAGTAAATATAGCGCCGTTAATACCGCGACTGAAACTAATCTTCCCACCGATTGCTACGGATCAAAAGGACCCTATTGCTACCGTACCACTTGGGATGTGACTGCAGTGGTTAACGATGCAAACAGCACTGGTGTAAACCACACTGGTGCAAAGGTAACTTTGCATCAAGGCGTAAAAATACTTGTTGGGCTCAATGCCGCGATTGCCTCTTGCATTTGATTTGGAGATTATGATGAAAACCCTAAAAAAATATATATTTACAAGCATTTTAATAGGGTTGTTGCTGCCTATTTCCCTTACTCAAGCTGAAGATATTGATCTCTATGATGTAGCCGGTAACACCCAGAGTGATCCCAACATTTTAATTATTTTGGACAACAGTGCTAATTGGGTTGGTGCTGATCAAGGTTGGCCTATTGATACCGATCCTCCAGCTCCGTGCGGTCAGAGTCAATGCAGAAAGCAAGGATATTACGAACTTAAGGCAATACGCACCTTGATAAGTGGTTTGGTTACCAACTATGGTGATGCCAGTGGGAATGTCCCCATTAATATTGGGTTAATGATGTTTAATAGTGGTAATGGTATTGGCGAAGGCGGTTATGTGCGTTCAGCGGTGTTACCGATGACTGCTACCAATAGACAAGCATTAATTGATGAAGTAGACGAAATCATCCTGAACTTTGAAGGTGTTAATAGCGTTTCGTACGGTGCTGCCTTATTTGACGCCTTCAAATATTTTGGTGGATTCACTAATCCGGCAAATGCTACAACAAATCTTCAGCCTGCCACTAACCCAACTTACCCAGATACGAGTATATCGCTATTTAGTACCCCATCCGACAGTGGACCTAATCCTACATATAACAGCCAGTTCTGGGGCTCAACAAGCGATAACCTCGCTGATACAAGAGCCTATAGTGGCGCCAACTATGTGCCTATTACAGCAACAAGTTGTGGACGTAACTTTATTGTTTTTATCGGTAACGGCTTCCCAACAAATGATGATAACCCGGATATGGCGGGGGTGCTAAGTAAACTAACTAATCCTGATAATCCAACTACAGTAGCGCAATTCGGTATACAGAACTACACCACTACTGAATCTACTTCTGCTGCCAGTTGCACTATTGTGACAAGTTCACCTGGAAATGTATGTCAAAGTAATTCAGCATGCACCACAAATCTGGGTAACGCACTATATATCGCGACGTCGACTTCTACAAGCAGCACCAACGCTTCAACCGGTGTTATCACAACAACTACGCCATCAACGACTTATTCATGTAACAGTTCAGCCTCTGGGTGTTCGGGAGGTACCAAAAATAAAATTCAGGGATGCAGTTCAACAACTGTAAAAACTTTCACCCCCAATGGCCTTCCAGCACAGCCTTCTGGGAATGCCACAGGGCGTTACGCAGATGAATTTACGAATTTTCTATATACGACTGATGTGAATTCTTTAGCAGGTCAACAGAATGTCACCACCTACACTATCGACGTATATAAAAACCAACCAGATGCAGATCAGTCAGCATTAATGCGTAATATGGCAAGCTATGGCGGCGGTAAATATTATGCGGCTACAGATTTAAGTGAGCTGAGTAAAGCATTTGATAATATTCTAGCGGAAATTCAATCGGTCAATAGTGTATTTGCTTCTTCCAGTTTGCCTGTGAGTGTTAACGCGCAGGGGACATATCTTAATCAAGTGTTTATGGGCATGTTCCGTCCAGATAGTAGTAGTAATCCACGCTGGTTTGGCAATCTCAAGCAATATCAGTTCAAGCTTTTTGACAAAAGCTTGGCCCTGGCTGATTTTAGTGCTCCACCAATACGGGCAATCAATACATTGAGTGGCTTCATTACACCATGTGCAACCAGTGCATGGAGTACGGATACAGGCAGTTATTGGCAGTACAATTCAAGTTCTGTTGGTTTATGCAATACAACTACTAAATTTTCTGATGCACCTGATGGTAACGTAGTAGAAAAAGGTGGTGCAGCACAGCGTTTGCGGGGGGTAACTACATCTGGCATAAGTACAAACTATTTAACACGCGGCCTTAAGACTTGCGATGC
>DASQFK010000095.1:0-6311 GCA_035633175.1 Methylotenera sp.
TGTATGCAGAAACCAATGTAATGGGCGAAGAAATCATTATCTATGACGATAATTTTACAGCAGCCCCTAACGAATCTAATGGGGATTTAAGCAATAAAGGGCTAGAAGCTAAAGATACTTACAATAATAATTTTGGCCTGAATAATTCAACGTCAAAAAAATTAGGTAACGGCCAATTTGATGACACGCTTGAAAGTAGCATTCAAACGCTTGATAACGATCAAACCGAAGTTATTAACACCGTAAACGACGATTTATGGCAACGCATTAAAAATGGATATGCCATACCAAACTCCACTTCTGGCCTCACTACCAAACATGAAAATTGGTATAGCTCGCGCCCAGACTATATGAAACGTATGGTTGATCGTAGCCAAAAATACCTGTTTCATATTGTAGAAGAAGTAGAAAAGCGCGGTATGCCTACTGAAATTGCGTTATTACCGATGATAGAAAGTGCATACAACCCACAGGCATATTCAACTAGCCGTGCTTCAGGGATATGGCAATTTATACCTTCTACCGGGAAACACTTTGGTCTTAAACAAAATTGGTGGGTAGATAATCGACGGAATGTGACGGCTGCCACAGATGCTGCATTAACCTATCTGCAAAAGCTGCACGGTATGTTCGGCGCTTGGGATTTAGCGCTTGCAGCTTATAACGCAGGTGAAGGTACGATAGGAAGAGCCATTAAGCGTAACCGTGAGTTAGGTTTACCAACTAATTACGAAAGCTTAAATTTACCACCAGAAACTAGAAATTATGTGCCTAAATTACAGGCCATTAAAAACCTCATGACCAACCCCAATAATTATGGTCTGCAAATTCAAACTATCGCAAATAGTGCTTATTTCAGCAAAGTATCTGCCCCTGCCCAAATCGATGCGCATTTGGCTGCTAAATTAGCAGGAATCAGTAATGAGGAATTTACAGCGCTTAACCCAGGCTACAACCGCCCTGTAATCGCTAGTATTGGCGATAAACATGAATTGCTTTTGCCAATTGCCGCAGCACAAACGTTTAAAAACAATTTAGCTTCATATAATAAACCTTTGGTTAGCTGGCAAACTTACCGGGCGAAACGTGGCGAGCGCATGGACAAAATTGCAGATAAATTCGGCATTCAAGTTGCAGAATTGCGTACAGTGAATAATTTACCCGCTCAGAAAAAAATCAAAAGTGCCTCTACAATTTTAGTTCCCAACGGTAACAAAGCAGATTTTAATCCTACAAAAAACACTAGCTCAATTGCAACGCCATCTGAAGGTAAAAATTCTGAGGGCAATAATTTAAGTACAGATCAAAACTTTGAGAATTTAATTTCAAAGAATCAGGATTTAGAAAACCAAAATCTAGGAAACCAAGATTCAGAAAACATAGATTTAACCACTGCGCAAAATGATGTTTTAACTAATAACGACAATGCGGATAATAACAACGAAATTGAACCTGCGAAGTATCGTAGCGTCACGCACAAAGTGAAAAAAGGCGAACGTATGCAAACGATCGCAAATCGTTATGGTATAAGCGTCAAGCAAATTATGGCGTCCAACTCTTTGAAGAATAGTAGAGTAAATACAGGACAAGTGCTCACGATAAAAAATATAGCTGCCAATACTAAAGTTGCAAGTAATTCGACTAAAAATCCTATTAAAGTTGCTTCTAATAATAAAGATAAAAAGAAAACTTATACCGTGAAACGTGGCGATACTTTACATAGCATTGCGCAAAAATTTGATGTTGCAATTACCGATATCAAGCGATGGAATAGAAATGTCACGGCGAACATTCAGCCTGGGCACAAGCTTACTATTCATCCATCCAATGCTGCATAAAATATTAATCAACTCTATTAGCTGGTTAGCTTAATTCCATCTATGCAAGCTGCCAATAATCTAGCAACCAACAATCAAATTAATAAGCTTCAATCCGTTTTAATTAGCTTTGCTTTCGCTATAGCTTTCACACTGCTCTCTGGTTGCGGAAAACACTCTACAAACAGCTTATCCAATTCAGTAGATTACAGTAAAGACTACCCGCCCACGAACGGCGGAACAATGATAGATGCGATGACAGGCGAACCAAGTGGCCTAATTGCAATGATCGCAGGCGAGTCGGCAGCTTCTGCCATTGCAAGTAACATATTCAATAGCCTACTCAAGTACGATAAAAATTTAGATTTAACAGGTGAACTGGCAGAATCTTGGGAGGTCTCTAAAGATCAAAAAACCATCACGTTTCACTTAAAACCAAATCTTAAATGGGCTGACGACAAACCGTTAACCAGTGACGATGTCTTATTTACTTGGCAAAAAGTGACCGATGAAAAAACCCGTACCCCTTATGGATCTGATTTCAAACTAGTCACTAAAGCTGAAACGCCCAACCCACATACTTTTAGAGTGACATATGCAGAGCCTTATGCTCCTGCGCTAGATACTTGGGCGGGTTTGCATATACTGCCTAAGCATCTACTTAAAGAACAAGACATTAATAACACTGCGTTTGCACGAAATCCCGTGGGTAGTCACTACTACAAATTAAGTAGCTGGAAAAACGGTCAATATCTTAAACTTACGCGCAACGCTAATGCTACTCAAGGTCAAGCCAGGATTGATGCGCTGCTCTCACGCATTATTCCTGATAAAGCCGCGCAATTTCTAGAGCTTAGCGCAGATAATATAGATTCTATGGGCTTGAATCCTATTCAATATGCAAGGATTTTTCCCGCTAGGCCAGACCTCAATAAAAACATTGCGCTCTATAAAGAGCTAGGTAATAGCTATACTTATTTAGGTTTTAATCTAAAACGTAAACCCTTCGATGATATTCGGGTGCGACAAGCCATTAACTACGCGATTAATAAACAAGAAATTATCGATGGTGTTTTATTAGGCTTGGGCGAGCCTGTGGCCTCACCTTATAAACCTGGCACGCGGTGGAGCAATCCTGCGCTCAAGCCCTACCCTTACGATCCGAACAAAGCAAAAGCGCTACTAAAAGAAGCTGGCTATGAAGACCATGATGGTGATGGCATTTTAGACAAAGACGGCAAACCTTTTGCATTTGAAATACTGACTAATCAAAATAAAGAACGCGAGATGACAGGCGTATTGATACAGCGTCGTCTCAAAGAAATTGGCATTGATGCCAACATCCGTGTACTAGAATGGGCAAGCTTTTTGGGCCGATTCATTAAACCTAAAGAGTTTGATGTCGTAGTATTGGGCTGGAGTTTATCTTTAGACCCAGATCAATATAGTATCTGGCATTCTAGCCAGCAAGCGCCTGGACAGTTCAACTTTATTAGTTATAGCAATCCACGTGTAGATAAACTGTTGGAAGCTGGCAGACTAGAGCTTGACCCTGATAAACGCGTTAAAATTTATCATGAATTTGCAAGCATCCTGCAAGAAGATAGCCCCATTGTCTATTTATCCGCCGGTTACGGTTTATCGGCCATTCACAAGCGTGTGCGCGGCATTAGCAACCCTGCACCACCTGCTGGGATTGGGTACAACACTTATGAATGGTATATTCCTAAAGCGTATGCGCGTACAGAAATAAGCGAACATTAATCATGCTTAAATATTTACTTAAACGCTTTTTTTGGATGATTCCCCTGTTAGTGGGCATTAGCCTGATTTCATTTTTTATCATGCATTTGGCGCCTGGCGACATCACTACTAGCGAAGCGAGCTTCAATCCAAAAGCCAGCGAAGAGTCTCGCCAAAAATTACGTGAATTATATAGTTTGGACAAACCTGTAATCGTGCAATATGGCTTGTGGTTAAAACGTATGGCAACGCTGGATTTTGGCACTTCATTTGCATCGCATCAGCGTCCTGTATTTTGGCAAACTAAAGACAAAGATGGCACTGTCACATTAGGCATGATTCAAGAAGCTCTGCCCATTACCTTACTTATCAATGTGTTAAGCCTTATTTTAATCATAGCTGTCGCATTGCCATTGGGAGTTATTTCTGCGCTAAAGCAGAACCAACTGGCAGATCGAAGCATCACGCTGTTTGTATTTATAGGATTTGCTATTCCTGGGTTCTGGCTCGCACTGATGTTGATGTACTGGACTGGTGTACAACATAATTGGCTGCCGATTTCAGGTCTAGAAAGCATAGGGCATGAAAATATGCCTTGGCTGAGCCAAATGATAGATTCACTGAAACATTTAATCCTACCGGTTTTTATTTCTGCACTGACTGGTTTAGCCGGGATTTCGCTTTTTGTACGTAATGGCATGCTGGAAGTACTGCATCAGGATTACATCACCACCGCGCGCTCTAAAGGTTTAAATGAAAATCGAGTGGTATATGGACATGCATTACGCAACGCACTATTGCCGCTCATCACCATTTTTGGTTTGAGTATTCCAGGTTTAATTGGCGGGTCGGTGATTGCTGAAAGCATTTTTGCTATACCGGGCATGGGTAAGCTCTTCTATGATGCAGTCTTAATGCGAGACTTCCCTGTGATTATGGGCATTCTCACGATTGGTGCAATTCTAACCCTCATTGGCAATCTACTCGCAGATATTGCTTACGCTTGGGCTGACCCTCGGGTCAGACGCGGAGTGATGCAATGAGAAAGATTAGCTAATGAAAAAGGTACTGAATAACCCACTGGCATTGATAGGCTTTATCATCATAGCCGGCATTTTATTACTTGCTCTAATTGCACCGCTCATTGCACCTTACGACCCTGATGCAATTGATGTTAAAGCTATTTTATTATCGCCCACTTCACAGCATTGGATGGGCACAGATGGATTAGGTCGCGATGTATTCTCCCGCATGCTTTACGGCGCACGCATATCCCTCATGGTGGGCTTTGTAGCAGTTGGTATTGCTACGGCTATTGGCATCGTGCTCGGTGCGATCTCAGGCTTTTATCGTGGCTGGGTAGATACTGTAATCATGCGTATCGTCGATGTCATGCTTTCTATTCCAACCTTCTTCTTGATTTTAGCAGTCATTGCATTCTTAACGCCTTCTATCTGGAATATTATGATTGTGATTGGCTTAACCTCATGGATGGGGGTCACGCGCTTAGTGCGCGCAGAATTTTTAAGTTTGCGCAGTCGAGAGTTTGTTCTAGCAGCACAAACATTAGGTGCTAAAGATGCAAGACTTATATTTACCCATCTCTTACCCAATAGCTTAACGCCTATTATTGTCAGCTCAATCTTAGGTATTGCAAGTGCCGTGCTTGTTGAGTCCGGTTTAAGCTTTTTAGGTCTAGGGGTACAAGCCCCGCAAGCCTCTTGGGGCAATATTTTGACTGATGGTAAAGAGTATATCCAGTTTGCATGGTGGCTATCACTCTTCCCTGGGCTAGCTATATTGATTACCGTGTTGGGGTATAATCTGCTTGGAGATGGGCTACGCGATGCGTATAACCCAAGAAGCAGTCAACATTAAACATAATTAAGAATATTGTTATTAATGACTGATAATAATTAGACAATACGATAGATAAGGACAAATTCGATGGGGTTTTTAGCAGGTAAGAAAATATTGATTGCAGGTTTAATCAGCAATCGTTCAATCGCTTATGGAATTGCAGCAGCAATGAAACGTGAAGGCGCAGAACTCGCTTTCACTTATCAAATGGAAAAACACGAAAGTCGTGTCGCTGGCTTAGCTGCAGAGTTTGATTCAAAACTCGTATTTCACTGCGATGTAGCTGAAGATAGTTTAATTGACGCACTATTTCCAGCGATTGCTAAACATTGGGATGGCATAGATTCAATCGTACATTCAGTCGCTTTCGTACCAAAAACTGCATTAGACGGTGACTACCTTGATGCAGTCACACGTGAAAACTTCCGTATCGCACATGATATTAGCTCCTACAGCTTTGCCGCACTGGCTAAAGCAGCACTACCTATGATGTTAGGTCGGAATGGCAGCCTGCTAACATTAAGCTACCTTGGTGCAGAACGTACCATGCCAAATTACAATGTGATGGGCTTAGCTAAAGCCAGCCTAGAAGCTAATGTACGTTACATGGCACAAAGCCTAGGCCCTAAAGGTATTCGTGTGAACGCCGTATCCGCCGGTCCAATTAAGACCCTTGCTGCTTCTGGTATTGCTGACTTTGATAAAATGATAGGCTTCAACGAAAAACATGCTGCATTACGCCGTAACGTAACGATTGAAGAAGTAGGCAATGCTGCTGCATTCTTATGTAGTGATTTAGCTTCAGGGATTACGGGTGAGATTACTTATGTAGATGGCGGTATGAACATTACAGCAGCTGGCGCCATTGAATAAAAAAAATATCTATACTTC
>DASQFK010000096.1:0-3960 GCA_035633175.1 Methylotenera sp.
GGCATCGAATTCGGTACCATACTTGTCACCCAGATTTGGGTTTACAGCTGTGTGACCAAGTGATTGATATTTCTCATCAGACTTGAATACATGGTATTCCGTGTAAAGTTTGGCTTTCTTGATGCTACCGGCGAACGTGATGTAAGTATCGATAATACCTTGACGCGGTGTAGCTAAGAAATGATCCGCCCAGCCTTGAAACAAGTGATTAGTACCTAATGGTGTTTGGAATGCATATTTACCGTCATTGCTAGAAAGTTTTTCTTGGTCGATACGCAGTGACCAAACGTCATACATCGCACCGCCGCCAAATTTATAATAATGTGCATCAATTAAAGGATTGCCGCCTCTGTAATCATCTTGTTTGGCATATTCGGCGGTATAGAGCACTTTCCAGTTGTCGTCAATCTTGCGTACGCCATCAAGACGTGCACCGAAGGTTTTACTGCTAGCATCCGTGCTGCCTGGATTTACATTGGTGGCAGAGGCTGGAAGATCGCTGCTACCGCCTAGACCGTTGCCGCCTTGTGCTGCTGTGCCAGTTATAGCTGGGTTGCCGCCGTTTTGACCTAGGTTCGCAACATCAACAAAGTAGCCATAGCCAATAACGGCTTCGCTTGGTGAGATGCGATATTTCGCATTCAGGATATCAATATTGCCTTGACGCAGTTCAGTCGTAATTTGACGTACTTGATCAAAGTGTGCGGCGAAGATTTCTGTATCAGGAATGCTTTTGTTCAGAATAGAAACGCCATCGAATACCTGCATGTTTTGGCGGAAACCAATATCGCCGACAAAGCGTACGTTATCCAGATTGAGTTGTTGGCGACCTAAACGCACGCGTGTATTCTTGATGCCGGTCCAGTCAATGAATGCCTGGTTTACGTCGGTAAAGCCAGGGTCCACGATGTTTGGGTATTTTCTTTTATCCAGGCTTGCAAAAGCAGTGCCGTTATTATGCTCAGGTTCATTCTCACGACGGTCGTTGAAGTTATCATTAAACTCATGTACGTCGGTAATCTGTAAAGCAAAACTGAAGTTTTTATAAGGGGCAGTTTGCCAGCCAACCAAGCTGCGCAAAGTCAATGCTTCAGCATTTTTTTGTTTCTGGGCTGTTGCTCCTGTGCCTTGGTAGCTGTCCTGATCAATATTCTCATAACGTAAACGAAAGTTGGTCATGTGTTTACCTTGCTTGATCGAGTCTAAAAATGTGTATTCAGGCTCGGCAGCAGCATCTTCTGCATAAGCAGATTGCGCTATGCTTAATAATGCTAAGCTTGTACAAGCTGCGATTACATTGAGCTTGAATGAGGCATTCGATTTCATATGTTCTTCCCTTTGATGTAAAAATTATTTTAAAAAAATTGATTCAAGTTAACTGCAATTAAGCTGCTTTTTTTGCGTGACGCTCGTATAAGAAGCGTAACACTTCACTACGTAAATGGTTGTATTCCCTATCTTCTGCTAAATCCAGGCGTGCTCTTGGGCGCGGTAGATTGACGTCTAAAATCTCCCCGATTCCCGCTGATGGACCATTAGTCATCATTACAATGCGGTCTGAAAGTAATACCGCTTCATCTACATCGTGTGTCACCATTACTGCTGTTGCGCCCGTTTTCCACATGATCCCCATTAATTCATCTTGCAGATTAGCACGCGTTAATGCATCTAATGCGCCAAATGGCTCATCTAACAGTAATACTTTTGGTTCCATTGCTAGCGCACGTGCTATCCCCACACGCTGTTTCATGCCACCAGAAATTTCATTTGGACGTTTATCGGCAGCATGTGAAAGGCCTACCAACTCTAATGCCGCCAAAGTACGTAGTCTTTGCTGTACTTGCGTTTCAGAACCAAAGACACGCTCAACTGCTAAATGGACATTTTCAGCACAGGTTAACCATGGCAGTAATGAGTGGTTTTGAAACACCACTGCTCGTTCTGGGCCTGGCGCAGAAATTTCGCGCCCTGCACAAAATAAATGTCCATCTGTGGGCTGTAGCAAGCCAGCAATTAAGTTGAGTACTGTTGATTTCCCGCAACCAGAGTGACCGATGATTGAAATAAACTCACCTTGGTTGATGGATAAATTGATGTTTTTCAATGCCTCAAAAACGCCTGTTTTAGTTTCAAAGCGCATGTTTACGTCTTCAATGTACACATAACGATCAATGATTTTCTCTAAATTAGTTGTAGTGTCGTTCATGACAGTCATCCCTTTATTCGTAATTAAAACGTTTAGCTAGGGCAATTAAAGTCTGCTCAAGTATCAAGCCGATAATACCCACTACAATAATTGCGATAATGATGTGTTCATAGTTTGAGGCGTTGTATTCATCCCATAACCAGAAGCCAATACCAGCACCACCATTAAGCATTTCAGCTGCTACAATCACCAGCCAAGCGATACCCATAGAAAGACGTACGCCTGTCATCATGTAAGGCAAAACATAAGGGAATGAAATTTTAGTGATGATTTTCCACTCACTTAAATTCAGCACTTTTGCGACATTCATATAGTCTTGCGGCACTTTGCTCACACCGACTGCAGTGTTAATCAACATTGGCCATATGCTAGAGATAAAAATCACCCATATTGCTGCCGGTGCTGCGGCTTTTAATACCAATAAACCGAGTGGCAACCAAGCAAGAGGTGAAACAGGGCGTAGCAAACCAATGACTGGTGCACACATGCGAGACATAAACTCATAGCGACCAATCATAAAACCGAGTGGAATACCTACTAGTGCTGCTAAACCAAAACCCACAGCCACACGTTCTAGCGATGCCAGGATGTTCCAGCCAATCCCCTGGTCATCTAGGCTGTTCACATAAAATGGGTGTGCAAATAAATCTATTGCGGATTTAAATGTGCTGAGTGGACCTGGTAAAACGGGTGTTTGATGTGAAAGTAAAGTCCAAAGCCCCAAAAACAGCAAAATACCAAACATAGGTGGCAATGCCATATTAAAAAAAGCATAAGCTTTTTTATTGTGAGGTTTTACTGTCCTTTTGAATTTAGGGGCATCCGCCTTAATTTTGCTAACTTCTAAGTTTGCATCATTCGCTGCGATCACATTCTCATTAGTCTTAACATCAGCTTCAGGAGTTGTGGTTTCAGTCTCGGCAACCTGCAAAATTGTTTTTAAACTTTCTTTTTCTAAACTCATGGCACTCATGATCTACTCCTTATTGAATTACTTATTGACTGAATTGCAGCGAGTAATTACTTGTAATGCTGCAATTCAGTTAATTTCTTAACCTAACTTTTATCCGTGAATCTTGAAGCTAGCAGCATACGCAGCAGGATTTTTACCATCCCACACCACGCCATCCATCAGCTTGCTGGTACGCATCACACTTTTAGGAATACTTGTACCGACTAAACCAGCTGCTTCTGTATAAAGCTTGATGTTGTTCACTTTGGTAGCAACACCTAAATAATCTGGATCAGTTTTTAGCAAGCCCCAACGTTTATGCTGTGTTAAGAACCACATGCCATCTGACAGGTAAGGGAAGTTAACCGCGCCGTCACCGTAAAATTTCATGTAGTTAGGGTCTTTCCATTTTTTACCGATACCATTGTCGTAATCACCGACAAAGCGGCCAGCAATCACTTCCTCTGAAGTGTTCACATAGGCTTTACCGGCAATCAATTTAGCAACCTTGGCACGGTTTTCAATTGCCTCAATGTACTTACAAGCCTCTAAAATAGCGGCGATCATTGCACGTGTTGTATTTGGATTTTTAGCCACAAACTCTGCTGTTGTACCCAATACTTTTTCTGGGTGATCTAACCAAATATCCTGTGTGGTGGTTACGGTGTAACCCACTTTGTCGTAAATGGCACGTGCACCCCATGGTTCGCCTACGCAAAAGCCATCCATATTACCGATACGCATATTGGCCACCATTTGTGGTGGGGGTACTACAATCGTCTTCACGTCTTTAGTTGGGTTA
>DASQFK010000097.1:0-2411 GCA_035633175.1 Methylotenera sp.
TGGCCAATTTATTGGCGGTCACCCGATTGCTGGCGCTGAAAAAAGCGGCGTTACGGCGGCAAATGCAGATTTGTATACGCACAAGAATGTGGTACTAACGCCGACCTTTAACACCAATAAACAAGCCATAGATGTAGTCACTCAGCTTTGGCAAACATGTGGTGCAAAAGTGAGTGAAATGTCTGCTGAAACACACGATAGCATTTTTGCCGCTGTGAGCCATTTACCACACTTACTAGCTTTTGCTTTGGTAGACGACATTGCAGCTAGGCCAAATGCACAACAATTATTTAGCTTTGCTGCCAGCGGCTTTAGAGACTTCACTCGCATTGCAGGCAGCCATCCCGAAATGTGGCGCGACATTAGCTTAGCGAATAAAGATGCGCTATTAAATGAGTTAACAGCTTATCAAGCCGAAATTTTAAGCTTAAAAACCATGCTGCAAAATGAAGATGGCACGGGCTTACAAGCCTTGTTTGAACGTGCCAGCGTTGCTCGGAACGCTTGGGCTCAAGAGAAAAAGCTGGCCTAAGAAATTAGCCTAACGATAATCTACTTATAAAAACAATCGTAAAAAATTAAGATCGTAAAAATAAATGGAACAACTACTCCTACCTCCTGTCGGTAACGCCTCTGGCAGCATCACTCTACCTGGCTCTAAAAGCATATCGAACCGCACTTTGCTATTGGCTGCATTTGCTACTGGCATCACAGAAATCCGTGATTTATTAGCATCTGACGATACTGCCAGAATGTTGGAAGCACTTGAAAAGCTTGGCATCAAATTAGAAAACTTTGCCGAAAATGCTTGGCGTGTGACAGGTTGTGATGGAAATCTACCAGTCAAAGAAGCCGATTTATTTCTAGGCAATGCAGGTACAGCGTTTAGACCGCTCACTGCCGCGCTGGCACTATCTAACGGCAATTACACGCTTTCTGGTGTGCCACGTATGCACGAGCGGCCGATTGGTGACTTGATAGACGCCCTACGCCAAACAGGCGCTGACATAGAGTATTTAGCTAACGATGGTTTCCCACCACTTAAGATTACTCCTGCAAAACTTGATTTATCCAACACCATTAAAATTCGCGGCGATGTTTCCAGCCAGTTTTTGACTGCTTTATTGATGGCATTACCGCTAACAAAACAGACTGCAACCATTGAAGTTGTTGGTGAGTTAACTTCTAAACCATACATAGAAATTACGCTTAACTTAATGGCGAAATTTGGCGTAAATGTTCAGCGTGAAGGTTGGCAGCACTTTACTATTGCCGCTAACAGCCAATATATTAGCCCTGAAGAAATTTTTGTAGAAGGTGATGCTTCAAGTGCCTCGTACTTTTTGGCGGCAGGTGTCATTGCTGGTGATATTCGTGTTGAAGGTGTAGGAAAAAATAGTATTCAAGGCGATGTACGTTTTGCCGAAGCTTTAACCATGATGGGCGGTGAAATTACTTATGGCGAAAATCATATTACCGCTGGCAAAGCCAAATCACTTACAGCGATAGACTTGGATTGTAACCATATTCCAGATGCTGCCATGACTTTGGCTATTGTTGCCCTGTTTGCAGAAGGCACCACAACCCTGAAAAACATTGCGAGCTGGCGCGTAAAAGAAACTGATCGCATCTCTGCAATGGCAACTGAACTCCGCAAAGTGGGCGCAATCGTTGAAGAAGGTGCAGACTACATCAAAATCACCCCGCCAAGCCAATTAACGCCGAATGCGGTAATAGACACATACGATGACCACCGCATGGCAATGTGTTTTTCATTGGTTTCACTAGGCGGTGTGCCAATTACAATTAATGACCCAAACTGCGTTGCAAAAACATTCCCAAATTATTTTGCAGAATTCGCAAAAATCTGCCATTCATAAAATTAATTAACGATGAATATTGATATTCCAGTAATCGCCATTGATGGTCCTTCTGCATCAGGCAAAGGAACAGTTGCTCAGCTAGTTGCGGCACAACTTGGTTTTCATTATCTAGATTCTGGTGCACTGTATCGTATCGTGGCATTAGCGACGCAACAACAAAATATCGCTTGGGATGATGCAACTGCAGTCACAGCATGTGCGAAAACGCTCGCCATTCGGTTTAATAATGATCAGGTTTTTTTGAATAATGAGGATATTTCAGATCAAATTCGCACTGAAGCGATGGGCAAAGGCGCATCACAAGTAGCAGTACATGCGCCGTTACGCGCTGCTTTAATCGATTTGCAGCACAGCTTTCGAAAAACACCCGGCTTAGTGGCCGATGGTCGAGACATGGGAACGGTGGTATTTGCTGATGCACCCTTAAAAATATTTCTTACTGCCACAACAGAAACACGTGCTCAGCGCCGCTATCTACAATTATTAGGCAAAAATCAGCCCGCTAACTTTGAAGAAATTTTGCAAGAT
>DASQFK010000098.1:0-1768 GCA_035633175.1 Methylotenera sp.
CCTGATAGTTTCAGGCGGCGTAGGTGCAAATTCTAAACTGCGCGAAAAATTAAACGCGGCGACTAAACGCAAATTATGCAAAGTGAGCTACCCACGTTTAGAGTTTTGCACTGACAACGGCGCGATGATTGCGTTTGCAGGGGCTATGCGACTAGAAGCGATGAGATTAAAAGCAACGGAAAATACCGGCAATACAAACCACAGCTTTAGTGTGCGCCCACGTTGGGATTTGGCAGAGTTACAAGCGCCATAATTACCAGCGTTTATGAAAGCTAAATTTACTTATTACCAAACCCTGATTCAGTTCCCGCCAGTAGTTTCTGGATGTTGGTCTTATGTCGCCAAATCAAAAATACTGACATCACCAAAACCGCAATTAAATAATCTTTGTAGGGCAATAAAAACCATGCATACAATGGCGCCAATGCAGCGGCCACAATAGCGCCTAATGATGAGTAGCGAGATACCGCAAACACTACCACCCAAGTAAGCAGTGCTGCCAAACCTAGCAAGGGCGAGATAGCCAACATGACGCCAAGCGCGGTTGCTACGCCTTTTCCACCTTTAAACTTATAAAAAATGGGGTATAAATGCCCCATAAATACTGCAACACCAACGGTAGCCACTACCCACATGAGCATGTCTGACTGCAAAGCCAGCCAAACTGGAATCCACCCTTTTAACGCATCGCCAAGTAAGGTGAGCGCAGCAGCCATTTTTTTACCACTTCGCAAAACATTGGTCGCGCCTGGGTTACCAGAACCGACTGTGCGTGGGTCAGGTAAACCGAATGCTTTGCTGACTAATATGCCAAAAGAAATCGAGCCTAATAAATAAGCGGCAACAATCCAGATAATGGGCACAAGTGTCACAGTGGTAAAGCTAATATCATCAGTCATATATGTTGTAATTCCGAGTTCCGTCATTCCCGCGAAGGCGGGAATCCATTTGCAATATCACAATAGTCAATTGTGGTTTAATATTCAAGATACTACTGGATTCCCGCCTTCGCGGGAATGACGATGTGATAATAAGGCAATATGGACACCATCTTTTTAAGTGAAGTCAAAGTACAAACCAAACTCGGCGTACCCGCCTGGGAGCGCATGGTTCTGCAAACCATCATACTTGATATTGAAATTGGTTACGACTTAAGTAAAGCCTGCAAAAGCGATGCGATTGCCGATACTATCAACTACGGTACCGTGGTAAGACGTATACGCGACACCTTAAACGAACACAGCTTTCAATTGGTAGAGGCTTTAGCCGAGCATATCTGCCAATTGATTTTGAATGAGTTCGGTGCATTAAGAGTGAAGGTTAAAGTGGCTAAGCCTGCGATACTGCCGGGTCTAAAAGCTTTGGGAGTCACGATAGAAAGGTCTGCAAAATGATTACTGTCTACCATGCATCGAATAGCATTGAAGGTTACCTCATTAAAAACTTGTTAGAACAACAAGAAATTCCTGCCTATGTGTTAGGAGAACATTTGCAAAGCGGCGTTGGCGAAATTCCTGCTATTGGTTTAATAAGAGTCAGCGTCAGTGATATGGACTATACACGAGCCAAAGAAATCGTCGATGAATGGGATGCCAGTATCGTTATTGAAGATTTTGTTGCTGATTATAATTACGTTCCAGTTTAACCTCTCGGGTGATGCACGCTATGTAACCGCTTCAATCGCTCTCTCGCCACATGCGTGTAGATCTGCGTGGTAGAAATATCAGAATGTCCCAACAACATCTGCACGACACGTAAATCTGCGCCG
>DASQFK010000099.1:0-11021 GCA_035633175.1 Methylotenera sp.
AAATCACGCTGGCATTAATTTTGCTGGAATTACTAGTAAGTATTTCTAAAGGTGGTTTCATCGTGTAAAAATTTGAAGTGGAAATTATTTGAATGTGAAATGTAAACTAAATTAAGACAATAACTAGATTGCTATTAAATATATTGATAAGCATTAAAACTAATGAAATCATAGCATTGTATTTAAAAAGCAATTACCAAAAATCAGTAATCACTATATAAAAATACATGTGAAAAGCTATTTTATAAAATGCAAATAAAAATATTAGGCTGTAGCGGCGGAATAGGCGGTGGCTTACGCACCACCTCTATGCTGGTGGATGATGACATTTTAATTGATGCGGGGACTGGTGTTGGCGATTTATCGATGGAAGAGTTGCTAGCAATTGACCACATTTTCGTTACACACTCACATTTAGATCATATCGCTTTCATTCCTTTATTGTTAGATACCGTCATGGGCATACGTACAAAACCTGTAACGGTACACGCTACTCAAGAAACGCTAGCAACGTTGCGCACTCATATTTTTAATTGGAAAGTATGGCCAGACTTCAATGCGATTCCAGATACGATTCAACCATTTTTACTTTATAACGAAGTAAAGCTAGGTGAAACGATTAACATAGTCGGTCGTAAATTTACCCCCATACCTGCTAATCATGTGGTTTCAGCGATTGGTTACCAAGTGGATAGTGGCGAAAATAGCTTAGTGTTTACTGGGGATACTACAGTTTGCGACGAAATGTGGGAAAAAATTAATGAGATTAACAATCTCAAATACCTCATTATAGAAACTGCATTTAGCAACAGTGAGTACGAGCTCGCAGCATTGTCTAAGCATTTGTGTCCCTCTACGTTAGTCACTGAACTAGCTAAACTTAAAGATAACTCAAATTCCCAACCGGCTAGTCGAGTGCCGGTAGAAGTGTTTATTACCCACCTAAAACCTGATGAAGGCGAAATCATTATGCAAGAAATTGCAGCAAGTGGCTTAACACCATTACCGCAAGCGCTTAAAAATAATCAAGTATTTAATTTGTAAAGTCTTTGGCAATTATATGATTTTAATAAGAACTTAACGCATCACTTTATAAAGCGAATTGATGTTATGGCAATAAATGGCACTCTAGATTTTAATCATATTTTCAATCAACTAGAACCTATTGCTAGGCTGTCTATTAGCCGCAAGCAAGAGCTGGCTTCACTTTGTTTTATAGAAAAAATAAATAAAGATATAGACCCACTGCGTATGAATGTGCATGTTGCTGCGCAGGCACTTTATTTAGTTAAAGGCGATTTAACTTTGCACTATGAAGACGGTAGCAATGCAGTGTTACATGCTGGTACCGACGCGGCTAATCATCCTATTCATACGCATGGAAAAATCAAAGATACCATTGCATTAAGCAACATAGAAATCATGCGTATTGATATGGATTTACTCGACATTATGCTCACTTGGGATGAGCTTTCAGGTAAAAACCTTACCCAAGCAACTGATGCCAAAACGAGTAAAACCACTAATATTCGTAGTACGGGTGATTGGATGAATAACACTGGTGTTTTCAGTGCATTCAAATTGCAAAGTGGCGTATTTTGCCGCTTGCCAGCAATCAATGTGGTTGAAATGTTCAAGCGCATGACCAGTATTGCCGTTACAGCAGAGCAAGTGATCATACAGCAGGGTGGCACGGGTGATTATTACTATTTAATTCAAAATGGGTCAGCAACCGTAACTAGAATTATAGATGTCAGCCAGCCAGCAGTAATCTTGGCAGAACTCGACGAAGGCAATGCGTTTGGGGAAGAAGCGCTAGTTTCAGATAATAAACGTAACGCAACTGTTACCATGAATACTGATGGCGAATTACTCCGACTCAATAAACAAGATTTTATAGCGCTATTAAAAGCACCACTCATTACACAAATCAGCAGGGCGGAAGCAGAAGCCAAGGTAACCGCAGGCGCAATATGGGTAGATGCCCGCTTACCATCTGAGTATCAATACGACCATATTGAAGGCGCAATTAACTTGCCACTTAATGAGATTCGTCAGTTGACTAAAGGTTTAGAAAAGGGCAAAGAGTATATTCTCTATTGCCAAACTGGTCGCCGTAGTTCGGCGGCCGCGTTTATATTAGCGGAGTTAGGTTTGAAGATTAATGTGTTGGAAAGAGGTACGCGTAGCAACTTTTAGCCTTAATTTTTTTAAAACTTATGTATTAATTACACGTTATTAAGTTGTTTTTTTAATAATGTTACGATTGCATGCTTTAAACTGCATTAATTACTAAAATGCTCAATAATATCTAAATACTACTATGAATCTCAATCGCTTTATTTATCCGTTATTTCTATTAAGCTTAATCATTTCAGGTTTTTGGTTCATAGGCAGTGCCTTAACAGGGATACTGTTATTGATTGCGGTAGTGATGGGGTGTCGTTCAATATCTACTCGTAATGCTTGGCATAGTTTTACATTATCTAAGCTGATGGTCATTTATTTAGTTTGGTTATTTATCGTTGCTCTCAGTAGTGCCGTACCCCATACAGTAATGTTGATAACAGCAGTTTTAGCAGGTTTGCCAGTAATGTATTTAGTTGCTAGTAATACTTCAACATTCGCTGAGACATGGGGTAAATTAAGGATTGCACTATTTCTAATGGGAGTGAGCTTTTCAGTATGGGCAATCTGGCAAGTAGTTAATCATATAGGTTATGGTCATGCCGTTGGCCCATTGATAGATCGTAATGCATTCGCTGCATTAATGAACTTACTCTGGTTTCCTGCTGTTTATTTATTTTTATCTAATAAATCTAATGCATATCCATGGGTGCAGGTATTTATAGGGATAGGATTGTTTATTATAAGCACTGCTTTTTTTGCTACAGCTTCGCGTGGTGGGATTGCGACATGGTTATTATTGTTACCCTTCATTTTATGGGCAGGTTATAAGTATACTAAGTCTATAAAGCTAATATCAATTATTGGGTTTATAGCAATATTTGCATTTTTTTCTAGTGCAATGTTATTAGATTCGAGTATCACAGATCGAACTTTTCAATTAGCGCAAGATGCTTCAACTAATGCGCGGCTATTGTTGTGGCAATCTTCAATAAAAATGGCATTTGAACACCCGTTTTTAGGTACTGGATGGGGCACTTTCGCTAGTTATTATCCAGCACACCGTTCACCCTTAGAAAACTCTTCTTCAGGTCTTCTTGCTCATAACGATTATCTGCAATTTGCTACCGAAGGAGGCATATTTGCTTTATTACTACAAGTAGCTTTATTGCTAGGTTTGCTATTGCAGCTAAAACGAAGCCTTGTGCGCGCTACAGAAGCGGCGGGTTTAGAAAGTGTCGCATTATTACTTGGTGTATTGGCTCTGTTTATACACGCTAGTGTTAGTTTCATTTTTTATTTTGCATTTATGAATATACTTGCAGGACTTTATCTAGCCCGTGCCGCCCAATTAATAGATAAGCCACGTACAATTAATATTCGAATATTCGAACAAATTAGACCCTTAATTAAACACCTGATCGCGAGTTTTGTCGTATTATTAATCGCTACACCATTATGTTTAAATTTAATTGCCTTGGCCTGCTTAACAGGGTCGCAATTTGGGTTGAAAGTAATAAATTTGATGGTGCCTAACGTACGCGCCTACAGTATCGCCAATCTAATCTCAATCATTCGCCCTTCTGAAGGAATCTCGCAACTCTACATACTAAGTGTTGACGAAATGTTCTTAGCAGACAGACCTAGGCTTAGTCAATTAGGGGGTGCGGTCGAGCGAGAATTTCTGATGCAATCACTGCAACGCTTTGATTCAGCCCGTGCTCAAATGGGTAATAATCCAAATCTTGGTGTCCGCGAAGTAAAGTTATTGATGGTGCATCACGTGGTATACGACAGTAAGGCTACTATTGGTCATGCTGCATATGTCCGTGCGCATGAGATTTTAAATGAAAACCTAAAAGCAAATCCTTTTCACGTTAATAGCATGATTATGCTTGCGCGGCTACAGGTAGCTGAAGGATTTCAGGTGGAAGCCTTGAGTACGCTACGGTATGCAAGTACACACGTTCTTGGTCATCTAGAACAACAGCTAATTAAAGTTGAAGCTTTGCGCCAACTCGCGGCGCCTAAGGTTATTGCTGAGTTAGATGACATTGAAAACCAATTGTATCTAATTGGTTCAGTATCAGCAGCTGGTAAGCCTTTAATTTTTCCCGATAATATTGGTGAGAGGTTGCATGTAATTGCTGATAAAATAGAGCAGGGACAGTAAATCTATCTTCAATACAGCTTAGTGAAATCAATGTTAACGAAGTGGAGTCGAGGGAAGGCAATGCAATTGACGTAAAAAAGCCCCTCAAATGAAGGGCGTTTTTTATTTTGTAGCGTTGAGAGTATTGAGTGAAATCAAGGGGTATTAGGTTCATTATCCCTCGATTTCGTTACACTACATCAAGGCTACGCTAGCTAGCTATTAACGGCAGTTTGTAGGCAGGTATTTATCAGCGATAGTACTTGAACAAGTCCATTTCAGCTGACCGCTGCCTACGTCCTCAGGTGTGAGTAAGATGGTTCCAGTGGCGCCTGTTACAGTAGATGTTGCTGTTACTAAGCCAGATGTGGCTGTAATTGTAATACCTGAAACTTGATTAGTAGCCCCTGGAAAAGCATAACCATGATTTGTTGCTGTTACTGAAGCTAACGAGCCGAGTGAAGATGCCGTTTCTGCAACAGCTAACTTTGCTGGTTCTGTCATCACCAGTACTTCAGTCATTTTAGCGCGAGTAATGTAATCGCTGTAAGCAGGAATCGCAACCGCCGCCAAAATACCGATAATTGCAACAACAATCATTAACTCGATTAAGGTAAAACCTTTTTGTACTTGTTTCATTTTTATTTCCTTTGTATAAAGTGTAAGCGTTTATGCACTGTATGTTTTACTGCAGTGTTGAATAGTTGTGAGCAATGGTTGTGCCAAGTTAATCGTTTTAGCAGGATATTGATGAAACGTAGTAAGTTGCTTAGTTTATTCGTCAAGTATTTCCCTTAACTCTGCGCTACTTCATTAAGGTGTATCTTTTATAGAGATTATGACCCCTTGTGTTACAAGCATAATTAATCAAATAAAATCAAGGATGAAGGTGAAGTTTCTCTCAATTGAATTGCTTCAGCTAAGTGATACATTTTGTTAAAGACGGTTGTTTAAACGTATACAAACAACAGCAATAAAAAAAGCGAAACTTAAAGTTTCGCTTTTTAAAAATTACCCAACTTGAGCTTTTTAGATACATCTAACCGCTAAAAACTGTCAAAACCAGTCACTAAAGAATTCCTTAAGTGACCATTTTGTCACTTCCTGGCGGTCACCTACTTTGAAGACTCAAGCACCTTTTTCAAGTTTGCTAAACCAGCGTCATAAATACCTGTTACTGAAGCAACTGCAGTTGCATCATCTTGACCTTCAGGAATTGGTGGGTTTAATTTGTAAGTGCGATAAAAACGACCTACCCAAGTTACTGTAGATTCACCAGCTGCTGGGCCTTTTGTTACAGTCATTACAGAGTTGTAATCAGTGAATGGCAGTTGGCTGCTGACAATTTCATATTTAAGCTTCATTTCAGCATCATTTGCACTGCGTAATTTTTCAACGATAGTGCCGCCACCCTTTAATGATAGCGTTCTAAATGTAGCCATCGCGCCAGTTTCATCTTTCTTTTGTTCCATTTTATCGCTAACGATTGCTGGGTGCCATTTTTGCATATTGCCAAAGTCTTCTACCATAGCCCATACTTTTGCAGGGTCGGCCTTAATGGTGATGCTTTTTTCGACTTTTTGTGGGGTAGGGCCGTGCGCTACTGCTGAGGTAGCTACTAAACTAAGTGCAAGTAACGCTAAAATCTTTTTCATCTTTTCTTCTCCGTAACTCTCGATATGAGAGGATATATTCAAAAACAACGACGTATTATAAATGAGATGCACATTTTATAAAAATGCATCGTTATTTGTAGTTAAGTTAACGATATTTCAGAGGCTTGGTTGACATGATCAGACAGCCCTTTCCTTTAATGCTACCAATGAAAACTAATTGCTTAAAATAAATTGCCCAAATGCACGGCTTTTTTCACCCGTTTTAATGGTATTGATGAGTTTATTGGTTTTAGTATCAATGACACTTACGCTATTGCTGCCCCAGTTTGCGATATAGGCGCGATGGTTTGCATGGTCTAAACTTATGCCCTCTGGCGTGCTACCCACATCAATAGTGACGATTGTTTTTTGTGTGGCAATGTCTAGTACTGTCACGCTGTCATCTTGCGTATTGGTCACATAGAGTGTTTTTTCATCGGAATTAAATACTGCGCAATAGGGGTGATAGCCTACTTTCATTTTCTGCAGCACGTTTGTTTTAGTGTTGAGGATGCTAACGGTGTCTTCTTTCACATTGACGACGGCTAACAATGAACCACTTTTGCTCAATGTAATGCCAAATGGATGCTTGCCTACAGGAATACGTTTTTTAATATTAAGTGTTGCGGTATCAATCATCGCAATATCGTTACTGTCTCTGTTCGTTACATAAAGCGTTTGATTGTCTGGGCTGACGACTAAGCCAGCGGGTGCATCACCAATCTTTAACGCTCTAATGGATGAGGTTTGTTTCGTGTTAATGGCTAGGATGCGATTATCAAACCAATCTGCAACATATAAGGTTGTTTCATCTGGCGATAATGCTATGCCGACTGGCGAGCCTTTGATCTTAATTGCGTCAGTCACTTTATTGGTTTGCGTATCAATCACGCTAATTTCCTGACCCTCAACATTAGTAATATAGGCACGTTTTAATTTGGCTGAAACAGCCACACCTACTGGCGCTCTGCCAACTTTTATTGTCTGAATCACCAAATTACTAGTAGTATCAATCACTGATACAGTGTTATCACCTTGGTTGGTAATGTAGGCGAAAGCATGATTGGACTGATTGGATGTCATTGAGCATCCAATACTGATGATGCTCACGACCACTAATGTAATCAGTTTATTGATGAGAAAAGGTTGATTTAAAGCGATATTGTTATGTTTATTCATAGGATTACATCTTATATGCAAATGGTGTCTTTCAATAGTGGTGAAAATATGAAAAAATTGCACTAAATAATTAAGGCAGTAAAACGCTATGTTAGATCGTGACGGGTTTCGCCCGAATGTTGGCATTATCCTATGTAATGCCCACAATCAGGTGTTTTGGGGTAAGCGTATCCGTGAGCATGCTTGGCAATTTCCGCAAGGTGGCATTAACCATGGGGAGAGCCCAGAGCAGGCAATGTATCGTGAGTTAATGGAAGAGGTTGGACTAAAACCGGAGCATGTACAGATTTTAGGCCGTACTAAAGATTGGCTTAGATACGAAGTGCCGACGACGTGGGTAAAACGCGAGTGGCGCGGTAGTTATAAAGGTCAAAAACAGATTTGGTATTTGCTGCGCATGGTAGGGCGAGACAGCGACGTTTCGTTGCGGGCGAGTGAGCATCCCGAGTTTGATGCATGGCGCTGGAGTGAATACTGGGTGCCGCTAGAAGATGTGATTGAATTCAAGCGCGGCGTGTATGAATCTGCGTTAAATGAGCTAGCACCGCATTTACATCATAAAGTAACTAAATAGCGGTTACATTGAAAATTAAAAACCCGCACTGAAAATAAAACAGTGCGGGTTTTTTTTGTGGGTGAAGTTTAGCTGCTTATTTTAGCTATCCCATTAAATATTCCACTCTTATGTCATTCCGTGCTTTGGCGTGTGAATAATGCAATTTATTGCATATATTCCACGGACAAGACCTTTCACTCAGAATAATGCGCTTTAGCGCCTATATTCTGTGGGGAAGCCAAATACTGGCTTACGGTCTGACACGGAATCTAGTGACTTAAAAGACGCTAGATACCGACTTTCGTCGGTATGACGATTGTGAATGATGAGTGAAATCATAGGATTATCTATCAGAATAACTATATTTAAATCCAATCAAATTTTTGTAGCCATTATTTCACCTAGCTTAACGGCACGTTCAGCTTGCCAAGTTTCATTAAATTGTAATGCCTCTTTTTCAAATAACATCACTACAGTTGAGCCCAGCAAAAACTTACCCATTTCATTGCCTTGTTTTAGTGTGATGTTTTGATTCTCATATGACCATACTCGAAAGTTGCTCGTACGCGGTGGATTGACTATGCCATTTACACCATCGTGCCAGATTGTTGCCATACTCCCCACTATCGTTGCGCCTACTAGTACCATAATAAAGCTGCCATGCTCAGCAGAATCAAACTCGCACACAACACGCTCGTTACGTGCAAATAAACCTGGTACCCCTTGGGCGGTGGTTGGATTCACGGAGAATAAGGCGCCCGGCACATACACCATACTTTTTAATGTGCCACTGCATGGCATATGAATGCGGTGGTAATCTTTAGGACTTAAATACAGACAAGCAAAATGACCATTTTCAAATTTTTTCGCTAAATTACTATCGCCACCCACTAATGCTGTTGTTGAATATGCATGACCTTTGGCCTGGAAGATTTGATCCTCGTCAATTTTGCCGAACTGACTGATTGCACCATCGACTGGGCAAATGAAGTCGGCATTAGCGATTGGCCGTGCGTTAACTTTTAATGGGCGCGTGAAAAAATCGTTAAAGGTTTGGTAGCTGCTAATATTGGGTTCAGCGGCTTCTGCCATGTTGACGTTGTAACGTTTTACAAACCAAGCGATAACTTTAGTTGTTAATGCGCCACATTTTTTGTTGGCAAGCTTGCCAGCAAGTCCAGTAATGGCTTGTTTAGGTAGTAGGTGCTGTAACAGGACGTTGAATTTCAATTATGTTTTCCAAGTTTCTCGTCATTCCGACGAAAGTCGGAATCTAGTGACTTTATAAAGTATCCGCCGCTGGATTCCGACTTTCGTCGGAATGACGATGAGAAATAAAAAAGGGCAAGTTAACCTTGCCCTTTTTAACACTAAAGTAAACTAGTTTTTAGATTGATCAACTAATTTATTTTTAGCAATCCAAGGCATCATCGCACGTAACTGACCACCCACTTGCTCAATTGGGTGAGCAGCATTCAAACGACGACGCGCAGTCATTTCAGGATAGTTAGTACGGCCTTCTAAAATGAACTGTTTAGCGTAGTTACCGTTTTGAATGTTAGCAAGTGCTTCGCGCATTGCATAACGTGATTCTTCGTTAATCACTTTAGGACCAGTCACGTACTCGCCGTATTCTGCATTGTTTGAAATTGAATAGTTCATGTTGGCGATACCGCCTTCATACATCAAATCTACAATCAATTTAAGTTCGTGTAAGCACTCAAAGTAAGCCATTTCAGGTGCGTAACCGGCTTCTACCAATGTTTCAAAACCAGCTTTAACTAATTCAACTGCGCCACCACATAATACTGCTTGCTCGCCGAACAAGTCAGTTTCTGTTTCTTCACGGAAGTCAGTTTCAATCACGCCGCCTTTAGTGCCGCCGTTAGCCGCTGCGTATGAAAGTGCAACATCTTTTGCTTTACCAGATTTATCTTGGTATACAGCGATCAATGAAGGAACACCGCCGCCTTTTAAGTATTCTGAACGCACAGTGTGGCCTGGGCCTTTTGGCGCAATCATAATCACGTCTAAATCAGCACGTGGTGTGATTTGGTTGTAATGCACGTTAAAACCATGTGCAAACGCAAGTGTTGCACCTTGTTTTAAGTTTGCAGCAACATCATCATTGAAAATCTGTGCCATTGTTTCGTCAGGCAATAAAAGCATCACAACGTCTGCATCTTTTACAGCAGCTGCAATTTCTAATGTTTTGTGACCAGCATTCTCAGCTTTAGCCCATGAGCCGCCGCCTTTGCGTAGGCCGATAGTAACGTTTACGCCGCTATCTTTAAGGTTTGCTGCGTGTGCGTGACCTTGTGAACCGTAACCAACGATGGTTACTTTTTTGCCTTTGATTAAACTAAGGTCTGCGTCTTTATCGTAATAAACTTTCATTTCTTTCCTCGCCTTTTCATGCAAATACTAATTAAATTGTTTGAAATAGTTAAACTCTTTGAAGCTGTTATAACTTTAAGTACTTAAACCTTGAGTACTTTAAACTTTGAGAATACGGTCGCCACGGCCTATGCCAGAAGCGCCTGTACGCACTGTTTCTAATATAGCTGCTTTATCCAAGCTTTCGATAAAGGCATCTAGTTTGGTGCCAGAGCCGGTAAGCTCAATGGTAAAACTGCCGTCGGCCACATCGATAATACGGCCGCGGAATATGTCGCACATGCGTTTCATTTCTTCACGAAACGCACCGGTTGCTTTGACTTTAACTAACATCAATTCACGTTCTATGAATTTTCCGTCATTCAAATCAAGCACTTTAACGACATCAATCAACTTGTTTAATTGTTTGATAATTTGTTCTATCACTTGATCAGAGCCAGATGTCACAATGGTCATGCGTGATAAAGTTGGATCTTCGGTTGGAGCTACAGTAAGTGATTCAATATTATAAGCACGTGCTGAGAACAAGCCAGCTACACGAGATAGTGCGCCAGCTTCGTTTTCCATGAGTAGAGAGATAATATGTTTCATATTAATCTTCCTCCTCTCTTGCAACATGATCATTAGCTAAAATCATTTCAGACAAGCCTTTACCGTTTGCAATCATCGGGAACACATTTTCTTCTTGATCAGTAATAAAATCCATAAACACAAATTTATCTTTTTTCGCAAACGCTTCTTTCAAAGCGCCTTCTACGTCAGCAGGGTTGGTGATTTTCATGCCTACATGACCATAAGATTCAGCTAATTTAACAAAGTCAGGCAAGCTGTCCATGTACGATTCTGAATAACGATTTTCGTAGAAAAATTCTTGCCACTGACGCACCATGCCTAAGTAACGGTTATTCAACAAAATTACTTTAATCGGCAATCCGTATTGTGCACAGGTTGAAAG
>DASQFK010000100.1:0-5894 GCA_035633175.1 Methylotenera sp.
AGGGCTGTACCTAGCGTTACTCCTGGTATCGCTTCAGCAAACCTTAAAAAGATAGAGTGTTTTTGTTTTGTCAGGCAGTCACTCAAACCAGGTGAAGAAAAAGAAATGCCATTAAGATTCTTTGTTAGCCCAGATCTTCCAAAGGATGTATCAGAAATGACATTGTCATATGCTTTTTTCCCTGCAGTTGAGGAAGATAAATAGTTGTAGATATAAAAGCGTTGGGAAATGGCGTTATTTGCCATTGTGAATTTAATATACATATAATAAAAGCACGGGAGTGAATGCATGGCCACACATTCAGAAAATCAGTATTTCGTACCACACGGTAGTATTTATCCATCAATAATTTCTGCTGGCTTATTATCTTTAGCAGCAGGCTTTATATTTACAGTAGCTACAGATACTAATAAAGAATTAGGCTACTTACAAACCCCGGGTAAATGGATGATGTACTTAGGTACAGCGATTATCTTATTTATGACGTTTAAGTGGATGGGATCTGTTATTACAGAAAGCCTCACGGGTAAATATAAAAATTGGGAAGATAAATCATTCCGCGTAGGAATGATTGTATTTATTTGTTCAGAGTTAGCTTTTTTTGCCGCATTCTTTGGTGCTTTGTTTTATATGCGCGTACTTTCTGTGCCAGATTTGGCTGGATATGATTTAGACATTACGCCCTATAAAGACTTCTTAAGCACATGGCCTTCAGCAGGTCCGGGTGGAGTTGTATTAGGTACAGAGTATGCAGTACCTAAATTTACACCTATGGGCCCATGGGGGCTGCCGGCAATTAACACTGCTTTGTTACTAACTTCAGGTGCAACCATCACTTGGGCACATTGGGCCTTAATCAAAAATAACCGTACCCAATTAGTTGTTGGTATGGCACTTACTGTAGCTTTAGGTATTGCATTCCTGATTTGTCAGGGATTGGAATATCACCATGCTTACACTGAGATGGGTTTAACCTTAGGTACTGGTGCTTATGGTGCGACCTTCTTTATGCTCACTGGCTTTCATGGTTTTCATGTAACGCTAGGTACGATTATGCTGATCGTGATATTGATTCGCTGTATGAAGGGTCATTTTACACCGGAGCATCATTTTGGTTTTGAAGGCGTTGCCTGGTACTGGCACTTTGTCGACGTGGTTTGGTTAGGGTTGTTTATATTCGTCTATTGGCTATAAGTTAAATAAATAAAAAGGGCGATGCATTAGCATCGCCCTTTTTATTTGAGTGCTAAATCTTGCTGTATTTAAAGCCAGCAATTAAAACTATTATTTATAATGAATGACCGATTAAACCTAATTGGCCAGCAATTAATAGCAATATAAATAATAATATTGATAAGCCTATGCGTACAGTTAATGCCTTAACGGTTCTTTCGCTGCCAGTTTTGTCTTTTACCAAAAAGAACAATGCCGAAAATAAACTACCTAATATGACAAATAAAGTTAAGACCACAATGACTTTTGTTAACATGGCAATGTCCAAATAAATTCAAATAAGTATTATGAGACGCATATGAAACAAATGCAATTTGGAATTTATCACTATGTTTTTAAGCCGTCTTTAATCGGAGTAATTTTAACTTTAGTTTGCATACCTCTATTTATTAAATTTGGACTATGGCAATACAATAAAGCTGCTCAAAAACAGGCAATACAACTTGCGTATAATCAGGCAAAGCTAAATGAAGCGCTTAAATTTCCTACAAATGTTTCAAATTTAAATATAGACGATTGGAAATTTAAAAAAGTAACAGTAACAGGTGTTTATGAACCAAAATATCAGTACTTACTCGACAACCAAGTAGAGGGAACGCGGGTAGGTTACCATGTCATCACACCCTTAAAAATTGATCAATCGTCAGAGTACGTATTAATCAATCGAGGTTGGATTTTAGGCGAAAATACGCATAGCAAATTACCAGTATTTGATACGCCGATTGGGCAGCAAACTATAACGGGTCAAATTTGGGTGCCAAGCAAGAAGATTTTTTCCTTGGAAGATAAATCTACACTGAAAAAGAATGGCCAGACGCTGCAAGCCGTTTGGCAGAATATGGATATGGACAAATATCAGCGTATCGTTCCTATTAAAATTTCTCCTATGGCAATCAAGCTAGATCAAAACAGTGAAGGTGGCGGGTTTGTAAGAAATTGGCAGGTGCCTGCTGAAAGAATAGCAACAAATATGGGCTATGCTTTTCAATGGTTTGGTTTTGCGTTTGCCACTTTGCTTATTTTCTTTTATATGAGTATTACTCGAATTAAACCTCAAAGTAATCATGAGGCTAATCAATAATCGTAATTTTCCATTTAAAAAATATTTAAAATCAGTATTAAAATTTTCCGCTTCGAATCCAAACAGATTAACTATTTTATTTGAGAGTTTTACATGCAAAACGACAATCTATTATCAGAGTTAGAAATGCAACGAAAAGGTCGCAAAGTATTCATACTAATGCTGGTATTTTTTGTGGTACCAATCATTGTAGTCATTATGATGTATCACTATAACTGGAAGCCAAGTGGCGTAAGTTTGGGTGAATTAGTACAGCCACCAAGATTGTTAAGTAGTCCAAGCGATCTTCAAAACAGTGACGCTCAAGTATTGAAGCCGCTATTTTGGAAAGAAAAATGGAGTGTGGTGTATGTGACTGATGCATGTGAAAAAGTTTGTTTAGATAAACTGCGCGATATGCGTCAGTTGCATGTTTCTTTGTATAAAGATATACAGCGTACGCAAAGGGTGTTAATTACTACAGCACAGGATGTTACAAGGGTTAAGCAAGATTACCCGGATTTGATTGTTATCAATCAGCCCTTAGCCAGCGTAGCTACCTTATCAGAACAATTTGGTATTAATAACGAAAGTGCAAATGTCAGCGGTAGACTGTATTTAGTGGATCCACTTGGGCATTTAATGATGAGCTACCAAAATAACGTGCCACTTGCGGATGTACGTAAAGATTTATCACGTTTATTAAGATACTCTTGGGCAGGCTAATATGCAGTCAATTTCACACAATAGAAATTTCAAATTATTTAGAACATTAGTATTGTTTGGCGCCATACTTGCGCTCTGTGTCGTTGTGTTGGGTGCCTATGTCAGGCTTACTGATGCAGGGTTAGGTTGCCCTGACTGGCCAGGTTGTTACGGAACGCTTACAGTGCCGCAAAGTGAAGCGGCGATACTGAATGCGCAAACAGTATATCCACATAGCACAGTGGAAGTAGGTAAAGCTTGGCGTGAAATGGCTCATCGATATTTGGCAGGTAGTTTAGGTTTGATTGTATTGGCAATATGCTTTTTAGCTTGGCGGAGAAAGCATGAAGTGAATGCTTCACCTTGGGTATCTACATCACTGTTAGCAGTTATCACATTTCAAGCCATGTTAGGCATGTGGACAGTGACTATGCTACTGAAGCCAGCGATTGTGAGTGCGCATTTATTAGGCGGCATGATCACATTAGCGATGCTTACATGGTTAGCGCATCGGCATTGGGGTCGTCACTCGGCAAATATTATCAATTCAAAAATGCTAAGGTTCGCGATACGCTTTGCAGTACTGATATTATTTATGCAGATATTTCTGGGTGGATGGACAAGCACCAACTATGCAGCACTTGCGTGTACGGATTTCCCCACCTGTCACGGTGTTTGGATACCTGCAATGGACTTTAAGGATGCCTTCCATTTAGTGCGTGATTTAGGCCAGAGTGCAGATGGTGGCGTCTTATCATTAGCATCCATTACTGCGATCCAGTGGTCTCACCGTATAGGCGCACTGATCACATTGATTTATTTAGGGATTCTAGCGTTAAATGTATTAAAATACGCGCAGTTAAAACAATTGGGTATTATCTTGCTGGTAGTACTTTGTGCACAAATTGGCTTAGGTATTGCTAATTTAATATTACATTTGCCTTTAGTGCTGGCAGTTGCGCACAATTTTACAGCAGGCTTATTGGTCATTATTTTGGTAATCCTTAATTCTAAAATAACAGCGCCATACCGAAATAGTAAACTGGCCAATAGACGTTAATTGAAGAATAGTTGTTTAGATATAGCAATATTTTGGATTTAAATAAATTTTAATGAGTGCGAGAATTAAATGAGTAACGGTGCAATCACCACTATGCGAAGCTTAGGGCTAAGCTTTAAAAGCTTTTTTTCACTTTGCAAACCAAGAGTCACATCACTTATTGTATTTACTGCAATTATTGGGATGTTTCTCGCCACACCGGGTATGGTGCCACTGCAATTATTAGTGGCAACTACCCTTGGTATTGCGTTTGCTTCAGGTGCAGCAGCAGCTTTTAACTGCTTAATCGAACATAAAATAGATGCGATTATGGCACGTACCCGCGGCCGAGCTTTACCAACCGGCCAAGTTTCCTCTACTGAAACTACAATCTTCGCTAGTATTCTTGGAAGTACTGGATTAGCTATTTTGTACTTTTACGTGAACCCGCTGACAATGTGGTTAACCTTAGCTACATTTGTAGGCTATGCAGTGATTTATACGGTTTTTTTAAAGCCAGCCACCCCGATGAACATTGTCATAGGCGGCGCATCTGGTGCCATGCCACCTATATTAGGCTGGGCAGCAGTCAATAATTCAGTAGGACCAGAATCACTCATCTTGTTCTTGATTATCTTCGCATGGACGCCACCGCACTTTTGGGCGCTAGCGCTATACAGACGTGAAGAGTATGCAAAAGTGGGTATGCCAATGTTACCTGTTACACATGGCGAAGCGTTTACGCTGTTACATATTTTGCTTTATACCATTATTCTAGTTGCGGTATCACTCATGCCGTATGGGCTTGGTATGAGCGGCTTAATCTATTTGGTTTCCGCAATTATATTAAATGCAATATTTTTGGCGTATGTCATTGGCTTGTACCGAAAATACTCAGATGATTTGGCGAAACGCACATTCAAATATTCAATCATTTATCTGACTCTACTATTTGCAGCCTTACTGGTAGATCATTACTGGTTTATTTAGGAATACTTGTCTTAACTTGAATTGACAATTAACAAAGCCTCCTAAATGGAGGCTTTGTTTTGAACTTAAAACTCTTTATTTAAAACTGGACTGGCAGCTTTTATTTATCTACGTATCTGAAGTTACATTAGGAGTGCATTTTTTATATTTCTGTACCTGTTGTCGGAGATAGAATAAATTTACCCCAATAGAAAACCATAACTTTGTACTATAAATTACATATTTTCAGTTGTTTAGATTTTCAGATAAAAGTTCTGAAGCATAAATCTAGCTAAGATTTGAAATTGGAAGCATAAATCTACCTTAGGTACGATAGAGACTACATTGGATCATTATCGCGATTATATAGTGCATCTGGGCTTACATTGAATGGCATGGAATAAGCTTTTGAGTTTTTTGTAATAATTAGCCAATCTAAATACACAAACCTTATAAAAATATTTATGCATATCGAATATAAACATACTTGATTTGTTTGAAGGGCTATTGCTTTTTTTAATTTAAATAATATATAGTGCATCTAGAGTGCAACGGCGCACCCAAAAAAAATAAATAAAAGCAACAATAACTAATAAAAATAATGGGGAGGTACAGTGGCAAAACCACTGCACTTAGAAGCTTTTGTATGGGCTACAGGAGTGTTGTGTCAGCTGAATCGTATTCCGCATGACACTGCATTACTTATCAAGCAATACCCACCACCTTATGATATCGTCAACTTACAGCAAGCCTTACAGAGTTTTGGCTTAAATAATAGTCTTAAACAATACACTCTCAATCAGCTCCCCAATGCAAGTCTCCCTTGCTTAGCTATTTTAAAGCCTTCCGTCATACCAGAAGCTACATCATCAAGTTCTGAGACATTAA
>DASQFK010000101.1:0-5829 GCA_035633175.1 Methylotenera sp.
AAAATTACCCCCAATAACTTATCTGTTTTTGCTAATAGCGCACTCGCTAAACGTGCACCTCGATTACCTTCTTTAACTAAATGGCGTAGTCGATAGCGATTGAGCGACATCAGGCTGGTTTCAGCGATTGAGAAAAAGCCAGAAATTAACAGCAGCAGCGCAAGCGCGCCTAATTGCCAAGAGATAGGAATATTATCCAAGGTGATGTGTATGAAGATTCAAGATATGTTCAGTGTAACCGTGAGTGATACAGCTAATCAAGCCTAGCGTGAAGAATGGCTAGGCTTGCATATGCATTAGGTTAGGATGAGGCTGGAAAAATACAGACTTTGAGGAAAGGTTTAAGGTGCAACTTCTGCATCAATCACTTCTTTTTCTTTTTTCTCAACATCGCCAATCAAATTGGCACGAGTAACGCCTAGCCACATTGCGATTGGGCAGGCGACTAATACTGAGGAGTAGATACCGAATAAAATACCAATGGTCAATGCAAGTGCAAAGTTATGCAGCACTTCGCCCCCAAATAGCAACATTGAACCGACCATCGTTTGCGTCATCAAGTGGGTAATCACAGTACGGGACATTGTGCGGGTAATCGCGTTATCAATCACTTGTACGACTGATGCTTT
This sequence comes from Methylotenera sp., assembly GCA_035633175.1. Classification (GTDB taxonomy): domain Bacteria; phylum Pseudomonadota; class Gammaproteobacteria; order Burkholderiales; family Methylophilaceae; genus Methylotenera. Next base: position 630 of record DASQFK010000101.1, read on the forward strand.
ACGCATTTTTCTAAAATTTTCCCGTACCCGGTCAAACACAACAACAGACTCATTCACTGAATAACCTAGCACAGCTAAAATCGCTGCTAGTACCGTGAGGTTAAATTCCCACTGGAAAAACGCGAAGAAGCCAAGAATAATGACCACGTCATGCATGTTGGCGATAATCGCCGCAACCGCAAAACGCCATTCAAACCGCAACCATAGATACAATACAATACCTACGCAGACAAAGAACAATGCCAGACCGCCATTGGCATAGAGCTCATCGCCTACTTGGGCACCAACAGATTCTACACGGCGGATTTCAACAGTAGCATCAGCTTTTACTAGCGCCGCTTTTACTTGCTCAGAAAGTTGTGAGACAGATAAACCTGCTTTAACCGGCAAGCGAATCAACACGTCGTGACTAGAGCCAAAATTCTGTACAGTGGCTTCCTTCAGGCCGATGCTATCAACTGCCTGGCGAACGCTTTCTAAATTAGCCGCTTGCGGATAGTTAACTTCCATGACGGTACCGCCAGTGAAATCAACACCGAAATTTAAGCCGCGATGGGCTAAAAAGAAGATTGCCAATATAAATGTCACTAATGAGATAGCAGTCGTCAGGCGACCATAGCTCATAAAGGGAATATCTTTTTTGATTCTAAATAATTCCATGGTATGTACTCTATATATTCTTAATAATAGTTATTAGCGTGAATGCTAGGCTTTATAAATCTGACCGATAGAAAGTTTGGTCACTTTACGGCGATAGCCGTAGATTAAGTTTATAAATGCACGCGATACTAATACCGCACTAAACATTGAAGTCAAAATGCCTAGTACGTGTACCACAGCAAAGCCTTTGATTGGGCCGGTACCAAACATGAATAATGCTAAACCCGCAATCAAGGTGGTTACGTTGGAGTCTAGAATCGTGTCAAATGCACGGTCATAACCGGCGTGTATACTGGCTTGTGGCGTATTGCCATTACGCATTTCTTCACGAACACGTTCGTTAATCAGTACGTTAGCATCAATCGCCATACCGAGTGCCAGTGCAATCGCTGCTAAGCCTGGTAAGGTGAGTGTGGCTTGCAGCATAGATAGAATCGCCACTAACAATAATAAGTTAATCGCCAACGCAACCACTGAAACCACGCCAAATGCCATGTAGTAAATCATCATCATGACGGCAATCGCGGCAAACCCCCAAAGTGTTGAATGAATACCGCGATTGATATTGTCTTGACCCATGCTAGGGCCTACAGTGCGCTCTTCAATAATATCCATCGGTGCTGCAAGTGCGCCGGCGCGTAATAGTAATGAAACATCAGTGGCTTCTTGTGTATTTGCCATGCCTGAAATCTGCACACGGCCACCACCAATTTCTTCGTTAATCACTGGAGCGGTAATGACTTCGGTACTGCCTTTTTCAATCAGCAATATCGCCATGCGCTTACCTACATTTTCCCGCGTCACTTGCTGGAATATACGTGCGCCCCGTGCGTCCAAAGTAACACTTACTACAGATTGCCCCGTTTGATTATTCACACCTGGACCTGCATCGGTAATGTAATCACCCGTCAACACTACGTTCTTTTTCACTAAGATAGCGCGACCTTCGCGGTCTTTATACACTTCATCACCCAATGGTGCTTGGCCCTTAGCGGCTTTCTCAAGTGTGGCAGCATCGCTTTTTTCTTCGTCAACCATGCGAATTTCTAAAGTAGCAGTGCGACCTAAAATTTCTTTAGCTTTTGCAGTATCTTGTACGCCGGGTAATTGCACCACCACGCGGTCAGCGCCTTGCTGCTGGATGATCGGCTCGGCCACACCTAATTCATTGATACGATTGTGCAAGGTTTGAATATTTTGTTTGATAGCGAAATCTTGAATTTGTTTTTGCTCAACAGTACTCAACGATGCCTTAAGCACTTTTTCGTTACCATCTACTGCTTCAACCAGAGTTAAATTCGGATACTCTTTATTAATAATGTTTTTTGCTTTTTCGAGTTCAGCTTGATCATTAAAGCGTATTTCAACCGTTTGTCCTTCACGCGTTACACCTACATAAGAAACACGCTCTTTACGCAACGCAATTCTAAAGTCGCCAACAAAACGCTCAGCGGCTTTGCTTAAAGCGGCTTGCATGTCTACTTGCATTAAAAAGTGTACGCCGCCACGTAAATCTAAACCTAAATACATAGGTTTTGCACCTAAGCTGCGTAGCCAGTCTGGTGAGCGTGATAACAGGTTAAGGGCTACGGTATAGTCTTTACCGAGGTTGGTTTGCAATACATCCTTGGCTCTAATCTGCGTATCGGTATTTGCAAAGCGTGCTTTCACACCGCGTGCGTCTAGGTAAACGCCATCGTATTCAATCTTTTCCTGTTTAAAAATAGTTTCCACTTTGCCTAATAATGCAGAATCAAGCTTAGTTGTACTTTTTGCAGGTGTAATTTGTACCGCTGGCGATTCGCCGAAGAAGTTCGGAATGGTATAAATTAGCCCAATCAAAATCATGATTGCAACAAAAATATTTTTCCACATTGGATAGCGGTTCATAGTCTGGCTCTAGTCAATAACGGTGTAAGATTTTAAAGCGTTACAGTGATAAAAATTGCTTAGATACTTTAAGTATTTATTGTATTAAATACTTTTGATCGTACCTTTTGGCAGTGCAGTTTGAATCGCTTGTTTTTGTACTGTAATTTCAGTATTAGCAGCAATTTCAACACTAACAAAGGCCTCTGTTACCTTAGTGACTTTGCCAACGATTCCACCGCTAGTGACCACTTCATCGCCTTTTTGTAAAGCAGCAATCATATTGCGCTGTTCTTTGGCTTGCTTCATTTGCGGACGAATGATCATAAAGAAAAATAATACAAAAATGACGATGAGCGGTAAAAAGCTCATGATGTCTGTTGCTGCTGAAGTGCCTGCTGCGTATGCATTTGAAATAAACATGAGATTGCCCTTAAAAAATAACTAAATAGTACTTAAAAATTAGCTTCGGATTCTAGCACAGACTGCCTGTAATTGCAGGATAGTCAATCGTACAGATTAGCATACATTGTAAGGCATAGCGGTTACGACAAACTAGCACGCTTAGTTGCAAATTCTGTTTTAAATGCCTCAAATGTGTCGGTTTCGATTGCACTGCGCATGCCTGCCATTAACACTTGGTAATAATGTAAATTATGAATGGTGTTCAAGCGAGAGCCTAAAATTTCCCCCACTTTATGCAAATGATGCAAATAGGCGCGGCTAAAGTTTTGGCAGGTGTAGCAGGTGCAATCGGCGTCTAAAGGTTGAGTATCCGTTTTATAGCCGGAGTTTTTGATTTTAATATCGCCGTATTGTGTAAATAGCCAGCCATTACGGGCATTACGGGTTGGCATCACACAGTCAAACATATCAATCCCTTGCGACACTGCTGCCACCAAGTCTTCTGGAGTACCTACACCCATTAAATAACGCGGTTTGTTTTGCGGCATTTTTGGGGCGGTATGTGCCAGTATGCGCAGCATATCTTCTTTGGGTTCGCCGACTGATAAACCGCCAATGGCATAGCCGTCAAAGTCAATATCGGTCAGTCCTGCAAGTGAGATATCGCGTAAGTCCTCATACATGCCGCCTTGAATAATGCCGAATAATGCATTTTCATTGCCTGCATGCGCATCTTTGCTTCTGCGTGCCCAGCGCATTGAAAGCTGCATGGAATCACTAGCCTCTTTCGGCGTTGCAGGGTAAGGCGTGCATTCATCAAAGATCATCACGATGTCAGAATTCAATACCTTTTGTATGCGCATCGATTCTTCAGGTGTTAAAAAGCAGCTGTCACCATTGATAGGTGAGCGAAACTTCACCCCTTCTTCAGTAATTTTGCGTAGTGCGCCTAAACTCCACACCTGAAAACCACCAGAATCGGTCAATATTGGCCCATCCCATCCCATGAACTTATGCAAGCCGCCGTGCGCTGCAATGACTTCTAGCCCAGGGCGTAGCCATAGATGAAAGGTATTACCTAATACAATGTGAGCGTCAATTTCTTTCAGTTCAAGTGGGGACATGGCTTTAACTGTGCCATATGTGCCAACGGGCATGAAGGCGGGCGTTTGCACCTCGCCGTGTTTAAGCTTAAGCGTACCGCGGCGGGCAAGGCCATTCTGTTTGTGTAAAGTGAATTGCATGTAGTTATCTTAGCGATATGATGAGTTTATTTATTAGGTCGCGATATTAACATACTGCTTAAAATTCGCATTTCGCTATCAACACCATACGATCAAATTAGCCAGAATAATTTGAACGGTGTTTAAAAATCGCAGCTTTGTTATACTAACTCTAAGTTTATTTATTGAAACTAAAAATTATGGTAGAAAAAACGCCACGAACAAGAAACAAAAAACCGTTACTAGAAGGCGGGTTAAAAGAACGCGGAATTTACCTGCTGCCAAATTTATTCACCTCAGCTGCACTGTTTGCGGGTTTTTATGCAATTGTGCAAGCCATGAATGGCAAATTTGAACATTCAGCGGTGGCAATTTTTATTGCCATGGTGCTAGATGGGCTGGATGGCCGTGTTGCCCGTATGACCAATACGCAAAGTGCCTTTGGTGCAGAATACGATAGCTTGTCTGATATGGTGTCTTTTGGGGTTGCGCCTGCGCTGGTTCTTTATGTATGGGCATTAAAACCATTGGGTAAGTTAGGCTGGCTAGCAGCATTTATTTACTGCGCGTGCGCGGCATTGCGCTTGGCTAGGTTCAATACTAAGCTTGAGGATAGCCATCAGGATAAGCGTTACTTTCAAGGCTTGCCCAGCCCAGCAGCGGCAGCGCTATTAGCCGGGTTTGTATGGGTTTCGTACGAATACGGTGTAAGTGGACGCGATATATTTTTCGGCGTATTGCAATGGAAATGGATGGCGTGGGGTATCACGGTATTTGCAGGCGCATCTATGGTGAGTGATTTACGCTATTACAGCGGGAAAGACATTAACCTAAAAGATAGCGTGCCGTTCTTTGTGATTTTAGGCATCATGCTGGCGATTGTGCTGGTTTCATACAGCCCGCCAGAGGTGTTGTTTTTTGTGATGATCGTCTATGGGCTTTCAGGCTACGTGCTGTGGGTTCGAGATAAATTGAAACGACCAGCTAAACCAATCAGCTAAACCAGCCAGTTTTATTTATCATGCTGAAATTTATCAGCATGA
>DASQFK010000102.1:0-12432 GCA_035633175.1 Methylotenera sp.
ATCATTAAAGATAACCAAATCAACCACTAAACCCTTCATTCGCCAATAATAATGGGCTTGCAACGCTTGTTTAACCAAATCAATACGGCTTATATCACTAATACGCACCAAAACTATGGGTAAATCACCCGACACGCTAAAACGCCACAAGCCAGATTGACCCAATTGATTACGTGCAATTAAACTGGCAGGCGCACGTAGTAGAGGATTAGAGTAAATTACAGCACTTGCGAGTCGGCCAAATATTTGTGCCTCAGATTCTGTTGCATTGATACGGCGTAACACCTCTTGGCTTTGAAACCATGCCATTTCAAAGGCACGATCCACAAAATGCCGATCGCAATATTTTTCCAGTAAAGCTAAGGCCTCCTCACGTGTATCCGCCATGCCGGAAATGAGCTGCAAAGTAGCAGAATCATCTGGCTGCAGCGTTACAATGCGGCGAATAGATACAATTGGATCAAGCACGGAACCCTCAGTATTAGATAGATGGCTTGATCTTTTAGCTGGATAGTCACTATTATCAAGTGCTATTGGATTGACTATCGTACGACCGCGTCCAATAAACTTTACGCGATCCGTCTCATAGGACGATTTAGTGACATGGGCGCCAGGCGCTACCAGAAGATGAAACATCCACGGTACCTTTTCGCCAGGAGTGCGTCGGCGACGTGTGCATAGTATGGCTTGCTGGTCAGCCAGAATTTCAGTTTGTACAAAAAGGTTGCTGAAAGAGCGATGTGCTAAATCAGCACTTAATAACGCTAACACTACTTCGGCGTAGCTCGTTACTTCTATGCGACGCGTACGCGACGTTAGATTTAAAAGTTTTATACGACGGATTTCAACATCATCTTCAGGTGAAACACTGATTTCGGTATGGGCCTCAATCGACTGGTCACGTAGCCTATACTCAGCCCGAGCTTGTCCAAAAATAGCTTCGTAATGATCTGCTTCACGCAGGGTTGGCTGATATGTCGTTGACCAATAACGCCCATTATCACTATCCCTCAAATAAACAAAAGTGCCCCAATTATCAGCAGTTCTATCCTCACGCCAACGGGTAACAGCAAGATCACGCCAGCGGGTGTAGCCACCACCTGCATTAGTTGCCATCACATGATATCTGCCGTTAGACAATAAATGCACTTCCGGAATTAATGTATTCGGATTAGAAAAAACGCGCATGATTGCTTCTGATTCTTCCACAGCAGGTCGCGCAGTCGCCCTTACTTCAGCGGCATGCGGATGCAAAGTAGCGCCTTTCTTCGGCACACGTTCCTGCAACAATAATTCTGTCGCTTGTAGAATGGGGGCTGACATAAACCGGCGTTGCATAGGTTGGTTGTGCAGTACATGACTAAAAGCTAAAAAGCTCATGCCCTGATGGTGTGCCATATATGAACGCACGATAGCATTGCTCTTACCGCGTGGCACCCTTGACGGTGTGTAATCAATCGCTTCATAAAATCCATAAGCGCCTAAAAAGTTTTGAGCGGCTAGTAGCTCTAAGTTACTACAGGCTTCCTCAGGCATGACTGTTAATGCAAGCGCGCTGGCATAAGGCGCAATCACCAGGTCATCCCCCAATCCACGCTTAAACCCTAAACCAGGTACACCAAAGGCTCTATATTGATAGACTTGGTGCATATCAGTTGCACTGTAGCAAGATTCAGAAATGCCCCAAGGTACGCCACGTTTCCGCCCATAGTCAATTTGACGCATCACCACCGCTTTGCTGGTTTGATCTAATAGCGTATTCGGGTAACTCGGCATCATCAGTTGTGGCATGAGGTACTCAAACATTGAGCCACTCCAAGAAATCAAACTAACGTCCCCACCATAACTTGTAAGTAAGCGACCAAGTGAGAACCAGTGCTTCTGTGGTACTTGACCTTGTGCAATGACTAAATAACTGGCTAAGCGTGCTTCAGATGCCAGCAAATCGTAACAAGAGACATCGCGTCGGCGCTCACTTACATCGTAACCTATCGTCAGTAAGCCACACGATGTATCGTAAAGAAATTCAAAATCCATCACTGCTAATGCGTGACAACGTGCCACTAAATCATCAATGATGGTTAAACGGTCTATTGCGTTGCTGTTAGATGAAACAGAAGCTGCAGCACCTACTAACCATAAATTTTCTATGCCAGAAATTTTGTCTGTTGCTAATTCCAACAGTGTCGGGATGTTGTTGTAATGATGTGGCATAAACACCATCAATTTAATATCATCTAAGATCATTTGGCATTGCTGGTTGAATGAATTTATCCAATAATTCGACTCACTTCTCTTATCGACATCAAGGGGTAGCAATGAGAGCAAAGCTTCTCCCGAGCTACGAATTTCAACGAGTAGACGACTAGTTTCGGTCAATATTTTAGAATAGGCATCTGTACTATATTTAAAGTTTGTAAGTAATTGCAGCTGCTCCCTGAGACGCTTAATTTTTTCAGTAAATGTTGTATCAGCTACCACCGCGGTATTTTCCAAAAACACAAGCAAAGTATCATGTAGCCCCTGACATGCATTCACTGACAGCACAGGCTGATTTTTTAACTCTAGCAACCCCGCTTGCAAAGTAAGTAGGCTTCCAGCGAGATTGCCACTATCTACCGTAGAGACATATTGCGGATAAAGCGGCGAGAGCGTACGCGTGTCGTACCAGTTATAAAAATGACCATGATAGCGCTCCAGCTTTTCCATAGTAGCCAAGGTGTTTTCGGTAAGCTGCAACAACTCTCCTGCCGTGATATAACCAAAATCATAAGCGGCTAAATTCGCCAGTAATCCCATCCCAATATTAGTAGGCGAGGTGCGCCAGGCAATAACGGGTGCGGGGTATTCCTGAAAATTATCGGGTGGCAGCCAGTTATCTTGCGGTGAAACGAATTCTGCAAAAAAACGCCATGTGCGCCTAGCCGTTGTACGGAGAAATATTTGCTGATCAGCAGTTAAGTCAGCAACCAGTGGTGCGAACGGCTTGCTAATCCACCAGGCGATAACAGGAGACAAGAGCCAAAGTAGCAGGATAGGCACGCAAGTAAAAAACTCAACAGTCTGGCTTGCATTAAAACTGAAAGCCAAAACTAAACTCAATGTGACTGCCAAAACAGGCGCCACCCACATTTCTCTAAAAAAATCAGGCAATGTGCTGCGGGCATTGCGCGATTCGTAAGATGGCATGTGCCACATTAATAATCCACGCTTGGTGAATAACATACGTAAACCTGAACGCATAATTGCATCAAGACAAATCAACGTATCGTAAGGTAACAGCACTATCGTTAGTGCAGAGACTTGCATTGAATGGTAAGCAGATTTACCTGTAGCCATCAAATGTACTAACCAATCACGTTCTTTAGGCTTACGGATAAATTCAAACGAAGAAGCCAGCAAGCTGGGCAAAAACGCAATGGTCAAGACGAGTAAAGTCCATAACCAAGCAGGTCCGGCAGCAAATAACCAACCGCCAAGTAACACTACTAATAATGACGGCGGTACAAGACTACGCCTAAGGTTGTCAAAAATTTTCCAAACTGACAAAGCCGTGAGTGGATTTTGCTCGCGATTATTTTGTATACGATTGGATTCGCCCGGCGCACAGTATTTACTTGCCATAGGCACGCGTGGTAGCAACCAGCCAGCCAATTGCCAGTCGCCGCGTATCCAGCGGTGCCTTCGGCTAGCGTCTATGGTATAGCTGGCTGGAAATTCCTCCACAAAATCGACATCAGTGACCAGTGCTGAACGCGCATAAGCACTTTCTAACAAGTCGTGACTAAGGATAAGATTTTCTGGAAAGCGCCCGTCAACCGACTGCCGAAAAGCATTCACATCGTAGATGCCTTTACCAATAAACGTGCCCTCGCCGAACACGTCCTGATAGACATCAGAAACTTCGCGGGTATAGGGGTCTATGCCAGATTCGCCCGCAAACAGTTTGGTGAACCATGATTGACCTGCACTTATTAGGCTGATAGAAGTGCGTGGTTGCAGGATAGCATAGCCTTCTACAATACGTTTTTTCTCTGCATCATATACTGGCCGATTAAGCGGATGCGCCATGTTGCCTATGAGTGTACGTGCTGTGTCACGCGGTAATTGCGTGTCGGTATCTAGGGTAATGACATATTTGATTGAACTGAAAATTGATGCATCACCTACAATCTCTGAAAATGCAGTTTGCTGATTATCTTTTAAATCCTCGCCACCTTGCAGCAAAGTATTGAACTGCTCCAATTTCCCGCGTTTACGCTCATAGCCCATCCATATTTGTTCGTGAATATTCCACACTCTAGGTCGGTGTATAAAGTAGAAAATACAAGGGCGATCATCTTGGTATGTCTCGTTCAGCAATTCAATAGCGGTTCTTGCTTGGGCGATTAACGCATCATCTTCTGGCTGCACCTGTTCAGCAGCATCGCGAAAATCAGTGAGTAAAGCAAAGAATAGATTAGGATCGCGATTGCCGAGATACCTAATTTCCAAGGCCTCAATTAAATCTTGTACCTCTTTGGCAGTGCTAATTAAAGTCGGCACTATCACCATCGTGCGGTGATTGAGTGGAATGCCTTTAGAGAAATCTAATCTAGGCAATACTCGAGGGGGCAAGACTGTGGTTACAAATAGATTAACGAGCGAGATTGCCAGTGCTGAAAAGCTAATCATGCAGGGGATTGCAAAAATCCAGTATCGCCAATCTGTTAAGCCTACGCCATTCAAGTACCACTGATTAAAATAAAACAATACCGCTAATGTCGCAATGAATGTGAGCGACGAAATAGAGCCAAGGTAGAGTGATAAACGATAATTACTGCAAACACGACTGCCCCGCAATTTCCACGATACCTGAAAACCAACGGTATGCTCTAACACCAGTCGGCCACATTCAACGAGGTAATATCCTACATGTGCAGTACGGTCATTAACGGTTAATGACGCTTTAGCCGCCTGCGCTAACATAATGGCTTCGTGAGCCACGGCTGATTCACTACAACTGCTATCTCTAGCCACTTCTTCGACAATATGGCGATAACGGTCACGGGTGGCAAAATCCTGAGCAAGGTACGTTTCACTTGGGTCTTGTCGTAACACTTGCTCGACGACACTTAAAGATTCCACATAATTTCGCCAATCCATAGTATCAATGAACCGTAGGCTGCCAATACTATTACTAATGGATATTTGATTGGCAGCCGCAGTACGACTAGCAGCCTCAGATAACTGTGTTGCGGTAACGCCCTGCTCTAGTAACTTTTGCTCTAACCAAGTTTGTACAAAAGTCATTGCAGTACTATGCGCCAGCAGTCTTGCGTAAAACTCTTCAACGAATGGCGCTGTAAGCGGCACATCGGCATTGGCAAATTCTGCGAGCAGTTGAATAAGCTGATTTGGCTCTCTTTCGGCTGTTTCCAACATGCGATCAGCCCATACAATTGCAGATTCTCGCTCTTCGCGTCTTCTTGCGATTCTTAGCGCAACGCGGCGCAGATTTTCTAGCAATGCCAATTGCAGCATAATAGGAAAAGCCCATAGCTCGCCTAAACGCAATGATTCAGTACTTTGATAAGCCTCGATAATTTGAGTAGCATTCTCGTTATCGACACGACCGTCCATATGCGAGATTAATTGCAGCGCTAAATCATAAATGCGGGGGAAACCAGCAGACGGACCATCAGCTAATCGTGGTAATTGTCGACTATAACCACGGGGTAAATGTCGACGTGCTAACACTATTTGTTGTTCTATAAGGTAGAAATTATCAAGCAACCATGACTCAGCTGGCAATAAACGTTGTCCAGGCGAAGTCGCCGTAGTTACAACATCATATGCTGCCTGCAAAATACGTTCGTTCTCATCTAGCCGAGGTAAGAGCTTATCTCGGCCAGGGCGCGGATTAATTTTATGCTGTCGAGCAAGTGTTATTGCATGACGCTTGAGTTGCTCGATACTGAATAACTCAGAGCGTAATAAATCAATGTCTTGATCGGTACGCCATGCTTGATGAATGCGCGCAAAAACGCCTAATCTACTAATGACGATGATGTGCTCCTATCTAGGACTTACACCTCGTAAGGAAAGTGTTGTTACCTAATGTTGGCAGGACGAAATTGGTTGGTCAGTTACATAAAATGATTCTGCAACAACCTGAAATTACACTTCCCCAAATAACTTGAACAACTTGAATAACTTGGGGTTAAATAAAAATACGCCATCTACACAGAATCATCTGTTCGATGGCGCACATAAATTCATAAGTCGACTCAATTTAAATCGACAATGTCTACAAACTGTATGCCATAGAAACGCTAGGTTGAACTGCAGGATGAAATTCAGGCATAAAGAGCATTAGTCTGTCTTGTTCTTTTTTAACCATGGCATAACATTCGCAGCAACGACTTTCTAACATTTTTCGATTAAGTACCGTGATATGTCCTCGACAATAGTTAATCACACCCGCTTCTTGTAGCTTAACTGCAGCCGTAGTCACACTTTCGCGCCGCACGCCTAAAAGGCTCGCTAATAACTCTTGTGTCATCACCAAATCATCCGCTGGCAAACGATCTAAACCGAGCAATAATCGACGGCATAATTGTTGATCAATTGAGTGGTGACGGTTACATACTGCAGTTTGTGCTATCTGTGTAATCATGGTTTGAGTGTAACGAAGCAACATATGCAGTAATGGACCGTCTCTGTTGACAACATTTTTTGCAGTTTGCGTACGTAAACGATAACCCTGGCCTGAACTTTGCACCATCGCTTGGTTAGGTGTTTCATTACCGCCCATAAACACAGAAACGCCTACTACTCCATCGTTACCTACAATCGCAATTTCAGATGAAGTACCTTCTTGCGTCATATAAAGTAAAGATACGATAGCAGTGGTTGGGAAAATCACATGAGTGTGTTTAACTCCAGGTTCGCAGAGTATTTGACCAAGCTTCAAATCCACCAGCTCTAGCTCGTGCTCCCAAAGACTAAGTTCTGAGTATGGCAACGCGGCAAGTAAGTGGTTTTGCCGCGGTCCAAGTGGGTCTGATGACAGTACTGTTGTTATATTTATTGATGTATTTAGTAATGCTTTTTGTAGAGTATTCATTTTGCGCTCCCTTACGTTCTGAGCTTCTATAATGAATAAATAATGCTCCCTACGACATAGGCAATATTAGTCATTTGATGTAAGAATGTTCCTACTCTTACATTTTTCTGTTATCACATTATCAACGACCAACTCCAAATCAAAGTCCACTCTTTCAGTAAAGCGATGTTGAGCAACAGCTTCAACAAAACACCCAGATGCGATCTGGTCTTTTCATCAAAATACCCTCTATATCAAAATATTTCACCTAATTAAGTTAAGCGCTAAATTAAAGATGATTAAAAATCCTTGTGTGCAGATAAATGATGGGGATTAATCCCCATCAAGATAACCTGCCAGGTCACGCTGCTTAATATTAGGCAGATTTTTATCGATAGTCCTCGTTACAATTGCTGCAGTATTGGCATCTAAAGTTTTTAGTAATTTTCCCAAAAACGCTGGCCCTGCAATTAGCGTTATATCGTTATAAGCATGTTTAATGCGCCCTTGATTGAGAATCTCTGCAAGATTCTTGGCAAACTGCACTGCGACATGTTCAGTGGGTTCATGTTCCGCACCCGTTGAATGAACTCCCTGACCAAATCGGTCAAAAGCATGTGCGGACTTGTCAGTATCAATATCTTGATTTTTAAGACGGCCTCTTGGATGTGGAATATCTTGCACTAGCGCTATGTCACCTTTGCTAACTCTCTCAAATAAACTTGCACCGCCGCGATTGGCCACCAAAATCCATGTTTTCCGCATCATTGTTTCTATCGTTTTTTTCATCATTGTCCTCACAGTCTCTTAATTTTTTGAATTGCTAACCTAAGTTGCTAAATTAGCTCCGGTAAAATTCTGTTTTTAGTAAAAGTATATTTTGAAAAATCAGGTTACAGCGCTCATGCAGTAGTATTTACCCTCTTTCAGTATCAGAAATGGCATCTCTTCGGACGAGCTTATCTCCAAACTCAGTCATTAAAACTCTCGTAGTAGAGAGGGTTGGCGTAGATTTTTCCGCTTAACGGTACTCTGCTGATGAAACTTGTGATTAACACCTCTCAAACGTAACGCATTAGAAATAACCGATACTGAGCTCAAACTCATGGCGAGTGCCGCGATCATGGGTGACAACAGCCAGCCAGTAAACGGATACAGCACACCAGCAGCTAACGGTATACCTAACGCGTTATAAACAAACGCAAAACCGAGGTTTTGTTTCATGTTAGCGATGGTTTCCTCAGATATCACACGCGCTTGTGCGATGCCACGCAAGTCGCCTTTAACGAGTGTTACCTGAGCGCTATTCATTGCCACATCGGTACCAGTGCCCATCGCTATGCCCACATCGGCTTTGGCTAACGCAGGCGCATCGTTAATGCCGTCACCAGCCATCGCAACTATGCGACCTTCGCGCTGCAACTTATCTACTAGCGCCAATTTATCAGCAGGTTTAACTTCACCATAAACTTCGTCAATACCTAACTTGGCTGCGACCGCCTTAGCCGTTGTTAATCCATCGCCTGTCGCCATAATCACCCGCATGCGAGCAGCTTTCAAAGCAAGCAGCGCTTCGCCTGTAGTAGATTTTATTGGGTCGGACACTGCTAGCAAACCCGCCGATAAGCCATCAATGGCCAAGTACATGACACTGGCGCCTTCGGAACGCAACATTTCAGCCGGCACTGACCACATTTCTACAGGCACATCCAATTGACTCATCAATGTGGTGTTGCCTAACGCTAATTGCTTTCCGCCAACCTTGCCACTCACACCAATACCAGTAATAGATTCAAATGCATCTACCTTATCAAGTATTAAGCCAGCTTCATGAGCGGCTTTAACAATGGCGTTTGCCAATGGGTGTTCGCTACCTTGATCAAGGCTGGCGGCTAATCGCAGTAACTCTTCTTCGGTGTAGGCAGATGCAGCTATGGCGCGATTAAAGCGTGGTTTACCTTCGGTCAAAGTACCGGTTTTATCTACCATAAGCGTATCCACCTTGCATAAATTTTCGATAGCAGCCGCATCGCGAAATAGCACACCTTGTGTCGCGGCTTTACCAGTGGCCACCATGATTGACATGGGCGTTGCAAGCCCGAGTGCGCAAGGACAAGCAATAATCAGTACCGCCACTGCGTTGATTAAGCCATAAACCCAACTTGGCTCTGGACCAAATAACCCCCAAACTACGAATGTCAGCAATGCAATAGCAACGACAGCGACCACAAAATAACCAGCAACTTGGTCAGCCATGCGTTGCATTGGCGCTCTAGAGCGTTGTGCTTGGGCGACCATCTGCACGATGCTAGCCAATACCGTTTGCGAACCTACTTTTTCTGAGCGCATCACCAGTGCGCCGTTGGTATTAAGCGTGGCGCCAATCAACTTATCACTAATGCCTTTACTAACTGGCATCGGTTCGCCGGTAAGCATGGACTCATCCACTGCGCTGCCACCTTCAATCACGACACCATCCACTGGAATTTTTTCGCCTGGGCGCACACGCAACATGTCGCCAACATGTACATGAGTCAACGGGACATCCTCTTCCAGCCCATCTTTATTGATACGTCGCGCGGTTTTTGGCGCAAGGCCAAGCAAAGACTTAATTGCAGCAGAGGTTTGTGAACGTGCTTTAAGCTCAAGAATCTGACCAAGCAACGTTAGTGAAATAATTACAGCCGCAGCCTCAAAGTAGACTGATACGCGCCCCATCTCCACGAAAGACACAGGGAAAATACTCGGAGCTAATGTAGCAATCGCGCTGTAAATAAATGCTGCAGAGGTGCCTAATCCAATCAATGTCCACATATTTGGGCTGTGATTAATGACAGATTGAACACCCCGCTCGAAGAAAGGCCAACCTGCCCAAAGCACAATAGGTAAACTGAGAACGAGTTCAATCCAACTTTGCGTCGCCATTTCAAACCACTGCAAACGGTGACCCGCCATCGCCAATACTGTAACAATCACCGTTAAAGGTAGTGTCCAGATAAAGCGCCGCTGAAAGTCCAGTAACTCCAGGTTTTTGCCTTCATCTAGAGTGGGCATTTCTGGTTCTAATGTCATGCCGCATTTAGGACAGGTGCCAGCATGGGTTTGCTGTACCTCGGGGTGCATTGGACAGGTATAAATTATACCTGTGGCTATAGGGGTGATTGGAACGGGGTTTGGTTCTGAAACAAATGCATTCAAACTTGGAGCTGTATTAGAATATTTAGCTGGATTAGCAGCAAATTTAGTTTTACAGCCAGCACTACAGAAGTAAACTTGCTTGCCTTCGTCACCGAGTACATGCGGCGATTCATCTGTCACTTTCATTCCGCACACTGGATCTTTTAACGTTTGCAATGCTGGCCTATCCAGATTCATAGTCTAATTTTCACTGATTGACGTAATTAGATGATTAATGCAAATTAAATCTGAGCAATCATTAAATCATTATTAGCATTCATTCGATGTATAAATAGTGTGAAAGGCGACCACCTCATACCCAGCTTGTTTAACTGCTAATTCCAACTGTTCAGGGGAAGTTAGTCTTTCATCATATTGCACTCTAGCTCTGCAATCTAATAGCGATACTGCTACCTCATTCACACCATTAATGGCTTTAAGTGCATTCGACACAAGGTTAGTACAGAAACCACAGGTCATTCCTTTAACTTTTAAATGTTCAATTTGCATGATGATTAGCCTCTCTATCTATAGTGTTAAATAAAAATCGCATAGTTCATCAACAACTTTTTACACAAAGCCTAATATAGTTAGTGACCCATGCCATGACAAAGTTCAGCACAATGTTAATTTGAGCGTAATTTCTGCAGAAATCAATTCCATGCTTCTCACACTCAGTAACGCAGGTGTAGGAGGCTTCTGTGTAAACTGCAACCATTGTTTTCATGTGCCTACTATCTAGCTAGCGCTATCCATAGCTTTAGGATCGATTTCTCTTAAACATGCGGTAGCACAATGTAAATAGGCAGTTGTGCAATCATTGCAAATGATGAAACATTCTGTCTGTTTTGGCTTTGAATTTTTCTTTTAATAGCAACCGCATGCAGGCTCAAATCATCGGCGATTTGGAAAGGTATTGTCGGTGCGTTAGCACACAGATAGAATAATTATTAAAATCTTACTGTTTTGATAAACACTAGTAGATTTTGAAAAAAATCACTACATACTATTATTGATATAACCCGTAATTATTATGGTGATTAAGCATCGTTAGCTTGATCAATTCTTAACCAATGGTTAGATTTGGTTGATTGACAATACTACTGAAAATATGTGGTAATGGCTTAACAAATACTGTTTTGTACGGAACACATCATTATGGCTAATCGAAAAATTGAAGGGGCAGATTCAACAATGCCTTCAATAAAATTGGCTGCAAGTAACCCTGTGTCCAAAAAAGTGGGTGCTAAAAAATTCCCCATCGTTGGGATAGGTTCGTCGGCTGGCGGATTAGAGGCATTAGAACAACTCTTTCGCCATACGCCTGCAGATAGTGGCTTAGCCTTTGTGCTGGTTTCGCATCTTTCTCCTGACCATGTCAGCTTGCTCACTGAAATTTTGCAACGCATCACCACGATGCCAGTAGTTCAGGCGGAAGATCAAATGCTGGTGTGTGTTAACTGCGTTTACACTATTCCGCCCAACCGTGACATGGCCATTTTTCATGGCAAGTTGCAACTGAGCATTCCCGATGAACCGCATGTACGGCGCTTGCCTATCAATCAGTTCTTCCGTTCACTAGCGCAAGATCAAGGTAAAAATGCGATTGGCATTATTCTGTCTGGTACTGGCACTGATGGCACGGCTGGCTTACGGGATATTGTGGGTGCTGGCGGAATTTCCTTAGTGCAGGAACCAGCCACTGCAAAATATGACGGTATGTCAGCAAGTGCAATTAAGGCTGGTTATGCTAACTATATTTTACCAGTTGAAAAAATGACCGAGGTTATCATGCCTGGCTCACCTTTAAAAAAACAGCCTCAAGCTGAGGTATTAGATGGCAGTTTTTTAAAGGACAACTTTCAGCAAAACGACCAGCCAAAACAAAATGTGAATCAGCCTTATCTGCAGCAAAAATCAGTGCACCATCCTATACACCATGCTATAACAGACAGCGACATGGCACACATTTTGATGCATTTGCGTACGATCACTGGCCAAGATTTTTCGCTATACAAAAAAAGCACTATCGGTCGCCGTATTGAGCGCCGCATGTTGCAACACAACATTGAAAACACTGAACTGTATGTGCGCTATCTCAAAGAAAATCCTGCTGAGGCGCATATCTTGTTAAAAGAGCTGCTCATCAATGTCACCAACTTCTTTCG
>DASQFK010000103.1:0-11093 GCA_035633175.1 Methylotenera sp.
TTAGCAGCATTGTCTTCAGATTTAACATCTGAGTATTCTGCTACTAAGTTCAAGTGTTTTGTCAAAGGATGATAAGCGCCGACTGTCCACATACTGTTTTCAATATCAACAGCATCGCCTTCTAGCTTGCTAACACCCCAGCTTAGACCTAATTTAGTGCCTACGCCTGGCAATGTGTATGTACCTTGTACATAGCCACCGTCAGAATCTGTACGATCGCCATCAGCCTCGAAACCACCAGCGAATTGCACTGTGGTACCAATACCTTTACCATCATAGTAGTAACCAGTTAAACCGAAACCAGCAACATTAACTGTAGCACCTAAGTCCCAAGCATTAGCACGCTCTGAACCACCGTTTACGTTATCTTCAAATTTTTGAGTGATCGCAGAAGTCCAAACTTTACCGCCAACATCGCCAGCCCATTCATAAGCAGCTTTAGCTTCAAATGCTGGACCAGCACCTTCGCGACCGGTGAATTGAGGAGTAACACCACCAAACAATGCGGTTGGAGCTGCGTCCCAAGCTTGTGTGATACCAGCTGTGAAGCTGAAACCATTCCAGTTTGGAGATGAATAAGCGATTTGTGATTTCCAGTCAGCATAGATGAAACCTGTACCGATACGGCCTAAAGTTGTTGTGTTACCAGCTAATAGACCAGCGCCAGAACCTACACCTAACAATGTCATGTCGTTTAAGATAGCATCTGAAGCGAAAATTCCTAAGTCTTTACCGACTTTAATAGAACCCCATGATTTGTCACCGAATGTCAAGAATGCTTGACGGTTTTCTTGGTTTGCAACTGTTGAAGTATTACCAGATGTTGTACCTGATTGAATACCAGCACTTTTAGTTGAAGATCCTGGGTTAATGCTGATTGTGAAACCAACATCTAAGTCGTTTTGACGTGTTTTACCAGAAACTGACAGGTAGTTAGGTAACAAACCTGTAGTGATGTTGTTTGAACGGTCATAACCATTTTCAAGAGCACCACCTAAACCAACAGCGTCGCCGCTTGTTCTAGAATATGTGTAATAAGTATTTACAACACCACCAATATCTAAAGTCCAATCGCCTGCTGGAATCATGATACCAGCGTTAGCGCTTGAAGCTGCAGCTAGTAAAGCTGATGCTACTGCTAATTTAATTTGTTTGTTCATGTGAATCTCCTAAAAATTTGTAACTATTTTTATAACTCGATTAACTTATCAAGTTTATTTATCATTTCTGACAAACCATACTAGACAAGCAAGTTTGCAAACTTTCTATATGAAAATGAATTCATCCAGAAGGTAAATCGTAGTATGCCCAAAGGAATGACACGAAACAATCAATAATTTGCATTTTTGTCACATTTAGTTACATTTGTTGTAAATTTGCAACATTTTAGTTTAATTGTTTACGGCAACGGGTTGGATATTCTAGGTACGCGGTGCGACTCGCGCTGATGACAGGGTGAATGACGTATATATTGGTAAAGTTTGCACCATTTTTTTCGCGGCGCGTCGCCGCTCCTACGCTATATCCATATTGCATCCCAATGGGGGTAATTGCCTATTTTGGTGACTATACCTGCGCCTATGGGGTTGGCGACTATATATCTGGTTACATTTTGAATATCCTCATCTTTGCGAATGGCATGGTCATAAAAACCTGATTGCCAAATGGATTGGCCAATCTGATGTGCGCTTATTGATTTAATGCTTTGTACTACTTTTGACAATAGATGACTGCGGTTGAGTTGAAACAGCCAGTAAATATGGTCTGGCATGATGACAAAGGCTAATGTGCTGGTTTTATCGAGTTTGTCAGATTTCATTAATACGTTAATTATTACTCGTGCTTTTGTGATGTCTTTAAATATTGGCGCACGATTTAATGTTGTGGTGGTGATGTGATAAACCTGATTTTCTTGGGAATAGCGACCTTTGCGTAGATTGTTTTGTTGTGGCTTGGGTTTAATGATCATTGTTTAACGTTCTTTTGTAACGAGTCTCCGCAGATGTGGGTGATGCGACTGGTGTCGATGCAATGGATTGTTTAACGGTTGGTGATAATTGTATCTTTTTATTGGGTATTCAGCATTTTTCGTGGCGGGTCGCCACTCCTACAGATGTGCATTTTTGGTAGGAGGTGCGACTCGCGCCGATGGCAGTGGTGAATGGCGTATATATATTTGCGGCTTGTACCATTTTTTCGCGGCGGGTCGCCGCCGCTATGGGTTGACATTGTCGTGGCGGGGGTACTTTTACAAATACTCTTCCACCGTAAATAGCTTACGGTGCTCACGTATAGCAAAGCGGTCTGTCATACCGGCGATATAATCTGCAACTGCGCGGGCTTTATCGATTTCTGCATAGGTTTGAAATTCAGCAGGCAATAATCCAACGTTTTCAAAAAACCCTACAAACAGCTCTCGCACGATACGAGAAGCTTTTGCGCTCATACGATTTACTTTATAATGATGATATAAATTTTTGCGTAAAAATTGTTTGAGCTTTAGGTTTTGCTCGGCAATCTTGCTACTAAAGCCTATTAATTGGGGTAGCTGACGAATTTCAGCAATGGTTTTAGGTTGGTGTTGTGCTATATTTTTTGCACTTTGTGTACATAAATCAACCACTAACGTATTGATCATGCGACGGATAGTTTCATGAATAAGGCGTTTTTGTTCAAGCTTGGGATATTTATCTTTTACTATTGCCAAATTCTGCGCAAATAACTCTACTTTGGATAATTGATCGATTGTAATTAAGCCTGAACGCAAACCATCATCAATATCATGATTGTTATAGGCAATTTCATCAGCAAAATTAGTAAGTTGCGCTTCTAAACTCGGGCTTGTTTTATCTAAAAATCTTTGACCTACATCACCCAATAACTTGGCATTTTTAATAGCGCAATGTTTAAGTATGCCCTCTCGCACTTCAAATGTGAGATTTAAACCATCAAAATCTGCATAACGTTGCTCTAATTTATCGACTACACGTAATGATTGTAGATTATGTTCAAAGCCGCCGTAATCTCGCATACATTCATTAAGTGCATCTTGCCCCGCATGCCCAAATGGTGTGTGACCTAAATCATGAGCAAGGGCGATAGCTTCCGTTAGGTCTTCATGTAAGCTGAGAGTCCGGGCAATACCGCGCGCCATTTGAGCGACTTCCAGGCTGTGGGTTAAGCGAGTGCGGAATAAATCACCTTCATGATTAACGAATACCTGCGTTTTATATTCCAGTCGACGGAAAGCTGTTGAATGAATGATGCGGTCGCGGTCGCGCTGGAAGGCATTTCTACTCGCTGCAGCAGGCTCGTCAAAGTGACGGCCTTGGGATTCGTCGGGATTTGCAGCGTAAGGTGCTAAATTATTCATTTTTCATATATTTGCGAGGCAGTATCTCAATCAGGCTTGCTTATCATAATTCCAAGGTCGCTTTTAACTTTGTAGCATCATAGTCACTTGTAATCACTGACTTTCCTATACCTTGCTGGAGAATAAGCCGGATTTTTCCATTCTCTACTTTCTTATCCATTTGCATCAAATCTAAATATTTTTCGGCACCTAATTTTGGTGCATCATTTTCTAATAAATTAGCCGCTTTAAATAAATGCTGTATACGAGCGACATCTTGCGAAGTGAGCCACTGCATGCGTTCTGATAAATCTGCAGCCATCATGGTGCCAGTGGCGACTGCTTCTCCGTGTAGCCATACACCGTAACCCATTGCGTTTTCTATTGCATGGCCAAAGGTATGGCCCAAATTAAGTAATGCACGCTCGCCTTGCTCATGCTCATCACGTGCTACCACTTCTGCCTTATTTTGGCATGAACGATAAATGGCATAACTGAGCACATGTTCTTCTAACTTCATTAGATCAACGATATTCGTTTCTAACCAATCAAAAAAATCCGCATCACGTATTAAGCCGTACTTAATCACCTCTGCCATGCCAGCAGAGAACTCGCGTGGGGGTAAAGTTTGCAGGGTATCAATATCAGCCAACACCAACTGTGGCTGATAAAAAGCACCTATCATATTTTTACCCAGCGGATGATTGATGCCTGTTTTGCCGCCTACGGAAGAATCTACTTGCGATAACAATGTCGTAGGAATTTGAATGAAGGGCACGCCGCGTAAATAGGTAGCTGCAGCATAGCCTGTTAAATCACCTATTACGCCGCCACCAAGCGCTATGAGTGTTGTAGTTCGCTCACAGCGATTTTGCAATAACGCATCATAAATAATATTGAGTGTTTCTGTATTTTTATATGCTTCACCATCCGGCAGAATAATCGATATTACCGTGATACCTGCAGATTCAAGCGCTGCCTTTATTTTTTCTAAATATAACGGGGCAACAGTGGTATTTGTCACAATCGCTACATGCTTACGCTTCAAGTAAGGCAATATAAGACTGGCATCTGAGATTAAATTTCGCCCAATGTGTATTGGGTAACTTCTGTTGGCTAATTCTACTTTGAGTGTTTGCATCTTGATATTTAATTTTTGTTGATTATATTTAATTGCCGTAACTGCTCAGTGATTTTTTGTAAGTGTGCTGTCATGTTCAGAAAATTCCTGAGCAGTACTTTCATTAACTGTACTGTTTTCTAAATTTTTGCTTGCTTCTACACAATTCAAGTGCGCGTGCTGCTTGTACAATTTTTGCTCAATATAATGTGTAATATCAGCGGCTGATTGTGGACCAGTATCCACGATGCAATCTGCAAGCTTTGTATAGATGGGGTCACGTTCTATAAACAGTTTTTCTAATTTTTGTTTGATATTTCCCCCTTGCAATAGTGGGCGAGTTTTATCATGCCGAGTCCGTAACCATAAATCGTGCACACTAGCCCGCAGGTAAATCACTTGGCCATTATTTTTTAGTATCGCTTGATTTTCTGGTAACAAGACTGCACCACCACCCGTTGCCATCACAATATTATTCAATTGTGCTAATTCTTCAATAATTGCAGCCTCGCGTTTACGAAAGCCGGCTTCGCCTTCCAACTCAAATATAAGTGGAATTTTTACGCCAGTTTTACGCTCGATTTCATAATCAGAATCATAAAACACCATACCCATTTGCTTTGCGATGAGTCGACCTATAGTGGTTTTACCAGCACCCATCAAGCCTATAAAAAAAATATTATTCAACTTAACCGCCTATCTTACATTAAATCAAAAACTAAAAAAAATGCCTATCACACGTATGATAGGCATTTTATGATATTACTGAAATGTTGTCAGTTTTAGCTTATTTTAATTTCAGCTATTATCTAAGATAGTTATCTCAATCCCAAACTTTCATCCATGATTTTAGGGGTAATAAATATCAATAACTCAGTCTTATCTGATTGCACTATTCTGCGTTTGAAGGCATATCCTATGATTGGAATATCTCCGAAAAAAGGTACTTTTTCAACATCGTTACGCTCAGTCTGCTCAAAAATTCCGCCTAGAACAGCTGTTTCTCCATTAGATACTAACACCTGAGTCGTAACGTTTTGAGTGTTGATTGCAGGTGGGCCTCCCACAAAAACAGCAGTTCCTCGACTATCTTTTCTCACTTCAAGATCCATAATAATTTTATCATCTGGTGTAATCTGCGGAGTGACTTCTAAGCTTAATTCTGCTTTTTTGAACGAGACTGTAGCGGCGCCACTACTTGATGCTTCTGAATATGGAATTTCTACGCCCTGCGCAATTCTCGCTTTTTGTTGACTGGCTGTCGTCACTCGTGGACTTGATACAATCTTGCCACGATTATCATTTTCCATTGCCGTCAGCTCTAAGTTTAGCAGTAAACCCGCAGGCAATCTAAATAAACTGAATGCTACCTGACCAAATGCATTTGCAACAGGGAGGTTAGAATTTAATCCTCCTGTGCCCGCAGTAATGCCATTAGTACCCGTAGTAGTAACTGCCGATGTTTGATCTAAGCTACCTCCGACCATCAACACATTATTACCAGGAGTAGTTTGGCTCTGTATACCAAATCTAGCACCTAAACTTCTACCAAACTTTTCATCTGCGATAACGAGACGAGATTCGATCATTACCTGCCTGACAGAAATGTCAGTTTTATTAATAATTGCTTGTACCTGTTCAAGATATCTATTTGTATCTTGTACAAATACCGTGTTTGTCCTTGGATCCAACACTGCACTGCCACGTTTAGATAAAATTTTCTGTTTTGGGTCACTTAATATATTCTTTAATGCCTCTGCCTTCATATATTTTAAACTAAACACTTCGGTACGTAATGGCTCTAAATCTTCAATTTGCTGAATTGCCTCAAGCGATTGTTTTTCCTTTGCGGCTACTTCATCCGCTGGAGCCACTAGAATTACATTACCAGTTTTACGCATCGTTAAACCCTTGCTTTTGGTAATAATATCGAGCGCTTGATCCCATGGCACATCTTTTAAGCGTAAGGTTAAATTACCCGTCACTGTATCACTCGTAATGATATTAAGACCTGTAAAGTCTGCTATCACTTGTAATACTGAACGCACTTCAATATTTTGAAAATTAAGTGAAAGTTTTTCCCCCGCATACCCAGGCTTTGTACCACTCACCAATTTATTAGGATCTTCAACTACTTGGCGAACATCAATAATGAATTTCTTATCCGCCTGATAGGCTGATTGCTCCCAATTACCTTTAGGTTCAATTACCATACGACCATTTTTACCTTGCATCATAGTATCAACATACAGCACGGGTGTATTGAAATTAATCACATTAAGCCTACGCTGTAAATTTACAGGTACATCAGTATTAATAAAATCAACCACAATAGTTTTACCTTTTTGTTTGATATTAATACCTGCTGAAGCGTCCGATAAGTCTACAATAATACGGCCCTCTCCATTTTTCCCACGCGCAAAGTCAACGTTATTAATGGCATTTTGTTGATTGGTAATCTTAGATTCTGCGAACTTTGTTTCCACTACAGAGTTAGCACTAGCCTCATTTGCTTGCAAAGTAATAATGACTTCATTGCCTTTAACAGCAGTACTGTAAGCAACATTTTTAGATAAATTAAGTACCATTCGAGTACGTTCTTTGGCTTGGGCTAAGGTAATACTTTTCAAAGCACCTTGATCAGCCTGAATATTACTTTTAGAAAGTCCATTTGCAACTCGGGGGAAATCAAGTGCAATACGCGATGGATTATTAAGCGTAAAACCAGCAGGAGGATTAGCAAGTGGCTGTGTAGTTTTAACCACAATGGCGACTCTACCGCCTGGCAAGCTTGAAAAATCTACACTTTCAATTTTATTAGCTAAGCCAGATTGCTCTTCGCCTTTAACTAGCCCTGAAAACATAACTAGCGCCAGAATTAATGGTGCTAAGAAAAATTTAAAACATGCATTTGTTTTCATCATTTGACCTTTAACTCCCAATTTCTCAGGTAGCTTTTAACTTTTCAACAATCCAGAATTTATTCAACCACTAATTAATTTTTAATTCAATGATATTTAATTTTTTTAATAACTTCCCACAACTATTCTTGCAACAGTAAATTTGAAACTCGCTCAACCCAGTCACCAGACAAATCGTCTTGTACAATTTCCTTTAGCACTATTTCACTATCAGTAATTTGCGTTATTACGCCATAATTTTGACCTACAAAATTACCTACCTTGACCTGTTGCACGTTGTTATCTGGTGTTTTAACTAATGCATAAGTTAACTTACTCTTTGAAATAAGACCTACGTATTTAATATTCTCAAGAGGATAAGCCTCCATAGGCTCTCTCGGCCTGCTTAAATTAGGCTGTAATCCCCCAGATTTATTAGCTGCTTTACGTGATCTAAATGGATCGGACAGCATGCCATCAGCATTATATTGCATTGCAAGATAGGGCTTTACTTCTGGCAACGGTTTAATTTTAACCCGCATATCCTTTGCTGCATCACGCATAAATTTATCTAAGTCATCGCCCTCATCTCCGCTACATGCAGTTAATGCGATACATACTATGCAAATTGGTGATAATTTGAACCACATATTTTTAATCGCTCTAAGATTTAAGTTCTCACTCATCAAATTTATCAACCTTTTCCACCAACTTGTGCTCGTTTAGCTGAGATTTCGTCTGAATCAAGGTATCGATAAGTTTTAGCCACCGCTTCCATTGTTAATAGGCCGTCTGATGCACTAGGTTTGGCAGCCGGATCTTTATTACTGCCAGCAATTGAAATGTCATTTAACGTAACAATGCGAGACAACTTAGAAATATCGGTCGCAAATGCTCCTAAATCATCATAAGTGCCGATTAGCTTAATAGAAATAGGCATTTCAGCATAGAACTCTGCCTGCGTTTCTTGCCCAGGTCTAAACAACTCAAACTCCAAACCGCGACCCAAACCTGCTTGGTTAATATCTGTTAGCAAACCATCCATTTGTGATTTGTCTGGTAATTGTTTTAGCAAAGCACCAAAAGTCTTTTCGATATCCACCATTTGTTGTTTGTAAGCCGCTAAATTAATCGCTTGGCTTTTTTTATCTAAAAATACTAGTCGCAGTTCTTGTTCTTTAGCTTTTGCTGTATCTAACGTCTCTAATGCAGGACTCCATAAAAAATAGTAGCCGAGGCCTAACAGAATTAAGAACAATGCTGCCAGCAACACTGCTTTAACTGGAGCAGGTAGACTACCTGCATTTTTAAAGTCTATATTATTAAAATCGTCTAACTTCATAATTAACTTTTACCTTCAGCATTCGTTTTTACAGCTGTATTTGCAGGTTCTTCTGTTTCTACTTTAGGTATTTTAATATTCACAGTTAATGTAAATGCATTCTGTTTTAAAGAATTAACAAGTACTGATTTAATTTCAACTAAAACAGGTGACTCCAGCCAAGTGGAGGTAGATAAATTACGTACCAATGTTGCAACTCGTGCATTAGTATCGGCTACCCCTTCAATAGCAATCACATTCCCTTGCTGTTTAATACTTTTCAAATACATACCTTCAGGTAACTGACGACTCAACTCATCCAATATAACCACTGATTGACTACGATTAGTTTGCAGATTTTCCACCACTTGCTTACGTTCCAGCATGGCACTAATTTGGTCTTTTAAATCTTGAATATCCTTAATTTCTTTATCTAGTTCAACAATAGCATTATCTAAACGTCCATTTCGCTCTGTTTGTGCATCTATTCTGCTGTTAATGTAGGTTAAGCCCATAAAAATAATGACAGATGCTGCAATAGCAGAAAACAGTGCCATAAAACCAAACTCTCGCTGGCGTGCCTCTCGCCTTTCTTGGCGATGCGGTAGTAGATTGACGCGTATCATATTGTTAATCCCCGCATTGCTAACCCGCATGCAATGAGCAATGCAGGTGCATCGATAGCTGCTTGTTGCTGTTTGAATTTACCTCCCATGGTCATGGCATGAAATGGATTGGCAACTAAAGTATTTACTTGTGTCCGCTCCTGCACCATGGTGTCAATGGCTGGAATAGCAGCACAGCCACCTGCAAGTACAATATGGTCAACACGGTTATATTGAGTAGAACTAGTGAAAAATTGTAATGCCCTTGCCACTTCCATTGCTAATGACTGCACAAATGGCTGCAAAACTTCATTTTCATAACTCTCGGGCAATCCACCCTTACGCTTTGCAATTTCAGCTTCTTCTAGAGACAATCCAAAACGACGCTGAATTTCTTGCGTCAGTTGTCCGCCGCCAAAACTCTGCTCGCGCGTGTAAACCGAATTATTATCATGGAGCACGTTGATATGGGTCATGATTGCACCAATATCTACAATCATCACCGTCTGCTCACGTCCGGAGTTAGGTAATTGGCTTGCAACTAACGAATAGGCAGCTTCGGTAGCGTAAGTTTCTACATCCATTACCGTTACTTTCAGGCCAGCACCTTCCGCTACAGCCACACGATCTTCGATCTTCTCTTTGCGGGAAGCCGCAATTAATACTTCCACTTCGTCCGCACTATTTAGAGCAGGGCCAATCACCTGAAAATCAATATTGACTTCGTCAAGCGAGAACGGAATGTATTGGTTAGCTTCGGCCTCAACTTGCGCCTCCATATCCTCCTCACGAAGATCTGCGGCCATGAGTACTTTTTTACTAATCACAGCAGATGCTGGTAGCGCAAGTGCTGCGCGCTTCTCGCGAGAGCCAAGCAACTTCAATGCAAGCTTCATTGAATCGATTACCCTTTCAAGATCGCTTACATTTCCATCCACTATGGCCTCTTTGGGGATAGGTGCCATTGAGTAACCTTCTAACTTATATCCTCCGCGACCATCGTTAGCCAACTCGACCATTTTAATGGCAGTAGAACTGATATCGATACCGATCAGGGGCGGGGTTGATTCTGCAAAAAAGTTGAATTTCAAATTGAAATTCCCTCTCAAAGTTAGTTAGTTACGTGTACTTCTAATAATTTACATTAAATCCTAGCAACAAGTTTAATCCCTGTAAAGCAATTTCTGACCAGAAATTTTTTTTATACTAAATTTTAATGATTCACAAGGGCCATCATACCAATTTATAATGGGAGTACACATACAAATCGAATCATTACTTTCATGACCCCAAATAAATGGTGGCACTATTTAATATTAGCTATAGTAGTTGGCGGATTATCTTTGATTGCGTTAGTAGCAATCGCTGCTGCGCTCATTTACCCAGCTTTGCCTTCTATTGATGCACTGACTGATTATCACCCCAAACTACCGCTACGGGTTTATTCCGAAGATGGCTATTTAATAAGCGAGTTTGGCGAGGAGCGGCGCGCTTATATCAAAATTGAAAACGTATCGCAAAATATGAAAGATGCTGTTATCGCGATTGAAGATAGGCGTTTTTATCAACACAATGGTATTGATACCAAAGGGATAATGCGGGCAATTGTCACTAATCTTAAAGGCGGTGCAAAAGAAGGGGCAAGCACCATTACCATGCAAGTGGCCAAGAACTTTTTCACTGTTCCTAATGGTAAACGCACCATTATCACCAAAATTAATGAAGCTATGCTGGCACTTAAAATAGAGCATGGCTTGAGCAAAGATAAAATCCTGGAGTTATATATCAATCAGAT
>DASQFK010000104.1:0-2355 GCA_035633175.1 Methylotenera sp.
TAGCGTAATTCACCCGCTACCCAGGTATGGGTCACATGCTCACGCCCACAACTATATACTAAATGCGAAATAGGGTCGTAATATGGCGCGGTAGCTAGGTCACTCAACCTTACAGCAGCCAAGTCAGCCAGCTTTCCAACTTCAATTGTGCCAATTTTATCATCTAAGCCCATCGCTTTTGCTGCATTTATTGTGGCCATTTCTAAGGCTTGATGTGCTGGAATCACCGTGGCATCTTCACTCATGCCTTTTGCTAACAATGCACTTAGACGCATCTCAGTGAAAATATCTAAACGATTATTACTGGCCACACCATCGGTACCTAACCCAACATTCACACCTTTAGCTAGTAACTGCGCAATAGGTGCAATGCCACTTGCAAGCTTCAAATTAGAACTCGGACAGTGTGCAACATGGCAACCATATTCAGCAAGTAAGTCAATTTCATTAGCTTGCAGATGCACACAATGAGCAGCTACTAGATTAGGGCCCAGCAAGCCAAATTCAGCGACTCGCTGCAGTGGGCACAAACCGAACTTTTTCTCGGATTGCAAAATTTCTTCGCGCGTTTCATGTAGATGCGTGTGAATGCCAACCCCTAGTTGCTCAGCATACGTTACTACTTTTTGAAACGTCTGATTAGAAACAGTATAAGGAGCGTGTGGCGCAATAGATGAAGTAATGAGAGGATTATTACGCCAACTATCATGGGCAGCACCACCCTTTTGCAAGTAATCGTCTGCGTCACTGGCATAGGCTGATGGGAACTCAAGCACTACTAAACCGATATTTGCACGCATACCTGCTTGGCTCGCTGCTGCTGCCGTAGCTTGCGGGTAAAAATACATATCATTAAAACAGGTGATGCCACCGCTTAACATCTCTGCACAGGCTAATATTGTTGCATCGTGCACATACCGTTCTGACAATATATTTTTTTCAGCGGGCCAAATATGGTCGTTTAGCCAAGCCATCAAAGGTATATCGTCAGCAATTCCGCGCATTAGACTCATTGCGGCATGTGTATGCAAATTGATTAATCCGGGGATCAATACATGATCATCTAAACATACGAGTGAGGCAGCAGTATATTTTTTCCTGGACTCGGCTATGGGCAATATTTCTACTATCAAACCAGCTTGAATGGCCACTGCGTAATTTTCCAAAACCGGCTGTTTTGATACTACAGTGGCGATCCAACGCGCTTCAATAAGCAAATCAACATTAATAGGAGGCAATTCATTCGGTTTAAACATATGTTTATTTTACCAATAAAAAAGCCCCGCGATTGCGGGGCTTTAATTTTACTTCTTAAATTTAGCTTAAATACTTAATTTAAATTAGCGATTAATAGTTAAGCCTTAAATTTAATCACTTATTTGCAACCTGTTTCACGTTGTTTTTCAGCTGAAATCACAACACGACGATCTGGTGCAAGGCATGAAATTAAATTTTTAGTCTTTTTAGTACCTTTACAATCAGTTACTGATTCTGACTCGCCTTTACCTACAGCTTGTAAACGTGAAGCTTCAACACCTTGAGAAACCAAGTAATCTTTCACGATGTTAGCACGGCGCTCTGAAAGTTTTTGGTTGTAAGCTTCTGAACCGATACGATCTGTATGACCAGTTACTAACACTAATTCAATATCTGGATTGCCTTTGATCTTAGCAGCTGCTTCATCAAGAATTGGTTTAGAACCATCTTGTAGTTTAGCTTTATCGAAACCAAATAGTTTTTCAGCAGAAATTGTTACGGTCTCAAGTTTTGGATTGCATGGTGCTGCAACTGGCTCCGGTGCTGGAGCTGGCTCTACTGCTGCAACTGGCTCCGGTGCTGGAGCTGGCTCTACAGCAGCAACTGGCATAGGTGCTGGAGCACCAAAACGGAAGATACCGCCTAAACTTACTAATGTGTTACCGATTGAGCCGTCTGCATCTAGTCTAGGAGTTGATTTTGCTTCAGACCTTGACCATTGATGACGCACATCAGCTTGCAAACCAAAAGAATCATTGAATAAATATTGTGCACCTAAACCAACATTTGCTAACCAAGAAGTCTTAGACTTATCATCGATGTTAATGCGTGAATAATCAACATCATTATGCGCAACGCCTAAACCAGCCAGCAAGAATGGACGGAATTTATCACGGCTAAACATATATAAAGCATCTACGCCTAAAGTAGTTTGTTTATAATGGCCGCCTACACCAAAAAGGTCTGAGTCAGCACGGTTATAACCTAAGCCACCTTGAATGTCCCATTTTTCGCTAAGCTCTTTACCTAGTTTGATAAATCCGCCGCCGCCATTTTCCGCTTCTAAATCGCCATCAGTATCCATGTAGCTGATACCAG
>DASQFK010000105.1:0-1887 GCA_035633175.1 Methylotenera sp.
ATTGCGTGAGTTCTACACTGGAAATCTTCTTGGCTTGGAGCATTTCGCCAAGCTGTTTCAAACTATGATTGATCATATTCAATTACTCTATAACTTTAGGGACAAGATACAAACCACCTGATACTGCTTTCTCTGTAGCGCCATTACCACGACCATTACCTAGGGCAGGCGCATTTTTTTGGAACTCATCCCGTAAATTGGTTTTTGTCACCACATCGTCACGCAAGCGCTGATTGACGTCTTGTGAATGCGACATAGGTTCAACGCCAGTGGTATCAACCGCCTGCATTTGTTCGATTAAGCCCAAAATACCTGTAAGTTTTGTGAGGGTGGCACTAGCATCAGCTTCACTTACTTCGATGCGCGCCAGATGTGCGATTTTTTTGATGTCTTCAATACTCAGTGCCATGCTTCAATAATCCGAAATATAATTGGTGAAGTTTATAAGTGCTTTTTTAACACCTGCTTGATTTTTCTTTTTTATCTTTCTGATGTGGCCATTGTTTTTGTTATTAGCTACGTTATGAAAACGTTGTAGTTTTGTAACAAATTGCAATCACATCTTAATTTTCAATAAGATATACGGTATTATAACCTGATTT
This sequence comes from Methylotenera sp., assembly GCA_035633175.1. Taxonomy (GTDB): domain Bacteria; phylum Pseudomonadota; class Gammaproteobacteria; order Burkholderiales; family Methylophilaceae; genus Methylotenera. The sequence continues at coordinate 603 of DASQFK010000105.1, forward strand.
TATGAGCCGCTTAATCGAGTGAAAAGATTATGAGGCCATCACGCATTGAAGTTGCATAAACCATGCATCAAACGACAGGAAAAACATAATGTTCGGTTTTATAACTAGTTATTTCTCAAATGACCTTGCAATTGACTTAGGTACCGCCAATACCCTAATTTACGCACGTGGCAAAGGCATCGTGTTAGACGAGCCTTCAGTTGTCGCGATTCGTTTGGAAGGCGGCCCTGGCGGCAAGAAAATTCTCCTCGCAGTTGGCGCAGAAGCTAAAGGCATGCTTGGACGAGCGCCCGCCAATATTCAAGCGATTCGCCCCATGAAAGATGGCGTGATCGCAGACTTTACGATTACCGAGCAAATGCTCAAATACTTTATTCGCCGTGTACATGATGCACGCTGGTTCTCACCAAGCCCGCGCATCATTATCTGCGTGCCTGTTGGTTCTACACAGGTAGAACGCCGCGCGATTAAAGAATCCGCCGAACGCGCCGGTGCAAAGCAAGTTTTCTTAATCGAAGAGCCTATGGCGGCAGCAATTGGTGCTGGCATGCCAGTATCTGAAGCGACTGGTTCAATGGTAGTGGATATTGGTGGTGGCACCACTGAGGTGGGCGTAATTTCACTAGGCGGTATTGTTTACGCCAAATCAGAGCGTGTTGGTGGTGATAAATTTGACCAAGCGATTATTGACTATATTCGCCGCAATTACGGTATGCAGATTTCGGAACCGACAGCTGAAGCGATCAAGAAAAAGATTGGCTCTGCGTTCCCAGGTTCTGCTGTGTTGGAGATGGAAGTCACGGGACGCAACCTTGCAGAAGGCCTGCCACGTAAATTTACTATTTCCAGCAATGAGATTCTAGAAGCATTAACCGAGCCGTTAAATTCAATTGTGGGTGCGGTAAAATCCGCATTAGAACAAACGCCGCCTGAGTTAGGTGCTGACATTGCCGAAAAAGGCATGGTGCTGACCGGTGGCGGTGCGTTATTACGTGATTTAGACAGATTACTGGTAGAGGAAACTGGTTTACCTGTGATTGTTGCAGAAGATCCCCTTACTTGCGTAGCACGTGGCTGTGGCCAGGCTTTAGAAGAAATGGACAAATTAGGCAGTATCTTTGCTTACGAATAAATACTGCTAATTGATATCTAGCAGTTTCATACGTTAATCTATATTTGGTCAACTAAACGGATTTGATATTACTTAATATGCAACTATTAATATTAGGCCGTTTCATACGGCCTAATTTACATATCAACCTTTAGTTAAAGACTGAATACGTCT
>DASQFK010000106.1:0-4784 GCA_035633175.1 Methylotenera sp.
ACGCACCGTGGATGATAGTAATATGGAGGCCTTGCGAGAAGCAGGTGCGGCAGAAGTTGTCCCTGAGATATTGGAGGGTAGTTTAATGTTAGCCTCGCATGCGCTGATGCTGCTAGGTGTGCCGTTGAATCGGGTAGTAAAACGTATTCGTTTATTTCGAGAAGAGCGTTATAAACTGTTTAGAGGTTATTTCCACGGCATTTCCGATGTAGAAGATGAAGATTTAGAAAAGCAACAAGTGCGGCTGCATTCTGTGGTTATTTCAGCAGGCACATTTGCGATTGGCAGGCGTTTGACTGAGATGAATTTAGAAAATTTTGCTGTCGAAGTCAAATCTATTCGCCGCCCGAATTCTAATGGCTCAGAACCTAAGCTCGATAGCATATTGGCAGAGGGCGATGTAATTGTGCTGTTGGGTCAGCCTACTGGTTTAGCCAATGCACAAAACGCTTTGCTCATCGGTCGCGTGGCCATTAAATAATGCGTAAAAAAGTATTGATCGTGGGCGGCGGTATCGTCGGCTGCATGACCGCCATGGAGTTAGTCAAACGCGGCTGTAGCGTCACCATAGTAGAGCGGAACCAGATTGCCAGCCAAACCTCTGGCGAATCCTCCTGGGCTGGCGGCGGCATACTGCTGCCTTTAGTCCCTTGGATGTATTCTGATCAAGTGAATGCATTGACCAACAATGGCGCGAATGCTTATAAGCAACTTAGCCAGCAATTGCAGCAGGAAACAGGCATCGATATTAATTTTGAGCAATCAGGCTTTTTAATATTACCGAAGTTTGACGCTGAAGCTGCTCAAACATGGTGTGCGAGCAATCAAATGCCTATTCAGCCAGTAAAAGCATCCACATTTGGTGTGCAATCTTCAAATGGAGAAGATGCGCTGTGGTTACCTACCGTTTGCCAGATACGCCCCCCGTATCTTATGCAGGCGATGCGTCAATGGCTTGTTCAAAACAATGTTACGCTATTAGAACATACTGAACTTGTACCACTTAAGCAAATAGCAACCTTGAACGAATGGGAAACCGTCAGCGGTGAAAAATTAACTGCTGACCAATTTGTAGTCACCTCCGGCGCGTGGAGTTTTGAGCTGCTCAAAGACACCGCTGCTAAACTTAATATCAAACCCATGCGCGGACAAATTTTGCTCTATAAACCGCAAAAGAACCTCGAACAAATGGTGTATAAAGAAGGTTTTTACTTAATACCGCGGCTCGACGGATATTTACTGGCAGGCAGTACTTTAGAAGATGTAGGCTTCGATGCCGAAGTGACCGAAGCTGTGCGAGATGAAATCAGTAAAAAAGCAGAAGCAATCATGCCGGAATTAAGAAATCAACCCATTATCAAGCATTGGAGCGGTTTGCGGCCTGGCACACCAGATAACTTACCTACCATCAGCGCACATCCAAGCATTGAAAATCTATACCTGAATACAGGTCATTTTAGATATGGTTTGACGATGGCACCTGCTAGTGCACAGTTGGTGACGGCATTGATGTCAGGTGAAACGCCGCAAATCGATGCGACACCTTACGCTTGTACAACATAGCGATGGTTTGGGTTATGTAGGTTGGTGCTGAGCATAGCGAAGCCCAACGATTGTAGTAAATGTTGGGCTTCATTTTATTCAGCCCAACCTACGCGAGCTAAAGGATTATTGGTGGATGAAGCCGTGATATTGGGGAAAGAAAAAAATAACAGTAGTGAACAACAAGCAGCAATGGCCAAAAACAACACACAAACCAGTAGTTCAGAAGTGTTGGGAACATAAATAAGTAATAAGTTAAATCAGATAGAGAGTTGAATTGCTTCGCTGATTTTATGAAAAGACGAGACTATTTCAGCGAGTGACTATGTTTGGAGGGTGATTGCATAATGGACAAAAAGCGAGGGTTGTTTGGTATTAAATATGGTATTTACCTGATTATCATTTCGATAGTAATAATCCTACCAATAAGTTACTGGTATTTTACTGCGCCACCACCTGGGTGGTGTGTGGCAGAAAATCGCTTTCTATCTAATAATGAAAAAATAGAAAAGGTTGTTGTGGAGGTTTTAAAAAACTATCCTCACGCTTACCATCGAGAAGCTTGGCAAGGTGAACCCCGTGAAGAAGAGTTTGCGGACGGGGACTGGTTAATACCGCCTGGAGAAGGCGATGGTAGTTCGAGGTCGGTGAGAATGTATAAACCATCCTATCCTCTTCCCTATAAAGACATAAAAACTTTTTTTGAGTTAAACCCTAGCTGCTGTTTTGTAACGCAAAACTATCGATCCAAGTATCACGATGGCGGTGGGGCGATCAGTGAGTGGGATCGTAAGACAGGTAGAAGGTCTGCGATTGTAGTTGTGATGTGGAAGTTGCGATATAAGGATAACGATGGGACTTTGCGTACCGAAGTGCTTGAGCGTTATCGAATAATGGATAACTGTGGCAATTTTGTTGAAGAATATTAATAAGGATTGAAAATGAGTTTACCTACGGCTAGTACCATAATGAAGTTATTTTTGTTCGGCACTACTACTCCGGTAGATTTTGTGAGTGAGGAGCGAATTCGCCCCGATAACAGCTATCTCACCGACAGTTTTAATTACCGAATGGACAAAACTACACGTGTTAGAAGCCTTTAACAGTCAATACTTTTTTAACCTGCCTAGTACTAAGAGCCAGACGGCGGGGGCGAATGATGATGAATGGAGGGTGGCACATAATGATAAAAAAACAAGAACTGTTTGGTATTAAAGATGGTATTTACCTGATTATTACCATACTAGCTCGCGTAGGTTGGGCTAAGCTTTGCGAAGCCCAACAAATCACCAACATTAACGTTAATGTACTCATGTTATATTTCATATTACGTTCCCTTTTTGTTGGGCTTCATTTTATTCAGCTGACCCGTCCTGGAATAAGTTGACACTTTTTGAATTAACTCAAGGAGCGTCAAATGGGTATTGGGATTAAGCGAACACAACGTGATTACACGCTGGCTTTTAAATTGGCAGTGGTTGAACAAGTTGAACGCGGCGAGCTGACTTATAAAGAAGTAGGAAATAATAGGGGTCAGACCATGGTTAAACTTACTGTTCCACACCTTCTGGCGTACCCGCATTTTCTGCCGCTTTCAACTTTTCAGTGGCAAGCACTTCGGCATTGTGAATGTCATTAGTCGCTTTATCAATAATCTGTTTAGGAATAGCACCAACCTCGGCTGAGGCTTGTTTTTGTTTCTCACAGGCAGTTAATGTAATCGTGCATATCGCACAAAGTAGTAATAATTTATACAATTTATTCTCCTAAATTAGGTTAATGGCATTTCTGTTAACTATTACTTTGCCACCCAATCACCTGATTTCCCACCGTGTTTTTCTAACAATTTAATATCGCTAATCACCATACCTCTATCTACAGCTTTACACATGTCATAAATTGTTAGTAACCCTACACCCACAGCAGTTAGTGCCTCCATTTCAACGCCTGTTTTTCCATAGGTTTCTGTGATTACGGTGCATGTAATACTGGTTGTGCTTTCTTCAATATCAAACGTTACGGCAACACGAGTCAACCCAATTGGATGGCACAGTGGAATTAAATCTGGAGTTTTTTTACTGGCTTGAATCGCGGCAATTCGGGCGATGCCTAGTACATCGCCTTTTTTAGCATCACCTTGCTGAATGAGCTTAAGGGTAGCAGGCAGCATGCTAATTCTGCCCATTGCGGTTGCGATACGGTGGGTTTCGGCTTTTTCGCCCACATCGACCATGTGCGCTTGGCCGCTGTTGTCAAAGTGGGTGAGTGGGTTTGGGGTATTTGAAGGTGATGTCATAAGCTTAGTAATGGTGTGATAGAAATATCGTAATGTTTTGATACATTTTTTTTCATGAACTGAATGGCTTTAACCATTATCATAACAATTATGAAATTAAAATCATCATTTATTATCGCCGCGCGAAATATAGTGCGCACATCATTAATTGCATTGCCAGTAGCGGTTGGATTACTAAGCAGTTTCAGTATATATAACGCTAGCGCTAACGAGCTGCCTGAATTGGGTGATGCGTCCGGCATGGTGTTATCTGCATTGCAAGAAACTGCTATTGCAGAGCAAATTTTGCGCGATGTTGCCGCCAGTGACGAAGTGCTGCATGACCCGGAAATTACAGATTATTTGCAGGCTTTAGGCGCAAGGTTAGTATCCAACGGACCGGATAAGCAGCAGAAATTTAACTTTTTTGTGGTGCAGGATGATTCGATCAATGCGTTTGCCATGCCGGGCGGGGTGATTGGTGTACATACAGGTTTGATTTTAGCTGCCAATAGTGAGTCTGAACTTGCTAGTGTGCTGGGGCATGAAATAGGTCACGTCACGCAGCATCATTTGGCGCGTATGTTGGCTTCGCAAAAGTATGACACTTTTAAGAATATTGCAGGTATTGCGTTGGCTTTATTGGTAGCGCGCGCTAATCCAGAGCTTGCTAGTGGCGCGCTCACTACTGCCACAGCCGTGGGTGTGCAAAATCAGCTGGATTACACGCGTGAACATGAACGCGAGGCTGATCGTATCGGTTTGCAGATATTAGACAGTGGCGGTTTTGATGTGCGGGCCATGCCGGCTTTTTTTACAACATTGTTACGCGGTACGCGCTTTGCTGAGGGTAATGCCCCTGGTTTTTTGCGCACTCATCCGCTGACCACGGAGCGTATAGCCGATGTGGCCAACCGCGTCGATAGAATGCAGTATAAACAAGTGCCGGATAGCGTTGAGTTTCAAT